>JBDSRF010000029.1:0-5815 GCA_039929445.1 Arachnia sp. | reverse complement strand
GCGGGCGCCCACTTCGTTGTCCGGGGAGCACCACCCCGCTCGGGGACTCCCGGCTCCTGCACTACGGTGATGGCCATGGCAGAACTCGGCACGTGGACATCGGCGATGCGATCCGGACTGGGGTCGGACACCTCCTACGGCGCGGTGGTGCCGCCCATCCACCTGTCCAGCAACTACACCTTCGAGGCCCCGGACAGGCCGCGCGCCTACGACTACTCCCGCTCCGGCAACCCGACCCGTGACCTGCTCAACGACGCCCTTGCCGAACTGGAGGGCGGTGCCGGTGCCACCACCCTGGCCACGGGACTGGCCGGCTTCACGCTTCTGGCCGAGGCGCTGGTCCCGGCCGGTGGCCGCGTCATGGTGCAGCACGACGCCTACGGCGGCACGTGGCGGCTCTTCAGCTTCCTGGCCTCACAGGGGAAGCTGGCCGTCGACTTCGTCGACTTCAACGACGCCGACGCGTTCGCCGCCGCCCTGGATCGGGGCCCGCACCTGGTGATGATGGAGACCCCCTCCAACCCGCTGCTGCGCATCACCGACATCCGCGCCACCGCCGACGCCGCACGGGCGGCGGGGGCGCTGAGCGTGGTGGACAACACCTTCTGCTCCCCCCTCTTGCAGCGACCGCTCGACCTGGGCGCGGATCTCGTGATGCACTCCACCACCAAGTTCATCAACGGTCACTCCGACGTGGTGGGCGGCGCGGTCGTCGCAGCTGATCCCGCAGTGCACGAGAAGCTGCGCCTCTGGGCCAACGCTCTGGGGCTGACATCCAGCGCGTTCGACGCCTACCTGACGCTCCGGGGGTTGCGCACACTCGACGCCCGGCTGCGTGTGCACCGCGAGAACACCGACGCCATCCTGGCCGCCATCATCGGGCACCCTGCCCTGGCCGCGCTGCACCACCCCGGGTTGCCGGATCACCCTCAGCACGCGCTGGCCGCGCGCCAGCAGACGGGGTTCGGGTCCCTCATCAGCCTCGAACTCGCCGGTGGCTGGGACGCCGTCGGACGATTCCTGGACGGTTTGCAGGTCTTCCACCTGGCGGAGTCGCTGGGCGGGGTGGAATCCCTGGTGTGCCACCCCGAGACCATGACGCACGCCGGCATGAGCGAGGCTGCGCGCGCCGAGGCCGGCATCACGCCGGGACTGCTGCGCCTCAGCGTGGGCATCGAGGGCCGCGACGACCTCGTCTCCGTGGTGACAGAGGCCCTCGACCGTGCCCTCTGACTCGTCGACGCGCCCGGGTGGCCGTTTCCGGCCTGAGCACTAAGCTGACGACATGCCCAGGTTCCTCGCCGCCAAACCGGATGTCAATCTCATCCGGCTGCCGTGGAACGTCCCCCTGGAGGACTGGCCGGCCGTCCACCTCGTGGCACTGCCCCGAGGCATCTCCCGCCACGTCGTGCGGTTCATCCAGGTGGGTGACGACATCCTCGCCGCCAAGGAGGTCCTGGAGGAGGTGGCCGTCCACGAGTACCGCCAGCTCACCGAACTGCGCCGCCTCAACGTCCCCTCCGTGGAACCGGTGGGGGTGGTCCTGGGTCGCGCCGACGACGACGGCGGCCCGCTGGACCCCATCCTCCTGACCCGGCACCTCCCGTTCTCGCTGCCCTACCGCGCACTGTTCTACTCGGGCGTGAAGCTCGACACCGTCAACCGGTTGCTGGATGCCATGGTGGCGCTGTTCGCCCGGCTGCACCTCACCGGTTTCTACTGGGGCGACGTCTCGCTGTCCAACATCCTGTTCCGCCGCGACGCCGGCGAGTTCGCCGCCTACCTCGTGGACGCCGAGACCGGCGAACTCCACGACCAGCTGACGGCCGGGCAACGCGCCCACGACCAGCAGATCGCCCGCGTCAACCTGTTCGGCGAGTTCTGCGATCTGGAGGCCGGCGGAATGCTGGACTCGTCGCTGGACCCGCAGTGGCTCGTGGACACCATCGAGGACCGCTATCAGAGCCTGTGGAACGAACTCACGGGTGCCGAAGAGTTCTCGGAGTCGGAGATGTACCGACTCGAGGGGCGGGTGCGACGCCTGAACGCCCTGGGCTTCGACGTCGCGGAGATCGACGTCACCACCTCCGCGGACGGCCGCAACATCCGCATGCAGCCCAAGGTGGTGGAGGCCGGGCACCACGCCCGGCGCCTCATGCGCCTCACGGGGCTGGACGCGGAGGAGCATCAGGCGCGCCGCCTCCTGAACGACATGGACACCTACCGCACCAAGCTCCCCACGTCGATGAGTGAGAGCGTGGTGGCCCACAAGTGGCTCATGGAGGTGTTCGAGCCCGCCGTCACCCGCATCCCCCAACACCTCGAGGGCAAGCGGGACCCCGCCCAGTTCTTCCACGAACTCCTGGACTACCGCTGGTACCAGTCGCAGCGGGAGAGCCGCGAGGTCTCCATCACCGACGCCGCCACCGGCTACATCGCCGACGTGCTCGCCACCCTTCCTGACGAGCACATGAGCAACGTGCAACCCGTCGGCCAGGAACTCGAGAACAAGTACGACCCGTCCATGGGGTTCGTCGACGAGAACTACGTGGCCCCCTACGATCCGTGGGAGGACGCCGCCGCCGACGAGGCCCCGGCCCCCTCCTTCGGCTTCGACATCAACGCCCTGCGCGCCCGCGCTGCGGAGCGGGACGGGTAGAAGACGCCCTAGACTGCGTGACGTGAGCCTGCACCTGTATGACACCGCGACGCGCGCCGTGCGCCCGTTCGTCCCCCTCAGCGACGGCAAGGTGTCCATCTACCACTGCGGCCTCACCGTGCAGGCATCACCGCACGTGGGCCACATCCGCAAGGAGGTCGTCTTCGATGTCCTGCGCCGCTGGCTGGAGCACCAGGGCCTCGAGGTCACGGTCGTTGCCAACGTGACCGACATCGACGACAAGATCCTCGCCAAGTCCGCCGAGAACGGCGAACAGTGGTGGGCCCTGGCCTACAGGTTCGAGCGGGAACTGCACGACGCCTACGCGTCGCTGGGCTGCATCCCGCCCACCTACGAGCCGCGGGCCACGGGCCACATCCCGGAAATGGTCGAGCTCATGACCCAGCTCGTGGACTCACGCCACGCCTACGTGGCCGACGACGGTTCCGGTGACGTGTACTTCGACGTCCGCAACTGGGCGCGCTACGGGGAACTCTCGGGGATGAAGATCGACGAAATGGAGGCCGCCGCCGACGCCGACCCGCGCGGCAAGCGCGACCCCCGCGACTTCGCCCTGTGGAAGGGTCACAAACCGGGCGAACCCGAGTCCGCGTCGTGGGCGACGCCGTGGGGCCGCGGCCGACCGGGCTGGCACCTCGAGTGCTCCGCCATGGCGGGCAAGTACCTGGGCGACTCCTTCGACATCCACGGCGGCGGCATCGACCTGCGCTTCCCACACCACGAGAACGAACTGGCGCAGTCCGCGGCGGCCGGTCGGGGATTCGCGCAGTACTGGATGCACAATGCCTGGGTGACGATGGCCGGCGAGAAGATGAGCAAGTCGCTGGGCAACACCGCACTGGTGTCCGAGGTCACGAAGGTCCATGACCCCCGCGCGGTCCGCTACTTCCTGCTGGCGCCTCACTACCGCTCCACCATCGAGTTCTCGCCCTCCGACGAGGACACCCTGGGCTCGCTCGCCGAGGCGGAGAAGGCCATCGAGCGCATCGACTCGTTCGTGGAGCGCGCGGAAGAGTACCTCGCGGGGCGACGGGAAGCCGCCGGCCAGCGCGACCTCCCCGAGTGGGTGTCGTTCGAGGCGGCCATGGACGACGACCTCAGCACGCCCGCGGCCGTTGCGGCACTCTTCGAGGCCATCCGCCACGGGAACCACGCCATCACGGCCGGCGACGAGGAAGGCATCCGCGACTACCTCTGCATCGTCTCCTCGATGCTGAACGTCCTGGGACTGCACCCGAACGCCCCCGAATGGGCTGGCTCCGGGTCGTCGAACGACCTCACCCCCGTCGTGGACGGGCTGGTCGCGCACCTTCTGGCGCAACGCACCGCCGCCCGGGCCGCCAAGGACTGGGCTGCGGCCGACGCCATACGTGACACCATGGCCACCCTCGGCCTCACAATCGACGACACCCCGAGCGGACCCCGCTGGAATCTGGAGAAGAACTAATGGCAGGCAACTCGACGCGCCGCGGCGCGACCACCAAGGGCAAGAACAAGACGGCAGGCTCCGGCGGACGCGTCCGGCGTGGCCTGGAGGGTCGCGGGCCCACCCCCAGGGCGGAAGACCGCACGTACCACAAGGCACACAAGAACAAGAAGGACGCCGATCGACGCGGCCAGGGCCAGCCGAGGAAGAAGACCACGGCCACGGCCGTGGGCGCCGACTGGGTGGTGGGCCGCAACCCCGTGTTCGAGGCGCGGCAGGCCGGCCTGCCCGTGACGAAGGCCTACGTGGCCGAGGGCGCGGAGCGCGACGACCGGCTCCGCGACATCTTCAAGTTCGCGGCCGACAACTCGATCCCGATGCTGCAGGTGACCCGCGCCGAACTGGATCGTGTGACCGGTGACCTCGTGCACCAGGGGGTCGCGCTGCAGCTGCCGCCCTTCGAGTATGCCGACCCCGAGGACGTCTTCGCGGATGCATTCCAGGCGGGTGGGAACGGGCTCGTCGTGGCGCTGGACGGCGTCACGGATCCCCGCAACCTGGGCGCCATCGTGCGGTCCGCCGCCGCCTTCGGCGCTCAGGGTGTTGTGATCCCGGCCCGCAGGTCCGCCTCCATGACGGCGGCAGCGTGGAAGAGCTCCGCCGGTGCCGCGGCCCGCATCCCCGTGGCCATGGCAACGAACCTGAACCGTGCCCTCCTACAGGCATCCAAGATGGGCTTCACCGTGGTGGGTCTGGCCGGGGAGGGTGACGTGTCCGTTTCGGCCCTGCCGGGTTCGGACGGTCCCCTGCTCGTGGTGGTCGGCTCCGAGGGGGACGGGCTGGCCCGTCTGACGCGGGACCACTGCGACGCGCTGCTGTCCATCCCCATCACCAGCGCCGTGGAGTCCCTCAACGCCTCCGTGGCGGCGTCGATCGCCCTGTACGAGGTCACGCGGCTGCGTGGTGGCGCCTCTCAGCGCTGACTGGGTGTGGCCGTGAGGACAAACTCCAGGGGGGTCGCTGCTCCACTGAACTGTGCGGCCACCCCGGGCACCTCCTCGTAGTCCACTGACATCTCCCCCACGGCGTTGAAGCTGAGCGTGCTCGTACCGGCGCCCGCGATCACGGGCCACACCACCAGCAGCTCCGCCTGCCCGGTGGCCAACGCGTCGGTGGTGACGGACTCAGGATGGACGGCCTCGGTCTGCTGGCCAGAGGCGTCGCTGTGGATGAAGGACTTGGGCACCGACAGTGTGAGCGCCGGCACCAGCCGGGCCTCCCACTGGACGCGGGCGCCCATGCCCACGGACAGCCACTGAGTGCCCTTGGGCGCCCAGCCCTGCGTGGGTGTCCAGGGCCGCAACCCGCCACCCGTGTCGGGACGCAGCCCGACGTTGAGTTTCCCGCCCTCGGCTTCCATCCCTGCCGGGGGCAGGGTGGTGAAGGCCCTGCTGAAGACACCGGACTCGGGGTCGCACGTGATCTCCCAGCGCTCCCGGAATCCGGTGGTCGCCGCCCACGCGTCGTCCATCCGTGGCGCACCGGTGCGCAGGTCCACTGCGATGACCCTGTCCTCGTCGCTGACCTCCAGCGCCACATCGCTGCCAGCCGGCACGCACAGGATGATCATTTCCCACGGGGTCAGGTAGGTGTCGGCCTCCGTGCTGAACTCGTTGAACAGGTTGGGGACCGGGATCAGGCGGTCCCCG
>JBDSRF010000028.1:0-10471 GCA_039929445.1 Arachnia sp. | reverse complement strand
GCTCCTCGGCCTGCCGGCGGGCCAGCGCCCGTTCCCGGCGGGGCTGCATGACCCCGCCCCTGCTGAGCGCCTTCAGGCTGCCGAGGCCGATGTTGGTGGCGATGCTGGCGTTCATCACGAGGCCCTGACGTCGCCGCTCCTCGGGGACGAGCACCACCCCGGCCGCCATGCTGCGGGCAACGGAGGAGCGGGTGATGTCGTGGCCGTCCAGTTCAACGGTGCCGCCCCGGGCGCGCTCGACCCCCGCGATGAGTCGCAGCAGCTCGGTGCGGCCCGCCCCGGCGAGGCCGGCGATTCCCAGCACCCGACCGGAGCAGGCCTTCAGGCTGACGCCGCGCAGGGTCCAGCCCGTGAGGTCGGTGACGCTCAGCACTGGCTCGCCGTCCACCGTGGCGCGGGGCGGGAACTCCTGCTCGGGGGCCCGTCCGATCATGGCGGCCACCACCTCGTCGTGCCGGGTCTGCCCCATGGGCTTTGTCCAGACGTGCTGGCCGTTGCGCAGGACGGTGGCGGTGTCCGCCAGGGCGAACACCTCCTCCAGACGGTGGGAGACATAGATGATGGCGACGCCACGGTCGCGGAGGTTGCGCAGCACCGTGAACAGCACCTCGGTCTCGGTGTCGGTCAGGGCCGCCGTCGGCTCGTCGAGGACCAGCACGCGGGCGTCCCTGGCCAGCGCACGGGCCAGCGCGACCATGGTCTGCTGCACGGCCGACAGCTCCGCCACCGGGGTGTCCACGTTGAACGTCTGCCCGAGGCGGGCGAGCTGCTCCCTGGCGTCGGCGGCGAGGCGTCCTCGCCGGAGCAGTCCGGGTGGCCCCGGGCGCCGGACGCCGAGGAAGATGTTCTCCGCAGCACCCAGGGTGGGCACCAGCATCAGTTCCTGTGGCAGGGCGACGACACCTGCAGCCTGGCTGTCCTTCACCGAGCGGAACCGCACTGCCTCGCCGCCGACCTCGACCGTGCCGTCGCTGGGCTGCACCACCCCCGCGACCATCTTGATGAGCGTCGACTTGCCTGCCCCGTTCTCCCCCAGCAGTGCATGGATGGAGCCGGCATGGAAGTCCAGGGACACGTCGGCCACCACGCGAATGGGGCCGTAGTCCTTGCTGAGGCTGCGGGTCGCGAGCACAGGGGTCGCGGTCATGGGCGGTCGCCGGCCGCCGGCAGCGTCCCCATCGGCCACGCTTCACACACTGTGTCCACGACACCTCCCGTTCCGGGCTCCAGTGTGACATCCGGGGCGCGACGGCTCACCTCTGCGCGTGTGCCGGACGCTGCAGCGGCGCAGCGTGGCCCGGGCAGTCAGGGTTTCCGAATGGCATACACCGCGTACACGCCGTCCGTGGGGCAGTAGATGTCCACCTCCGCCGACACGTCAAGCCCTGCGGCAGCAATGATGCGCAGCATCTGGGTGATCGACCGCGGTTGGATGTGCGGCCACTGCACCGTGTTGAGCGTGAACTCCAGTTGGCGGTGCGTTTCGTCGAGCATGTTGCCGAAGATCAGCAGCCCGCCGGGCCTGACCAGGTTGTAGGCGTTCTTCAGGAACACGATGGCCCCGGCCCGGCTCCGCTTCTCGTCGACGACGCCGTTGTAGGTGTAGGACTCCTGGTTCTCCGGGGGCAGGTACTCCAGGAAACCCAGGGCCTCCACGACATGGTACCCCCCGGCCCCTCCCGTGGTGGCGTCGCCCACGTCGATGCCGTCCAGACCGAGAATATTGCGCGCGGCTGCCGTGACATGGTCGGCGATGCCGTACGTGCCTGCCAGTTCCTCTGCCATCGCCAGGGACTCCCGGTCCAGGTCGACGAGCGTCACTGCGGAGTCCGCGGAGTCACCGTCGGCGAGGAGTTCCGCCATGGTCTCCAGCACCGGCTGGGCCGCCCCGCAGGCGAGTGAGGCGACGGACAGGCTGCCCCGGTGGGCCGCCTCCTGTCGGAGGAGTTCACTGAGGACTGCCGCGCGACTCCTGATCCCGATGGCGTCATCGATGTTCCTGAACCAGGACACGGCCTCGTCGTCGAGGACGACGCCGTTGCAGAGGCGCCCCTTGTCCGGTTCGTAGATGATGTCCAGCGCCACCGCTCGCGGTATCAGCTTGAACCATTCGGCGATGGTCGGCATGCTCCGCTGCAGTGCACGGGTGGCGGGGTTGCTGAAGTCGATGGCGGTCCTGCTCCGGCCCAGATCCCGGGCTGTGTCGCCGTGGTATCCCATGGCGATGAGCTCCCGGATGTTCGCGTCGATCCGCTTCTTGTCCCCGTCCGCCCACCGGTCGGTGTGCTCGAAGCGATGGCACCGCGGGGCAGTGGCCAGCCCGGTCCCGTGGTCGTGCATCACGCTGGCGGCGTGCCTGGTGGGCGGAACCCCGCCCTCGTAGCGTGCATCGTTGTCGTCGACCGTGCGGTCGCCCAGGTCTATGAACGCGGCGAGTTTGAGCATCGTTTCGGCCTTTCTGCCGTCAGTGTGCGGCTCCTCCACGATGCGACGTGATCGTCTCGTGCGGCCGCCCCGCAGGTGCGCGGGCTTGCTACTTGCTGAGGAGGCGGGCCTTCGCCTCCTGATACATCCGCAGAATCGGCGGCCGCAATGAACCTGCCGGCCCATTTCTTCGCAGCCTGTTGCACTGGACCGGGGAGCCGCTTAAGATACAACCAAATGGTTGTACATGTTGCGGACTCACGGCTCACCGACGACGAGGTGGATCGGCTTTTCCACGCCCTCGCCGACGCCACCCGTCGCGACATCCTCCGCCGCACCCTCGACGGGGAGGTGTCGGTGTCACACCTCGCGGCGTTCTACGACATGTCCTTCGCGGCCGTGCAGAAACACGTCGTCGTGCTGGAGGGAGCAGGGCTGGTGACGAAACATTCGCACGGCCGCGAACGCAGGGTTCGCGGCAACCCCGAGACAGTGAAGCGTGCCCAGGCACTGCTGGGCCGCTACGAGGACATCTGGCGGGGCCGCATCTCGCGGCTCGACGCCCTCCTGGCAGACGACTGACCACACAGAAGTAAGGACCCAGCATGCCCATCACATCCATCGACACCGACGTCGAGGCCCTGACGATGACCGTCGTGGCGGACTTCACCGTCCCAGCCCGCCGCCTCTGGGAGGCCTACTCCGATCCGCGGCAGCTGGAGAAGTTCTGGGGGCCGCCCGCGTGGCCCGCCACCTTCAGCCGCCACGACATGGCCCCCGGCGGCCAGTCCCGCTACTACATGAGCGGCCCCGATGGTGAGCGCATGGACGGCCTCTGGGAGATCGTCCGCGTCGAGGCGCCCCACACACTGGAGGTCCGCGACCGCTTCGTCGGCGATGACGGCAGGGCGGACGAGGACATGCCCACCATGCGCGTCGTCTTCGATTTCGAGGACACCGACGCCGGGTCCCGGCTCGTCGTGACCACGTGGTTCAACTCCGTGCCGGACCTGGAGCAGATGCTCGAGATGGGCATGGATGAGGGTCTCAGCACCGCCATGGGACAGATCGACCAGGTGGTGGCCGACCTCACGTCCTTCGCCGCCGGGGCCGGCACCACCCTGCAGGTGCTCGACAAAACCCACGTCCGCGTGAGCCGAATCATCCGCGGCCCCGTGGAGAAGGTGTGGGACGCCCACCACGACCCCGACCTGATGAAGCGGTGGATGCTCGGCCCCGACGGCTGGACAATGCCGGTCTGCGAGGTGGCGACCGCCGTCGGCGACAGCTATCGCAACGAGTGGGTGGACGGCGACGGGGAGAACGGCTTCGGTTTCACGGGCGAACTACTGGAATCGGCCCACCCCTACCGGGCCGTGACCACCGAACGCATGATCGGCACCGACGGCCCCACCAACGTCAATGAGATGACGCTCACCCGGACCGACGACGGCACGCTGCTGTCCATGCTCATCACCTATCAGGACCTCCAGACCCGCGACATGATCCTGGCCACCGGGATGACCGAGGGCATGGAGAGCAGCTACGCACGCATGGAGTCGGAACTCATGGGCGTGGCCTGAGCCCCGCCTCGCCTGCTCCGGAGGCGGAGCCACCAGCCCTGGACCCGCATCGCCAGCATGGCCGGAGCGCCCGGCCCGTAGGGTTCGTAGGCCCGCAGCCGGGTCAGGAGGCCCTCCTCCATCTCGGCGACGAACACTTGCGGAAACGTCAACACCCGGCCGCCCACCAGCACGTGTCGACACTCCATCTCCACCGCCCCGGAGTTGCCGTCCTCGGACAGGAATGACCCCACGATCGAGAAACCGAACCGCTCCATGCCCGCGAAACCCCAGTCGAGGCCGGCGCTGATCTCGTCCAGCCCGTGCATCTCCGGATGGGGGTAGTGGGGGTCGATGAAGACGGCGTCGGGGGAGAATGCCGCGAGCACCGCCGCCTTGTCCTTCGACATCGTGTGGTCGAACACCTGGTCAAGCAGGGTGCGCAGGGTAGTGCCACCCACGGGAGCGTTCGTCGACGAATCGGACATGATTGCCGCCATTCCAGCCGTTGGCGAGACCACGTCGTCTCTCCGGCCAACCGCCGTAGGGCCGCAACTTTACGGGTCCGTCGTCCGATTCGCATCGGTTGTGAACCCTCATCAACACGATCCGCCACCGGGGTTTGCCGACTCGACCACGAGGGGCGGCCCACCGGTGCCTCCCGTCCTTCAACTTTTGCCGATGCGAGGTCGGTGCGACAATCATCGGACGTGACTCCGCAACCTGGCGTTACCCCGTTCCCGTTCCGGGTACCACAAGAAGACCGAAAGCAGCCGCATGGAGAACTATTCGTCGTTGGTCGTCGTCGCCATGACGGTGGTGATCCTTCTGTTGTTCGTCGCGTCGAAGGTCGTTCCGGTGGGCCACGTCTTCCTCATCGAGCGACTCGGCCGCTACCGCACGTCGCTGACCCCCGGTCTTCACCTCACCATTCCGGTCATCGACACGGTTCGCGCCAAGATCAACGTGGGGGAACAGACGCTCGCACGCACGAGCGAGCCGCTGCTGACCAGCGACAACCACGTGATCGCCATCGACGCTGTAGTCCACTACCAAATCAACGACCCCCGGGCCGCCGTCTACGAGGTGGACGACTACGTGCGGGCCATCGACCAACTGACGGTCGCGACGCTGCGGGATCTCATGGGCGCCATGGATCCCCAAAAGGCGCTCGTGTCAGCCGACGTGATGGGCGCTGAACTGCGCAGGGTACTCAGCTGGACCACCACCAAGTGGGGGGTTCGCGTCAACCGGGCCGAGATCACTGCCATGGCCCCGCCCGTCCGCTACTGACGAGTCTTCGCCGGCCCCGACCCGTCGTGCTCGGTTTCGTCGTCCTGCGCGAGCGAGGCCGGGTCGTCCCTCTCGTCGCGCTCGGCCCAGGCCAGGAGCGTGTCGAGCCGGAAGGCTTCGTCATCGATGCCCGCGTGCAGGTCTCCGAGCCGTCGGAACCGGTCCGGCACGGTGGCAAGGGTGAAGTCCTTGGGCTCGACGTCGGCCACCTCGTCCCATGTCACCGGTGTCGAGACAGTGCCGTCCGGGACGCCGCGCAGCGAGTAGGCGCACGCCATGGTGTGGTCGCGGGCGTTCTGGTTGTAGTCGACGAAAACGGTCCGAGGGTCGCGGTCCTTGCGCCACCACGTGGTGGTGACGTCCTCGGGAAGCCTCCGCCCCACCTCACCCGCGAAGGCCCAGGCAGCGCGGCGAACGTCGGCGAAGGTCCACTCTGGGACGATCCGCACATAAATGTGCATCCCATTGCCGCCGGAGGTCTTGGGATAGCCCGTGATGCCCAGCTCGGCGAGGAGCTCACGCGACGCCTGGGCCACTTTCCGGACCTGCTCGAAGGTCGACTCCGGCATGGGGTCGAGGTCGATCCGCCACTCATCCGGCCTGTCGACATCGGCGCGCCGGACGTTCCACGGGTGGAACTCCACCGTGCTCATCTGGACAGCCCACACGATCTGCGCCACCTCGGTGGGGCACAACTCGTCGGCGGTCAGCCCGTAACGCGGGAAGGACAGCTCGACGGTCCCGATCCAGTCGGGGGCACCGTTCGGCAGTCGCTTCTGGTGCACCTTGTCCCCCGCCAGCCCCTTGGGGAACCGGTGAAGCATCGTGGGACGCTCACGGAGAGCGCGCAGCACACCGTCGCCCACGGAGATGTAGTAGTTGGCAACATCCAGCTTCGTCCAGCCGTGCGCGGGGAAGTACACCCGGTCCGGGCTGCTCAGCCGCACCGTGCGCTCCCCCACCGCCAACTCCACAGGACTTTCTTTGCTCGCCATGAATCGACGGTAGATCATGTGCCCGGGCACGAGGCGGGTTCTGCCCAGCAACCTCGAGGAGTAGCTTGACGGGATGCACCCTGAACATCGCTGCGGCCCGAACCCCCAGCCGTCGCATCGCCGCCGAGGCGGGGGATAGATCGTGCCCCTCCACAGCGCCGGACTTCTCGTCTTCGACGACGCGGGCGACGAGCTGCGCGTCTTCCTGGCCCACATGGGTGGCCCGCTCTGGGCCCGCAAGGACGGCGGCGCGTGGTCGATCCCGAAGGGGCTCCACGATCCGGAGGTTGAGCAGCCGCAGCACGCTGCCCGCCGCGAGTTCCAGGAGGAGATCGGTGCTGCAGCGCCCGGGGAGACGCTGATCGATCTCGGGGAGGTGAGGCAGCGCTCGGGCAAGGTTGTCCGAGCCTTCGCAATCAGGGGCAACCCGAGCCTGGCGTTCGTTGCCAGCAATCAGTTCACGATGGAGTGGCCGCCACGCAGCGGTCGCCTCGCAGAGTTTCCCGAGATTGATCGTGCAGGGTGGTTCACGTTGGAGGAAGCCCGCGTGAAGCTCGTGGCGGGCCAGGTCGCCTTTCTTCAGGCCCTCTCCAGCCATCTGGAGAGCATCAGGGGTTGACCGCCGAGCTTCCAGCAACTCCTCCGGCGAGGCCGCGTTCCTCAGCCGGTGGGGCGTGCCCGGAGTGCGGCCACGAGTGCCACCGTCGCAGCGGCCACGGCCAGGGCGCCAGCTGCCACCCACCCCATGCCGAGTGCTCCGTCGGGCAGCGCTGCCAACCCGAGGACCGCCGCGCCCGCGGCGACGCTCACTGCCACGAACCCCAGAAGGCCCCGCGACAGCAGCACGGCCGCCCTCCCCGTGATGTGGGCATACGACGGCGCGGCCGCGGCAAACGCGCAGGAGAGGTGGAAGACAGCCACGGCAGCCGAGGCGCCCAGCCACCTCCACGGGCTGCCCCCGTCCCCGCCGGGAAGGGACGCGCCCGCTCCACCTGCCAACCACCACAGGGCCACGACGGCGATGAAGAACAGCGGCGCCACCGAGTCCGGCCACACCGCCGACGCGAGGGCCAGCACGAGCGCCGCCACCAGGAGCGTCGTCGACACCGTCACCGGGAACCAGGCGTTGCAGAGCGTCGCTGTCGCGACCCCGGCGGCGAGCAGGGTCAACCGGAGAACCCATTGCTGCCCGCTCATGATCTGGACGGCGTGGATCCACCCCGCGAGGCCTTCCTCGAGATCCCTCACCGGCCGGGCACCCGCCGGGGGGCCGATCGGGCGCCCTCCATCGAGAGCAACACGCTCGCCAGACTGCTCGTCCCCCTCCACGGGGTGATCGGGATGCCGAGGCTCTTCAGCCGTGCGATGGCGTCGTCGCGTTCCATCCGCCGGATCATCCACGCCTCACCGAGGTAGGTGTCGGGGCGGAACGAGCGGATGTCCTCGAACCCGCCGATCCCCTCGGGCAGCGTGTCCACGCCAATCACCTCCGCGCCGAGTCGCCGGAGCCGCACCAACTCGTCCTGGGATTCGCGCTCCAGAAGTGGCGAGCAGAAGAACACCAGCATCCCGCTGGTCACGGTGCCCACCGGCCGCAGCGCGTCCCAGTCCGGCACGTCCCGGTTCGCCCTCGACAACACGTTCAGCACCATCCGGGCATGCCTCGGGCCGGTACCGGGGCGTACATGACCGATGCGTCGGCCAAGGTCGTGGATGGACACCCGGTCACCGAAGCCGCCGTAGTGTCGCGAGATCGCCGCGATCGCCCGCACCGTCGCATCCAGGCTCGTCGGCGCATCGGGACTGGCCGAAACGATGTCCAGGAGGGTGTCCGCGACGATGAGGACATCGGTGTCACGTTCGGTCAGCGTCGAGTTCACGTGCAACGCACCCAGCCGCGACGTCACCCTCCAGTTGATGCGCCGCAGGCGGTCGCCGGGGCGGAACTGACGGACTTCCGCCAGGTCGCTGCCGTCCCCGCGGTGCAGTGAGCGGTGCATGCCCACCATCCCGATCGGGTGGGCCACCCCGCTGCCACCCTCCAGGGTCGACGATGCGGGCCGGACCGTGACGCTGACACGCGGGGTGGTCGTCGAGGCGCGCCAACTGCCGCTGGGGTCCGCGACGGCGACGGTGGCCGGTCCCACGTCGTAGCGCCCCCACCGCTCAGGCTGAACCGCCACGTGCACACCGTCGGGAGCAGCAGAATCCAGCACGGTGCCCGTGTCCGGCTCCAGCGAGATGCCGGGACGCACGGGCCACTGGACCGTGACAAGGGCTGAGTGCCACGCATGCGAGGCCTGCGTCACCAGTGACGCCGACTCCCCCTCAGGGATCACCACCGCCCTGGGCCGGGACTCCACCGCCGGCTCAGCGCGGCGTCGGCTCCGCCACCCCCAGACCAGGTGGACGACGAAGGGCACCATCAGCACCACGACGTCGGCACGCTGGGCCATGACGGAGACCACACCCAGCACCGCCGCGACCATGAGGGATCGCAGGAGCGCTGGCGTGTGCGAGAGGTGCATCACAAGCTCTCCGCGTCGGGCACCGGGACCTGGTCCAGCACCGCCCGGACGATCGACTCGGGAGCCACGTTGTTGAGCCACAGCTCTGGCCTGATCACGATCCGGTGTCCGAGCGCGGGCACTGCGAGGCGCTTGATGTCCTCGGGGATGACGAAGTCGCGGCCCTCGATGAGCGCCAACGCCCGCGAGCACAGCAGCAGCGCCAGCGACCCTCGCGGCGACGCCCCCACGAGTGTGTCCTGATGGTCCCGGGTGGCACGGACCAGGTCGATGGCGTAGCGGCCCACCGACTCCGCCACGTGAATGTCCTCCACGCAGTCCTGCACGGCGAGCAGGCCGGGGGCATCGAGCACGGCGTCCACCACAACCTCCTCCCGTCGACGTTGCATGCGCCGTCCCAGCACGTCCCACTCCTCGTCGGGGGAGGGGTAGCCGAAGGCGAGACGGAGCAGGAAGCGGTCGAGCTGTGCCTCTGGCAGCGGGTAGGTGCCCTCGTGCTCGATGGGGTTCGCCGTGGCCAGGACATGGAAAGGGCGTGGCAGCACAAAGGTGTGCCCCTCGACGGTGACCTGCCTCTCCTGCATGGCCTCCAGCAATGCTGACTGTGTCTTGGGCGGGGTGCGGTTGATCTCGTCGGCGAGGAGCAGACCCGTGAAGATCGGGCCCTCGCGGAAGGTGAACTGGCTCGTGTTCTGATCAAAGGTGTAGGAGCCGGTGAGGTCGGCCGGCAACAGGTCAGGCGTGAACTGGGCGCGGGTGAAGTCCAGCCCCAACGCCTGCGACAGGGACCTCGCGGCCAGAGTCTTCCCCAGCCCCGGCAAGTCCTCCAACAGGACGTGTCCGCCGGCGAGCACGCCTGCCAACACCAGTGTCATCTGGTCGCGTTTGCCCACGAGGGCTGTGTCGACGGCATCAAGGACCTCATGCACGAGGACGGTGGCCTGTGCCTGGGTGAGCGCCGGTGGGGCGGGGGTGCTCATAGCGAATCGATCTCCTTGAGATGGGCATGCAGTGTCTTGCGGTTGAGGACCTGCGGGTGCTCGGACTCGGGGCTGCGGAGGTAGCCCAGCAGCGCGCCCGAGAGGTGGGGGCCGGCGTGCGCGAGGGGGTCCTCGTCGACCGTGGGGCCGGGGACACGCCCGGTAGCGACGAGCCGCCTGGCGGCGATCACGGCGAGGGTCCGGGCGAGGCTGCGGGCCTCGAAGGCACGCCCGGGTTGGGCATGCGCGAGGACGGATGCGAGTCGGCGCGTGCGGATGTCGGCCTGGAGGTGCGGGGAGCGGGTGTGCCAGGAGGGCCGCTCCCAGCCGGGTGCCCCTCCCACTGGAGGGAGGTACTCGAACGCCCACGAGGCCACCGCAGCGAGGGTGCCGAGGATGAGCGCCTGGACGGGTTCGACGTGAAGGCTGAGGAAACCGTCGAGCAGGACGAGGAGTGTCGCGACTCCGATTCCGATTGCCACGCGGAGGACGAGGCCACTCCGGACACTCACGTGGGCTCCCGTCGAGTGAGCTGTGCACTCAAGGACTCGAGGGCTGCGAGGGCGCGATCGCGGTGGGCGTCGGTGAGGTGGTGGGTGGAGAACAGCGCCTGGCGGTAGAGCTCCGCGAGGTCATCCAGTGCCGCGGCGTCGACGACGGCGTGGCCGAGGACCGCGACCGTGAACTCC
>JBDSRF010000027.1:0-11491 GCA_039929445.1 Arachnia sp. | reverse complement strand
GACATCCTGCGCGGCGACACCTGCGAGACCAGATGGCTCCAGATCCCACCCAACGTCAAACCACCCCGACCACCGATACCCGGCCCGTGGCACGGTGCGCCCCCCGGATCCAGACAAGATCACCGTCGCTTCAAGGGTTCACCGGCAAGCGACGTCGCCTGAGCAATTGAGGCGTTGCGTGGCCGGTTTGCCAGAATGGGCGCATGCCGCGACCTGAGGGATTCAGCTTCACGATGCAGGGTGACGAAGTGGTCATCCTGCACCGAGGGCGAAGGGCTGGCGTGCTGCGAGGATCGGCGGCCGCCCGGTTCCTCGTCGAGGCCGAGGGTGGCGACCCCCAGCTGCTCATGGCACGGGTCACGGGGCAGTACCGGCACGGGAACGAGCGAACCGCCAGGAATCATCCGCGGAACCTGGCGCGGTAGGCGGGTCGCTGAACTAGCGTGGACTTCACTGACAAGATGCGCGAGAGGCGGCAACGTGAGCATTCCAGGTGAGCCCGTCTGGGTCGAGCTGAACACTCCCGACATGGAGAAGGCCCAGGCGTTCTATGGGGCTCTGTTCGGCTGGCTCTTCGAAGACGAAGGGCTGGACTACGGCCACTACAACACCGTTCGGCTCGGGGACGAGATGGTGGCGGGTGCCATGGAGATCCACCCCGACATCGCCGATGCGGCGCCGTCGTTCGTCGTGTACCTCGGGGCGCGGGACGTTCGCGCCACGGCGGCCAGGGCCGAGACGGCAGGGGCCCGGATCACGGTGCCACCGATGGACATCCCCGGCCGCGGCGCCATGGCGTACCTGCAGGACCCGACCGGTGCCCACCTTGGGTTGTGGGAGGGGGAGCGGATTCGGATGGAGGCCCGGGACAAACCCGGCGCCCTCACCTGGTGGGAGCTCATGACCGGCGACTACGACGCGGCCAGGACGTTCTACGGCGACGTGTTCGGCATCGACATACATCCCCTGGGCGTGCAGTCGCAGCCGTTCCAGTACTCCACGTTCGGGCAGGGTGACGGGATGCTGGCGGGCATGTGTGACGCGTCCACCATCGTCGGTGACGGACTGCCCTCCTACTGGCGTGTCTACGTCCAGGTGGCCGACGTCGACGCCAACGTCGAGAAGGTCCGCGACCTCGGCGGCCAACTCCTGGACGGGCCCGTCGACTCCCCGTTCGGTCGCGTGGCAACCGTCGCCGATGACCAGGGGGCCCAGTTCCAGCTCATCGACGACAACCCCTTGTGAGGTCCTCGCCCCGCCACCCCGGTCCGGAGTTCACCCTCGAGACGCCCGAGGCCCTTGAATCCCCCGAGCCAGGACTGACGCCGCCAGCGCCACGGACGAAGACGCGGCGGAACAACTGGCGGTGGATGTGGGTGGCTCTTGCCGTTCTTGCTGCTGTGGTGGTGGCCGCGGCCGTCCCTGCGCTCGCCAGGATGACCTGGCCGGGTGACGGACCCGTGGACCCAGCTTCCCCGAGCCCGTACACGCCACCGGATCCGACCCCGGCGCCGTCCGTGGGACCGCCGCCCGTGCCCCACGGCAACGGCGCGGCGTTCCTCTCACCCGCCTACGAAGCCGGCATTACGGAGCTCGAGGTGCTGGGCGACGGGTACGGCGAGATGGTGGGCGCATCGGCGGAAGTGGGCGTCGTGGCCGTCAACGTCGGGCACGAGGTGCGCGGCATCGACGCCGACACCACCAAGACGCTGTGGACCTTTCCGAGTTACTCCTGCTCCCGGGGTTCCTGGAACGGGGTGGCGTTGTGTGTCGACGACGGGGATCGGGGCCCGTTCTTCCGCGATCAGATCCCGGACATCGTTGGGCTGGATCTGGCCACGGGCGAGGTCACGTTCCGGTTCACGCCTGAAGGTGTCCCCGGTGACATGACGTTCATCGGCTCCGACGAGGAGCACGCCTATTTCATCCTCGCCATCGAGGGCAGGGAAGGACATTTCACCTTCGGCCAGCAGCACGTGCTGGCCCTGGATGCCGACGGCGCCGTCGCGTGGGTGACGGCGCTCGACACCGAGGGCATGGTCTACAAGGCGGTCCTGGCCGCCGGCGACAATGTCGTCCTGACCCTGGAGGACACCATCGTGGTGGTGGAGGGGGCAACCGGTGCGATCACCTTCGACCAAGCGGTGGAGGCGATGAACGGCTCCCTGCTGTGGCTCCTCTGGGACGGGTGGTTGCTGGGCGCCGGGGACGAAGCCGACGAGCGGCCCTACAAGGTGTTCGACCAGTCCGGGACCCTCGTGGCCGAGTACGCCTGGGTCAACGAGTACGTCCCATCCTCCTTGACTGTGGACACCACGGTGATTCCGGTGTTTGGCCGCGACGCCCTCAACGGAGGCGGCAGGAACACGTATCAGACCTGGGCGGTCACGGGTCGGGGTGACCGCGTGGTGGGGGAGGTGGGGGGCAGAATCGTGGACCCCCAGGGCAACCACCTGGCCGAGGGCCCGCGACTCACGAGCGTCTCCGCAGATGGCTCCCTCTTCCTGTCGGACCGCAACTCCGGCAGCATCCACGATGCGCGCACCGGGAAGGTGCTGGGAGGATTCTCGTCGGCGGAGCGGCTGGGTCTGGTGGGCATTCTGGACGGGATCGTGTTCCAGGAGAAGACCACGGTGAGTGGGAGCACCATCACCCTGCTCCTGCCGAAGGTGCGCTAGACGAGCAGCGTGTACAGCCGCGTGGTGTCGACCACCCGCAGTCCGCGCGACAGCAGCACCCGGCGGGCCATGTCGTTCTCCGTGAAGGCGACCACGCTGCGGCAACCGACGGCCCGGGCCAGCATGAGCCGGGCGTCCACGGCTCCGGTGTAGGCGCCCATCTGCCGGTACTCCGGCAGTGTCGCGCCCTCCTCCAGGGTCCCGACGCCGCCGTGCACGTCCAGGTGCCCGATGGCGGCCGGCTGGTGGTTGAGCCACACCACCACGTCGTGTTTCGTGCGTTCGCGCAGTGGGAGGCGCTCCATGGCCTCGGTGATGGTGGTGGCCTCGTCGTCGCTCATGGGCGGCGTGCCCCACAAGGTGGTGCTCACTCGTGAGGCCGCGGCCAGGGATCGCGGCGTGGCCGTCACCTCGGCCATTCGCTGCGGGGTGCGGGGCTCCAGCGACGCCACCGGGGCGCCGAGGACGTGCCCCTGCGCATCGAGGGTGAAACCGAGGTCGCGCATCACCTTCTCGTGGCTGCCGGGGGTGAGCCGGTCCGTGGCCTGGCAGCTGATGGTGGAGCAGCCGCGGCTGCGGGCCACCTCCACGAGCTCCGCCCACAGGGCGTGCGGGTCACGGTCGGGGGCGATGTGCGACACCCACATCACGCGCGGGTCGTCGACGCGCGCTCGGTAGGAGGTCCTGGCCACCACGCTGACCGGTGACGGGGCGCCCGCGTCACGAAACGGCGCCCGGAGAAGGTCGCTGCGCTCCAGGGTGCGAACAATGGTGTCGGCGTCCCAGTCCATGCGGGCAGTGTAACGACGACGGCAGGCGGAACCGGGGAGGTTTCCGCCCTCAGAAGTCGGCGGCGACGGCCTCCAGGTCGGCGAGGGTGAGGTCGTCGTCGAGGAGGGACAACTTCACGATGTCACCGCGCTGCCCGGCGGCCTCGGACCACCGGGTGCCGTCGACGTCCCACTGCCCGAGCCAGGTGGCCTCGGGGGCGCCGAGTTCCGTGGCTGATTCGCCGACGCAGGCGCGCATCTGCGACTGCCATACACCGAAGTAGGCGGCGGCCTCGGTGTCCGAGGCGAACTGCAGCGCCACGCTGATGCCGGGCCGGCCGCCGGCCGTGAGATTGCCCTCGAGCGCCGCGACGGGACGGGGCGCGTCGGTGGTGGTGGGTGCGCAGCCGACGGCGAGCACGTCGGTGCCCTTCGTGGCGGGGTCGACGGCGTGCAGCCAGGTGCCGTTGCCGGTGAAGCCCTCGTCGGGGGAGCCGTCGCGGACGTCACCCTGCCAGCCGTCGGGCCGGGGGAGGGACCGGTCGTCGAGGTCCCCGGAGGTGGTGGGCGACGGGGCGTCCGGGCGGGCCGTGAGAGCGGTGCTGGGACGGTTGGGGTACTCGAAGTGGTGCCAGTCCCAGCCGCTGAACCAGTTGAAACCGTTACCGCGGAGGGCCTTCACGGAGGCGCTGGAGGCGGTGTGGAGCCCGGGGACCGAGGCGGGACGGTTCACGGAGTACGTGGCGGAGGGCCACCACTTCCCGTTGGGGTCCCGGTACGGGTTCTGGACGGGGTTGAAGTCGACGGCCTTGCCGTAGGAGTGCGGCGACATGGCCGTGGGGTTGCCCACCACGCGCCGGCAGTTGAACGCCGACGTGTTGTTGGCGGCCATCATGGCCTCGTCGGAGCCGCCCCACACGTTGGGGTTGCGCATCTGGGCGACGGGGAACCCGGCCGCCAGTACCTGCTCGAACGAGTCGGCCACCCTGGCGGCCAGGTCGGCGCGGACGATGATCTCCCCGCGGTGGATGGTGCCGTCCATGCCCTGCTGGTTGATGCGGATGGTGCGCAGGTTGCCGGGCGACACGGGGCAGCCGGCCCGGTAGGTCGAGGACACCTCAGCGGCCGTCGTGGGGGTGATGACGGTGTTGGGCCAGCGCATCCGGGTGATCGTGCTGGTCACGCCAGTCTCGAACGTGGTGCCCCAGGCCGTCGTCGCCTTCACGCGGACGCCCACGGCACCCAGCACCAGGCGGTTGTAGCTCCAGGTGATGGCGTAGCTGCCGTCGGCCGCGGTGGTGGCGGAGGCCACCGGCTTCCAGGTGCCGCCGACGGATGCGAGCGCCTGCACGGTGACGCCGGCCACTGCCGGCGTGAGCCGGCCGGTGATGGCGGGGGTGGCCAGCGGGTCGATCTGGGTGGGTGCGGCCTGCGTGAGGCTGGCCGGCAGGATCGTGAACTGGTGGGAGGCGGGGACGTGGTCCGAGCCCAGGCTGGCCACCACCTGCGCCCAGCCGGCGAACGACGAGGGCAGGGAGGCGGTGAACCGGCCGGCAGCATCGGTGCGGGCGGTGGTGGTGCCCCACACCTTGGCGCTGTAGTCCGTGAGGGTGAGGCTCACCTCGGTGCCAGCCACGGAGCCGGTGACCTGGCCCGTCACGCGGATGGGGGCGAAGTAGCGGTACAGGCCGCCACTCGGCAGTTCCTTGTGGCCCACGGTGGCGATGGCGAGCGTCGCGCCCGGCGTCGGGTCGGGGGCCGGCCCCGGGTCCGTCGTCGGCGGCGTGGTCGGAGGAGTGGAGGAGGAGGGCAGGAACTGCACGACACTGTTGAAGACCCACTTGGTGACGTAGCGGTACCGTCCGCTGCTGCCGTCCACGACGTCGGCCAGGATCATGGAGCGGCAGCCGCCCCGCCCCGTCCACGCCGTCTCGCACTCGGTCTTCCAGCGTCGCCCGTCGATGGTGTGCTCACCGGGGGTGGCCAGCGGGTTCCCGACCCATTGCGCGCGGGGGCTGGGCTTGTAGAGCAGGTTGTTGAACGCCCACCCGGTGGTGGTGACGAAACGGCGGCCGTTCCAACTGGCGACGGTGGCGCGGATCTCGGTGCGGCACCGCACCACGGTGGAGGAGTAGGCGTCGCACTTCTCGCGCCACTGGCGGCCGCTGGAGGTGTACTCGCGCCAGCCGGCCGCTTCCGCGGGGGCCGTGGCGGTCAGACCCACCAGCAGGCTGGCGGCGGCCGCCAGGGCCAGCAGCCGATGCCGCATCGTCGAGGGGCGCATCACGCCTTCCCGTGGACCAGGACGATTTTGCCGACGTTTTCGCCGCTCTCGAGGAGCGTGTGGGCGCGGCGGACCTCGCGGAAGGGGACGTGGGTCTCGGGGGCGGGCCGGACGCGGCCGTCGCCGAGCATGGGCCACACCACGTTGGCGACGCGGGCGCAGATGTCGGCCTTCTCCTGCTCGGAGCGGAACCGCAGGGAGGTGGCGGTGACGGTGCCCATCTTCTGCAGCAGCTTTCCGATGTTGAGGGTGCCCTTCGCGCCGCCCTGCATCCCGATGATGACCATGCGTCCGCGGCGGGCCAGCGCGTCGACGTTGAGCTCCAGGTACTTGGCGCCCATGATGTCGAGGATCACGTCGGCGCCCCTGCCGTCGGTGGCGTCCTTGAGGCCCTGGACCCAGTCGCCGTGGTAGTCCAGCGCGATGTCGGCGCCGTGCTCGCGGCAGTGCGCCAGCTTTGCCTCGGTGCCGGCCGTGGTGGCCACGGTGCAGCCCAGCGCCTTGGCGTACTGGATGGCGAACGTGCCGATGCCACCGGAGCCGCCGTGTACCAGCAGGGTCTCACCGGCGGACAGCCCCGCGACGTCCATGTTCGACACCACTGTTGCGGCCACCTCCAGGAGGCCGGCGGCGGTGACGAGGTCGATGCAGGGTGGCGGGGCGATGAGCTGACCGGTGGGGGCCACGAAGTACTCGGCGTAGCCGCCGCCGGCGAGCAGGGCGACCACGTCGTCGCCCGGCCGCCACTGCGTGACGCCGTCGCCGACTGCCTCAACGACGCCGGATGCCTCCAGGCCGATGGTGTCGGTGACGCCGCGGGGAGGTGGGTAGTGGCCCTTGCGTTGCAGGATGTCGGCGCGGTTGACGCCCGAGGCGACGGTGCGCACCAGGACCTCACCCGGCTGCGGCTGGGGCGTGGGCAGCTCGCCCACCTCCATCGCGTCGATGTCTCCGGGGGTGGCAACGATCACTGCATGCATGGCCTCCACCCTGCCACACGTCCGGCGCGCTATCCGGTGGGCCAGGCCAGGGCGCGTTGCGACGTGAAGAGGCGGGGCGTTGCGTCGACGGGGTCCGTGAACGCCAGGCTGCGGGACAGCAGCGCCAGGGGGGTGGAGAAGTCGTCGATGTCGATGTCCTGCACCACGGGATACAGCGGGTCCCCGGCCAGGGGGATGCCCAACTGCGTGAAGTGGGCGCGGATCTGGTGGGTGCGCCCGGTGACGGGGCGGACGTCGTAGCGGCCCCAGCCGCCGTGGGTCTCCAGCAGGTCGATGCGCGTGCGGGAGTTCGGCGGCAGGTCCAGCGTCTCGGCCTGCATGGTGCCCACCCGCTTGACCAGATGCGACTCCACTTCCAGGGGGAAGACCAGGTCGGGGCGCAGCGGGGCGATGGCCTCATAGGTCTTCTCGACGGCGCGGTCGCTGAACAGCAACTGGTACGGCGCGCGCCAGCGCTTCTCGGTGGTCATCAGCAGCACCCCGGCGGTGGCGCGGTCCAGCCGGTGCGCGGCTGTGAGCTCCGGCAGGTCCAGAGCCTGCCGGGCACGCACGACGGCGCTCTGCAGGACGTGGCGGCCGCGGGGGATGGTGGAGAGAAAGTGCGGCTTGTCGAACACCACGAGGCGGTCGTCGCGGTGCAACACCACCAACTCGCCGGGCACCGTCACCTCGTCGCGGAGCCGCCGGTGGAACCAGATGAACGTGTGCGGCGTGTACGGCTCGTCGCCGCTCAGCGGTGCCCCGTCGGGGTCGACGAAGGCGCCGTTGGCGAGCATGGGGTCCACCTCGTCGCGGGCCGGGCCCAGCTTGGTGAGGAGGAAGTCGCGCATGGTTGGCCACGGCGACGGGTCGGCGGGGTCACGGTCCGGTGTCCGCACCCAGGCTGCCTGCAACCCGTGACGGGGAGGCAGCGGCGATCTCTTCTGCACGCTACCATTGTGGCCGCTGCGGCAACGCAGTGGCGAGGTCGCATAGTGGACTAGTGCAGCCGCCTTGAAAGCGGCCGAGTGGTAACGCTCCGTGGGTTCGAATCCCACCCTCGCCGCCAGCCCCTACGATGCAGGCATGGCCGCATCCACGTACACCATCGTCCCGCGCACCGCCGTCCGTGCCTTCCTCATCGCCGCGCTCGCCAGCATCTTGGGCGCCGGCTTCCTCGTGCTGGCCCTGACCAACGCCTGGCACCCCGCCGTGGCGGTGATTTCGGTGGTGGTGCTGGCCGCAGGGCTGCTGCTGGCGCTGGCCGCCTACCTGGCCCAGCGGGCCTCGGTTGCGGAACTGGTGCTGAACGAGGACGGCTACACCGTCGTCACCCGGGACGGCAGCCAGTCCGGTGAGTGGGCGGACGTGACCCGCATCACCCGCACGCTCGACACGGCCCACGTCACCATCCACGAGGGTGACACCAAGCGCATCCGGCTGGAGTTCCGCAGCGACGACACCGCGCAACTCGACGAGGTCCTCGCCGAGATGGGCAAGCGCCTCGACACCGCCAAGGGCTACAAGGAGTGGGACGGCTCCTAGACGGGGTTGTAGGCGCAGGCGTCCTCGACGCCTTGGGCCCCCTCCACCAGTGTGGGCTCCGGGCTCGACGACCCCTCGGGTGAGGGGCTCTGCGTCGGCGACGGCGAAGCCGACGGCGGGGCTGCCGCGGTGGTGGCTGGCGCCGTCGACGTCGGGGCTGCCGTGGGGCTTCCGGAAGTGGCCGCGATGGCGTCCTGCACGGCCTGGTTCATGGCCTCGAAGTCGGGGCGGGCGTACTCGTAGCCGTTCTTGCCCGGCGAGAACACCAACCGTGTGATCTTGGCGTCCTTGACCTTCAGCGACAGGCTGACCATGGGTTCCAGCACCTGCTGCGGGATGTCGGTCATGACCATCTGAGCCGACGCCTCGGCGATGGCCTCGTAGGAGCTCAGCATCGTCTTCGGGTTGGCCTGCTTGACGATGGCGTTGACGAGGCAGGACTGGCGGGCCATGCGCGCGTAGTCGCTGGTGGTGGAGCGGCTGCGGGCGTACCACATGGCGTCATAGCCGCCCAGGTGCTGGTCCGGCCCCGGCTCCAGCCAGCCCGTCGGCCGCTTGCCGGTGGTGTTGCTGGCGATCGGGAGCCGCTCGTTGATGTTGACGGTCACGCCGCCCATGGCGTCGATGAGGCGCTGCACGCCGTCGATGTTGAGCAGCACGAAGTAGTCGATCTTCAGGCCCGTGATGCCCTGGACCCCCTGTTTCATGGCCTCCGCGCCGGGGTACGTCTGACCCTGCAGCAGGTCCGGGTAGTCGATGACGGCCTTGTCCCACAGTGCGTTGATGTACCACTCGGCGGGGTCCCCCTCGCCGCGGAACCCGCGCGGGAACTGCTGCTCCAGCGCCGAACCCTTGGGGAACGGCGTGTACTGCACGTTGCGGGGGATCTGGATGATGGTCGTGGCGCCGGTGGCGGTGTCGATGGAGGCCACCATGATCGTGTCGGCCCGCAGGCCGTTCCTCGGGTCACGGGCGTTGGCGCTGTCCGCGCCCAGCAGCATGATGTTGAGCCGGGGGGTGTTCTTCCAGGGGTTCTTCTCCTTGGCGTCGATGGACGGCCGGGAAGTGGACTGGACGTCTTTCTCGTCGGGGAAGACCGTGGTGACAAATTTCTGCGAGTCGAAGGCATAGCGGGCGGCGACTGCGGCGGAGCCGGCGACACCGAAGCTCATGGCGGACACCAGCAGGGCGCCGAGAGCCCGACGGCCAATCCCCCAGCCGGCGGGGCGGGTGAGGAGATGGGTGCCGGCGATGAGCGTCACCCACACCAGGCCGGCCGCGATCATGACCACCGTCAGGGTCCGCAACTCAGTGGGGTTCACGGCGAAACCGGCGAAGGCGCCCAAATCCTTGGAGGCGGAGAACCCCGCCCACGCGACCAGTGCCAGCAGGCCAACGGGGAGGGCGACGCCCACCACCTTGGCCAGGCGGGACCGGGCGCCGATGAGCCCGAGGCCGGGCAGGATGGCGCTGGCGACGGTCAGCAGCGCGGTGCGGCCCAGCGTGGCGATGCACATGACGGCGACGGCGACGACGGCCCCGACGATCCAGGCCGCCTGCGGCCCGGCAAGGGTGGCGGCCGCGAAGGCGGCGGCGGCGATGAGCAGGACGGAGACCACGAGGAACGCCACGACACGGCCGCGCCGGGGGAGTGGTCGTCGGGGTTGGGTCGTGGTGGCGTCGTCGAAATCGCGGGCGCTGTTGCGCTCGCTGCGCCTGGGATGGTGGTCGTGGCTCATGGTGGTGTTGTGCCTCCTGGGGTGTGAGTCTAATTCAGGTACCGAACTTGTCGTAAGCTGCGTCGTTTGGCACTGCTCTGGAGCCTCCGCTACCCTTTACCGGGCGTGGAGGTGTCGCCTAGTCCGGTCTATGGCGCCCGCCTGCTAAGCGGGTTTGGGGCTTCAACCCCATCGAGGGTTCAAATCCCTCCACCTCCGCCACGCGCATCCCCCGGCTCCGGCCGGGGGATGTCACCACCGGGACTTCCATGTTTTGGCGGTGGGGCGAAAGTTCGCGTATAGTTTGGGACTGCCCGCAAGGCAAGCGCTCGTGGCTCAACGGATAGAGCATCTGACTACGGATCAGAAGGTTGGAGGTTCGAATCCTCCCGAGCGCGCAGCAGGCCCGGCCTCACCGGCCGGGCCTTTTTGTTTGTCCGTGGCGGACGAACTGGCTGGAGTGGGGCCGAGGAGGAAACGATCGTGACGGAGATCTGGGCACATCGGGGGGCCTCCGCGTACGCCCCCGAGAACACCATCCCCGCGTTCCAGATGGCCATCGACCAGGGCGCCCAGGGCATCGAACTGGACCTGCAGCGCAGCGCCGACGGCGTGCTCGTGGCGGTGCATGACGAAACGATCAATCGGACCTCCAGTGGATTCGGGCGCGTTGTTGACCTCACGTTCGAGGAGCTGCGCCGCTGCGACTTCTCAAACGGATTCATCGGGCACCGCAATGTCCGCATCCCCACCCTCACCGAGATCCTCGACCTGGTCCGCCCCACCAACCTCAGCCTCAACGTGGAGCTCAAGAACTCCGTCGAGTTGTACCCGGACATCGAGCTGGAGGCCGCCGAGGTGGTGGCCGCCGCCGGCATGACGGAGCGGGTGCTGTTCTCCTCGTTCAACCATCCCAGCCTCGCGAACCTGCGCGGCGTCGTGCCCCCGTCGCAGATCGGGGTGCTGTACTCCGACGGCCTCTACAACCCGTGGCAGTACGCGCGGTGGATCGGGGCCGGGGCCCTGCACCCGAGCTGGCTGGCGCTTCGGCAACCCGACTACGTCTGGCTCGCCCACGAAACCGGCGTCAAGGTCAACGTGTGGACCGTCGACGAGGAGAAGGACGTGGCCCACGCCATCGAGATCGGCGTCGATGCCCTCGTGACGAACTTCCCGGACCGGGCCAGGCGCGTCGTCCGGATGGGCCGCTAACCTTCGGGGCATGACCAACCCGTTCCGTCCCGAGTTGTGGGACGAGGTCGACGGCTTCGACTTCACCGACATCACCTACCACCGCGCCCGCACGGTGCCGGCCGTGCGCATCGCGTTCAACCGGCCGGAGGTGCGCAACGCCTTCCGCCCCCACACCGTGGACGAGCTGTGCCAGGCGCTGGAACACGCGCGCATGGCCTCCGACGTCGGCTGCGTACTGCTCACCGGCAACGGCCCCTCCCCGAAGGACGGTGGCTGGTCCTTCTGCTCCGGCGGCGACCAGCGCATCCGCGGTCGGGCTGGC
>JBDSRF010000026.1:0-22265 GCA_039929445.1 Arachnia sp. | reverse complement strand
GGAGAAGCCGTCGTCGCTGACGATGCTCAAGGGGCTGCGCATCCTGGAGCACGTCGCCGCCCACTCCGATGCACTCGCCGTCGGTGACATTTCGGCAGCCCTGGACATGGACAAGTCCACGGTTTCGCGGTTGTTGGCCGCCCTGCGGACGGCAGGGTACGTCCGCCAGGGGGCCGATCGCCGGTATCAACTGACGTCCAAGCTGCTCTTCCTGACCCGCAACTTCCGCCCGGCAGAGCATCTGCGGGACATGGCACATGACTCGGTGGTGCAACTGCACGACTGGTACCAGGAAACGGTGCACGTCGCGGCCATCGACTCCGGCGAGATCGTTTTCGTGGACTTCCTCGAATCGCCTCACGAGGTGAGGATCCAGCTCCCCACCGTGCCATCACCGCTCCATGTGACGGCCATCGGTCGGGCTGCGCTGTCGCGCATGTCCGGGGCTGCACGGGCGCAGGCACTGCGCGAATCGGCCATGGCCGCCGGGCTGCCGCTCGAGGACGTCGACACCGCCGAGCTGAGGCAATCACTGGACTCCGCGTCCAGGCGTGGCTTCTCCACCTACCGGAGCGGGGACGAGGTCATCCGGCTCGCCTCGGCCATTCTCGACGGAACCGGACACCCCATCGGCGGCATCAGCATTTCCGGGCCCACGTACCGCATCGGCGATCGCATCGACGAGATAGGCCAACGCCTCGCGTCCGTGACGGCCGGCATCAGGGGGTAAGCCGCGAACAGGCGACCGCATCCCCAGACCACCAACACCACACCACATCACATCAGGGACCGAGGATCTCCAATGCTCGAACTCGCGGAAATGCTGCAACCCCATCTCGCTGACACGACTCTGTGGCCACTGATGCGTCAGGCTGGCATCACTCGGGCCGTGGGAGCGTTCTACTCGCCGGAGCGTTTGGAGGGCGGCGAGTTGCCGTGGGACTTCCTTCCCCTGCTCCGGCTGAAGCAGCAGTACGCCGACTACGGCTTCCGGCTCGACGTGATCGAGGATCGACCACCGATGAACCTCACGAAGCGTGGGCTACCGGGGCGCGACGCCGAGATTGACCAGGTCATCACACTCATCGAGAACATGGGCCGCCTCGAGGTACCCGTCTGGTGCTACCAGTGGATGGCCGATTTCAGCTGGCTGAGGACCTCCACCACCATCGGATCGCGGGGTGGTTCCACCGTCAGCGGTTTCGACGTGGATCTGATGACGGGGGCGCCACCCACCGAGGAGGGACCGCTGGGCGAGGACCAACTCTGGAGCAGCCTCGCCTACTTCCTCGAGCGCGTCGTCCCGGTCGCCGAGCGCGCGGGCGTCACGCTGGCGATGCACCCGGACGATCCGCCACGCTCCCCCGTCAGGGGTGTCGCCCGCATCATGAGCAGTATCGAGGGATTCGATCGCCTGCTGGAACTGGACGCGAGTCCGCGGAACGCCATCACGTTCTGCCAGGGAAACTTCCGCCTCATGACCGAGGACCTACCCGGAGCCATCCACCGTTTCGGGGACCGTGGACGGATCGCGTTCATCCACATGCGGGACGTGCACGGCTCACGGGACCATTTCGAAGAGACCTGGCACGACGCCGGACCCACCGACATGGTCGCGTGCTTCGAGGCCTACCGCGACATCGGCTTCGACGGGGTGATGCGTGCCGACCACGTCCCCTCCCTCCTCGGGGAGGAGAACCTCGTCGCCGGCTACGGGACACTCGGTCGCCTCTTCGCCGTCGGCTACCTCCGTGGGCTCCAACAAGCCACCTACCGCTGATCACCCAACACATTGCCCCACCCGTCTGGGCTCGCCCAGGTTGTCACACCACCAACATGAGGAGCGCGGACATGCACATCCAGCCATCAGTGGAGAACATCACCACCATGACTGCCGAGTGGCAGGGGGACCGATTCGCCGACGGGAGGCCGCGCGTTTCCGACGCCGTACTGGACGAGCTGAGGCAGGCCACCACCGAGCAGATCTGGACGGTCCTGTGGGATGCCGGGTACGAGCACCAATTCGAGGGCAACTGGCTCGTCACACACCCCGGCAAGCGTCTGGTGGGTCGGGCCGTGACCGCCCAGTTCCTCCCCCGCAGACCTGACCTGGATGACGTCATGGTCACCACCGCCAACAATGAGGGACGGCCCACCCAGTCGGAGAACCAGAACTGGTTGGTGGTGGAGTCCCTCATCGACGGTGACGTCATGGTGGTGGACATCTTCGGCAAGATCTACGAGGGCACGGTGATCGGGGATCAGCTGGGGACCGCCATCGACTCCCGGACCGGCGCGGGCGCGGTCATCCACGGCGGGATCAGGGATCTGGAGGGCATCTCGGCCCTGAAGAACAGCACGATTTTCTACCGCGGCACCGACCCCACGCCGATCCGGAAGGTCACTTTGGCGGGCCTCAACATTCCGGTGCGCATCGGCGGAGCGACGGCGATGCCGGGCGACGTCGTGCTGGGGACACCCTCGGGCGTCCTTTTCATCCCCCCGCACCTCGCCGAGAGGGCCGCGCAGGAGAGCATCGAGACGCGCCGCCGCGACGAGTTCGCCAAGTCCCGGCTCGCCGAGGGCCGCTACTCGACATCCCAGATGGACGTCGTGATCTGGGCGGACCACATCGTGAGCGACTACCGCGACTGGTGCAGCACATCGACCTGAGGGGCCCGGGCACACCCGGCGTCAACGTCCGACGTCGACTCCGCCGCCCGTTGCGGAACGCGGCGCGAGGCGGACGAGTTGGGTGACGTGCCGCGGTTCGAGCTCGTGGATGGAGGTGACGCCCAGCAGCCGCATCGTCCGCACGATCTGGTCCGAGAGGATCTCGATGGCCCTGTCCACGCCATCCCGGCCGCCAGCCATCAATCCGTACAGGTAGGCACGCCCCACCATCGTGAAGCGCGCCCCGTGAGCCAGGGCGGCGACGATGTCGGCCCCCGACATGATCCCGGTGTCAAGGTGCACCTCCACGTCGGCCCCCACCTCACGGACCACTTCGGGCAGCAGATGGAACGGGATGGGCGCCCTGTCGAGCTGCCGACCACCGTGGTTGGACAAGGTGATGGCATCCACACCGGTCGCGGCCACTCTCTTCGCATCCCCCACGCTCTGGATGCCCTTCACCACCACCGTGCCGGGCCACTGGTCGCGGATCCAGGCCAGGTCCTGGTAGTCGACGCTCGGGTCGAACATGGTGTCCAACAGGTCGGCGACAGTGCCCGACCACGAGTCCAGGGAGGCGAAGGCCAGCGGCTCGGTGGTGAGGAAGTTGAGCCACCACGCGGGGCGCGGAATCGCATTCAGCACTGTACGCGGCGTCAGGGTGGGCGGGATGGTCATGCCGTTGCGGGTGTCCCGCAGCCGGGCCCCTGCCACCGGCACATCAACGGTGACCACCAGGGTGTCGAAACCCGCCGCCGCGGCGCGCTCGATGAGCGCCTGCGAACGATCACGATCCTTCCACATGTACAGCTGGAACCAGTTGCGTCCCCCCGGGGCGGCTGCCGCAACCTGCTCGATCGACGCCGTCGCCATGGTCGACAACGCGTACGGGATGCCAGCGGCCCGCGCGGCAGTCGCACCCGCGATCTCCCCCTCGGACTGCATGAGTCGGGTGAAACCCGTGGGCGCGATCCCGAACGGCAGAGCAGACACCTTGCCCAGCACCTCGACGCTCGTGTTCACCACCGACACGTCCCGCAGGATAGACGGGTGGAACTCAATGTCGGCGAACGCCTGCCGAGCCCTGGCGAGTGAGAGTTCCTGCTCGGCGGCGCCGTCGGTGTAGTCGAAGGCCGCCTTGGGCGTGCGGCGCTGGGCGATCCGCCGCAGGTCCTCGATCGTCAGGGCATTCTGCAATCGGCGCTTCTTCGGATCGAAAACTGGCCGCTTGAACTTCATGAGCGGGGCAAGGTCGTGGACCCGCGGAATTCGGCGCTCCATGGCCGTCCTCTCGTCGACGTCCACCCAGTGTCGCAAGAGGACAGGCTCAGATGGGGAGGCGGTTCAACTTCCCGGTTCCCTTAGGTCCAGGGTGAACACCGGGAACTCGGCTTGATCACCCACCCGGTCAGCGGTGTACCCGATGGCCTCGTAGAAGTCGGCACCACCCGTGGCGCCCTGCCAGTCCAGGATCATGGGGTGGGGGCGCCCACGTGCTCAGTCGACGACCCTGTCATGAGTGACCTCCCGGCCCCGCGACGGCGCGTCCCGGGTTCCACGTACAGGTCGTGGATCCGTCCCGTCGTGCAGGTTGCACGAAGCCCCGGACCGAAGTCCTGCGCAGCAACGTAGCCCACCATCGCGCCCCCGGCCTCCGCCACAGCCAGGAACCAGTCGCCGTCGGCGATCAACTCGCTGCAACGACGACGGAACTCGCCCTCGTCCAGCAGTTCCGCGTACGTGGTGAATCCCACCGACAGTCGTCGCAGTTCCTGGGCGTCCGAGGTCTTCGCGGGACGCACCACCACCGTGTCCTCACCCATGTCGCCTCCCAGCCACCTGACGGGTCTCCGTCCGCCCCCATCCTCCCCCACAATGCGACGCCGGGCATCGGCCACAGGGGATCCGTCGCCGGAGGTGACCTGGGTGCCGCGAGCCCCAGTATCCTGCTCGCCAGGACCGAGGACGGGAATCACACATGGACAGCCGAATCGCTCTCCACGCTGGCGGGGTGTCGTTGCTCCTCGCCACCGAACAGGGTCGTCTGCCGGAGGTGCTGCACTGGGGGGCCGACGTCGGGACGGTGGATGAGGGCGGCTTCGACGCCATCGTCGACGGCAACCGCTGGCCGGTTGTGCCCAACACCCCCGACGAGGGCCTCATCCTGGCAGTGCTCCCCGAGGGCCGATACGGATGGCAGGGGAAACCCGGCCTGATCGGCTCACGCGACGGGCTGGACTGGACACCGGACTGGCATCTCACCGACATCCTCATCGACGGTGCGCCTCTCACTGACGCCGTGACCAACCTCGGTCCCTCGGTGCTCACCTACCGCGCCGCCGCCGAGGCGGCCGGTCTCGCCCTGGCCATCACCGTCGAGATGCTGCCGCAGGGCCTCGTCCGCGCCCGTGCCGAACTCACCAACCTCGGGGAGCAGCCGTACCGCGTCGACGAGCTCACCCTGGCCTTCCCCGTTCCGGCGCAGGCACGTGAGGTGATGGACTTCGCCGGACGCTGGGGCAACGAACGGATCCCGCAACGTCGCGCCCTGACCGTCGGGACGCACCGACGGGAGGCGCGTCACGGCCGCACCGGCGCCGATTCCGCCTACATCCTGCACCTCGGTGATCTTGGGTTCGGCTTCGCGCACGGCCAGATCTGGTCAGTGCACACCGCCTGGAGCGGGAATCACCTCCACTTCGCCGAACGCGACCAGTCCGGCGCACAACTCATCGGCGGCGGCGAGCTCCTGCTCCCCGGAGAGGGCACCCTCCTGCACGGCGCGTCCTACGCAACCCCGTGGCTCTACGCCAACTGGGGTGTTGGGCTGGACGTCCAGGCCGGAAGGTTCCACGACTTCCTCCGCGACCGCGACATCCACACCGACGCCGACCGCCCGGTCACCCTCAACGTGTGGGAGGCCGTCTACTTCGATCACGACCCGGACCGCCTCCTCGACCTGGCAGAGCGGGCCGCCCTGCTCGGGGTGGAACGCTACGTGCTCGACGACGGCTGGTTCGGATCCCGACGGGACGACCACTCGGGTCTGGGCGACTGGGTGGTCAGCACCGACGTCTGGCCCGGTGGCCTCCACCCCCTCGTGGACCGCGTGCACCAACTCGCCATGCAGTTCGGTCTGTGGTTCGAGCCGGAGATGGTCAACATTGATTCCGACGTCGCGCGGCAACACCCCGAGTGGATCATGCAGCCCGCAGGTCGACTGCCCATCGAGTCACGCTTCCAGCAGGTGCTCAACCTGTCCGTCGACGGCGCCTTTCAGCACGTGCTCGGTCAGATGTCGGCCGTCTTCGATGAGTACGGCATCGACTACGTGAAGTGGGACCACAACCGCGACCTCATCGACGCCTGCACGGCGCCTCTCGGTCGCCCTGCCGTCCACGCCCAGACACTGGCGTTCTACCGACTCCTCGACGAACTCCGGGCCCGGCATCCCCACATCGAGTTCGAGTCCTGCAGTTCCGGCGGCGCACGCATCGACCTGGAGGTGCTCCAGCGCACCGAACGCGTGTGGGTGTCGGACAACATCGACCCCGAGGAGCGGCAGCGCATGCTGCTGTGGACGGGCCAGCTCCTGCCCCCGGAACTGATGGGAAGCCACATCGCCTCCGGCCGCTCCCACACCACCGGCCGCTTGCACGACCTCGACTTCCGCGCCGCCACCGCGGTGTCCGGTCACCTGGGGGTCGAATGGGACCTGGGCCTGGCCACCGACGACGAACTCGTCGCCCTCGCGTGGTGGATCGACTGGTACAAGGCCAATCGTCGGGTTCTCCTGACCGGCAGGGTCCACCGCGTGGACATGCCCGACGACGACGTCGTGTTCAAGGGTGTGGTGACCAGGAACAGGGCCATCTTCTCGTTGTCGATGTTACAGGTGACGGACTGCAGCAATCTCGGCCGTCTCCACTTCCCGGGTCTCGACGACGAAGCCACGTATCGGGTGACGATGTCCGGCCGGAACCCTGTACCCGAAGCGCAGCGCGCCCCGTGGCAGGCCGCAGAGGGTGGCATCCAGGTCAGCGGACGTCACCTCGCCCGCGTGGGCTTGCGCTGCCCGGTCCTGCGACCGGCAACGGCAGTTCTGTTCGAACTGGATCGACTCTGAGTCGCCTGCGCCTCTCACCCATCGAGCGCATCGGGCGACAGCGCCAGGATCCTGTCGTCACCCGCTTGGGGCCGGCCACGGCCATCCGTGTTGTTCGTCACGATCCAGAGTGAACCATCAGGTGCCGGCACCACGTCCCGCAGACGGCCGTACTTGCCGATGAAGAACTCGCGGGACTGGGACGGATCCGACACCTCGACGGTGCGGAGCCTCTGCCCCCTGAGATTGGCGATGTAGAGCGTGCCGTCCCTGTACGACATCCCGCTGGGGCTGGCCTGCTCGGGTGACCACTGTTGGACGGGGTCCACGAAATCGGCGTTGCGGGCGATCCCCTCGACCACCGGCCAGCCGTAGTTGTTGCCGGGTTCAATGATGTTGAGCTCGTCCCACGTGTTCTGTCCGAACTCCGTGGCGAACATGGTCGCGTCGTCCGCCCATGCCATGCCCTGCACGTTGCGGTGTCCCCAGCTCCACACGAGGGACTCGCCGGAGGGATTGTCCGACGGAATCCCCCCGTCGGCTGTCATGCGCAGGATCTTGCCGGAGAGGCTCCCCCTGTCCTGCGCCCGCTTGGGGACCCCAGCGTCACCGACGCTGGCGTACAGCATCCCGTCGGGCCCGAACGCGATCCGGCCACCATTGTGGGTGGTGGACTTGTTGAGGCCCTCCAGGAGGATCGTTGACCTCCCCAGGGTGAGGGCGCCCGCCGGGCCGTCGACGTCGAATCGGACGATCCGGTTGTCCTCAGCCGTGGTGATGTAGGCGTAGAGCCGCCCCTGGCCATCGATGGCGAGCCCCAGCAGGCCCCCTTCCCCTGCAGCGGCGACGTCCTCGATGACGCCCACTTCTCGCGCCCGCCCGTCCTCACCCACCTCCAGGATGCGGGCGGAGTCGCGCTCGCTGACCAGAGGCATCCCGTCGCGGAACACCACCGACCAGGGGGCGTTCAGGCCCGTTGACACGTCCGTCGGGTCTGGTGACGAGGAGGGGGACGAGTCCGTGGACGCTCCCGCACTGGGTGTCTGGGACGATGGCGCGGGCGCTGTCAGGGGCGGGATTCGGGGGGTGGTTTCCTGGCTGCAACCGCCCAGGACAAGCGAGAGCAGCCCAACGACCCCGATGACGGTCGACATCCTTGCAGCCACTGGCCAATCACCTTCTCCCGAAGAGCGCACAGCACATCTTATCGCTGGTCTTCGAAAGAAGTCGGCTGCAGCCCTTGCCCGAACGGGCATCAGGGGGGAAAATCTAATGTACGGATGGGTAACTGCGACAGCTCTGGTAGGTGAAATCGTGATGAAGAACTCCGGACAGTATGACTTCCTCCCGCTCCTGGGACGCGGTAAGCACCGCAACCCTCGCAAGGGTGCCTGCTTCATGGAGCTGGCCTCCTACCTCGCCGGAGAACGCTGGAGCGACAGCCCCGCCTGCACGCACCGCCTCCTGGCCCACATGGCCCGGCTCGTCAACGACTTCACCGACGATGCCCACCGTCCGATGCTGGCCACGCTGATCCCCTCGGTAATAGGCCTGCAGAGCGACGATCCCCGCTGGGATCACGAGCTCACACTCCTCGCGGCGGCCCATGCGCTCCCCGTGGCGGCAGAAAGCAGCCAGCGGTCGCTGGCCGTTGGCATGCTGGCGTGCGAACGCCTGTACGCCGAGGTGCAGGGCCGTCCCGTCGGAAGCCTCACGGCGCAGACCCGTCGGGCTTTCTCACAGGTGCCGCTCGCTGAGGCGTGGGCCCGCAAGTTCATGGCGACGTCCCGCACCATCGGGAGCCAGGCTCCCGGCCCGACCGTGATCGAGTGCGCCACACGATCCATCGCCTTCGCTTGTATCCCGGACCCCGACGCCCGGCTGCGCGCGCTGCTGGTTGAGGCCATCGACCTGTGCCGCGCCCTGGGAGGCCGTGGAAACGAAAAGGTCGAACAACTGGACACGGCTCGCTGGTCCCCCGTCTGCCAGCCGGTGCGCGTCTGACCTGAAACACTCGTTGTGGGGGTACTCAGGACACGGGGACGGGTGCCAGAATCGTCCTCGCGCGGCTATTCAGGAAACGTTCTGGGGTGCCGAACTCTTTCCCCGGGGCTGTTCAGGAACCGCGGATTGGTTCGCGTGCCCGTCAATTGGGGACGGCCGCCGCGGCCTCCTCTGCCTCCATGGCGGCGATGAACTCGTGTTTGCTGGCCTGCCAGGCGTCCTCGGTGAAATCGGTGCGCCAGTAGCCGGAGATCGAGACCTGCGACTTGTCCATGCCCCGCTCGACGAACAGGTAGCGGCGAAGATCCTTCACCATGTGCGCATTGCCGTGGACGAACGCCTGCACCGTGCCGCTTGCCAGGGGAGCGCTGCGCACGGCGTCCGCAAGGGTCACCCCGTGGGAGTGCCCCCTGCGGTGGACCCAGTTCACTGTGGTGCGGGAGGTGACGGGGAGAGGGGGCTGGTATTCCTCGCCATCCACCTCCACGAACACCTCGGCCACTGCGTCCGGCGCCAGCGCCTCCAGGGTGGCGGCAATGGCCGGCACGGCCGCTTCGTCCCCCACGAGGAGGTGCGAGGCCACGCTCGGGTCGGGCACGAACTTCCCGCCGGGCCCACGGAAACCGATGCGGTCACCCGGGGTCGCCCCCCGTGCCCAGGGGCCGGCCAGGCCCTCGTCGCCGTGGACCACGAAGTCGACGGTCATCACATTGGCCATGCGGTCGAATGAGCGGATCGTGTACGTGCGGGTCACGGGCCACTGCTCCCGGGGGAGCGTCTCCCGCAGGTGTGCCGGATCGAACGGCCAGGAGTACGCAGCGCCTGCGGGCGGGAAGAAAAACTTGATGTAGTGGTCCGTGCACTCCAACGCCGCGATGCTGACAAGCCCCTCCCCCGAGAACAGCACCCGTACCAGTCCGGGCGTCAGCCACTCGACTCCCACCACCTCGGCCTCGCGCACCATCTTCTTGTCCGTCTTCACCGCACCCTGATCCGTCACACAGCTAAGGGTAGCCTTACCCACCCAAAAGGTCGGCCACCAATGGCAGCGGCCAGCCCCGCGCCGCGTGGCGAGAGGGTTGGACGCCACGAGTTGTCCCGCCAGCCCCGCTCTCAGAACAATCTTCATCGTTGACAAAACGTCGACTGCGAGAGATGGTGAGGGCATCTGGATGGCCCCAACACGTCGTCGTGTTGCGGGCGGGAACAGCCCCTGGGCCACAGCATGCAGCGTTCCGCGCCATCGTCCATTCGTCAAGAGGAGAACACACCATGACCAGCAACCGCGTAGTTGTCTACAAGGGCCCCGGCGAGACCGCTGTCGAGTCCATCGACTACCCCAAGCTCGAACTCCCCGAGGACGTCGTCACCGGCCTCGGCATCAAGAAGAGCGCCCCCCACGCCGTCATCCTCAAGATCGTCACCACCAACATCTGCGGCAGCGACCAGCACATGGTCCGGGGCCGCACCACCGCCCCCATCGGGCAGACCCTCGGCCACGAGATCACCGGTGAGGTGGTCGAGGTGGGGGATGACGTGCTTTTCGTGAAAGAGGGCGACATCTGCTCCGTCCCGTTCAACATCGCCTGCGGGCGGTGCCGCATGTGCAACGAGGGGAAGACCGGCGTCTGCCTCAACGTCAACCCGGCACGACCCGGCGCTGCCTACGGCTACGTGGACATGGGCGGCTGGATCGGCGGCCAGGCGGAGTACGTCATGGTGCCGTTCGCCGACTTCAACCTGTTGAAGTTCCCGGATCGCGACCAGGCCCTGGAGAAGATCCTCGACCTCACCATGCTCTCCGACATCTTTCCCACCGGTTTCCACGGCGCCTACACCGCCGGGGTGTCAACCGGCTCCACCGTCTACGTCGCGGGGGCTGGCCCCGTCGGTCTTGCCGCCGCCTACTCGGCGCAGCTTCTCGGCGCGTCGGCAGTCATCGTGGGCGACATGAACCCGGACCGACTGAAGCAGGCACAGAGTTTCGGCTGCGAGACGGTCGACCTCAGCACCGGCAACGACCTCGGCGAGATGATCGAGCAGATCCTCGGGGAACCGCTCGTGGATGCTGCCGTCGACGCCGTGGGCTTCGAGGCACGCGGCCACGGGGCGGGGGCGGCCGAAGCTCCAGCGACGGTGCTCAACAACATCATGACAGTGGCCCGCGCCGGGGCCGGGCTGGGCATCCCGGGGCTCTACGTCACGGGCGACCCGGGGGCCATCGACGAAGCCGCCAAGGTCGGCCGCATCGGGGTCGACCTCGGGACGGGCTGGGCAAAGTCCCACTTCTTCACCACCGGGCAGTGCCCCGTGAAGAAGTACAACCGACGGCTCATGAACCTGATCCTCGCGGACAAGGCCCACATCGCCAAGGCCGTCAACGCCAAGACCATCTCCCTTGACGAGGCGCCCGAGAGCTACAAGGCCTTCGACAAGGGGGCGGCGACCAAGTACGTCATCGACCCGCACGGCATGGTCCGCTGAACCACAGAAACCCCAGCAAACAGGAATCCCTGCCCGGTGACCCGGACAGGGATTCTTGCTGTGATCGGTGGAGCTAAGGAGATTCGAACTCCTGACCTCTTCCATGCCATGGAAGCGCGCTACCAACTGCGCCATAGCCCCGCTGTCGCCTCAGCGACTCGGCAATGTTAGCGCACCGAAGGACACCATTACCAATCGCGCAGCTGGGTGTCGATGTTGTGCGCCACCAGCCACGTCGCACGCTCGGCGAACGCCACTTCGGACCAGTGCGCGTTGCCCATCGAACCCAACACCCTCGAGCCCTCGGGCAGGCCCAGCAGATGCTGCAGCAGTTTCGAGAAGAGGAAACCGTGCCCCACCACGAGGACCTCCTCGCCGGGATGCCTCTTGAGGATTCTGTCGATGGCAGGGGTGGCCCGGTTGAGCATGTCGGCTTCGGTCTCGCCGGATTCTGAACGACGGAAGTCCCTGCCCTCGGTGTACCAGGACGCGTACTGGGGGCACTCCTCCTCGACTTGTGACCGCGTCTTGCCGCTCCAGGTGCCCACGTTGATCTCCTGGAGGCGCCTGTCCATCGACACGTCAAGACCCAGCACGTCGGCGACGGCACGGGCCGTCACCGCGGCCCGCTGCAGGTTCGAGGAGTAGATGGCGGAGAACTCGCGGGTGCTGAGCGCATGCGCCGCCGCCTGCGCCTGCTTCAGCCCCACGCGGTCCAGTTCAACGTCGGCCTGACCCTGGAGACGCCGCGTGTCATTCCACGCGGTGCGTCCGTGCCGGAGGAGGACCAGTTTCGTGATGCTCACGATGCGTCGTCGTCGGCTTCCGGCTCGTGCTGCACCACGTCGAGAGGAATCTGCGGGCAGTCCTTCCACAGACGCTCAAGGTTGTACAGCGAACGCTCCTCGGTGTGCTGCACGTGCACGACGAAGTCGATGTAGTCGAGCAGCACCCACCGGTTCTGCCTGTCGCCCTCGCGACGCGCGGCCTTGCGGCCAACCTTGTGGAGGACCTCCTCCACGTTGTCGACGATGGCGGACACCTGACGCTCGTTCTTGCCCGTGGCGATGAGGAAGATGTCGGTGATCGTCAGCTGCTCGCTGACGTCGAACGCCACGATGCTGGTGCCGAATTTGTCGGCTGCCGCCTGGGCGGCGACGGTGACGGTGCGGATGGCTTCTTCAGTGGCTGTCAACTTCGGACTCCTGTTTCGGGTTGGGGTACAGGCCACGTTTGGCGATGTACTGCACGATGCCGTCGGGCACGAGGTACCAGATGGGCGCGCTCTCGCGCACGCGCTGGCGGCAATCGGTGGACGAGATCGCCAGTGCGGGGATCTCGATGAGTGTGACGCGGTCTGCGGGGAGGTGCTTGAGGTCGTCGGCCGTCATGGGCACACCTGGGCGGGTCACGCCTACGAAGTGCGCCAGGTCGAAGAGTTCGTCGGCCCCGTACCAGGTGAGGATCTGACGCACGGCGTCGGCGCCCGTGATGAAGAAGAGGTCCACCTCGGGGCCCCGTTCCGCGTGCAGATCCTTGAGGGTGTCGACGGTGTAGGTGTCACCGTCGCGGTCGATGTCCACCCGCGACACCGAGAACCGTGGGTTGGAGGCGGTGGCGATGACGGTCATGAGGTACCGGTCCTCCGGCATGGAGACCTCGCGGTCCCGCTTCTGCCACGGCATACCGGTGGGGACGAAGACCACCTCGTCCAGATCGAACTGGGCCGCCACCTCACTGCCGGCCACGAGGTGGCCGTGGTGGATGGGGTCGAACGTGCCACCCATCACGCCGAGGCGGTACCGTCGACCGCTCGTCGTGCGGGCGATGCCCAGTTCGGTACTGGTCACTTGGAGTTCGGCCTGCCCGACCCCATGCCAACCACCCACGCCAGTGCAGCCATGAGGGCGGCAAAAGCCAGGATGCCGGCGACGATGGTGGGAATGGCGGGACCGGACGACTGCGCAGTCTCGAGAAGCGTGATGATCATGGGTGGCATCCTAACGCGAGGAGGCGTCCGGACCCGCGCTCACGCACGAATCTGGCCGTCGCCCTCCACCACATACTTCGTGGAAGTCATCTCCGCCAGACCCATGGGGCCCCGGGCATGCAGCTTCTGCGTGGAGATGCCGATCTCCGCACCGAACCCGAATTCGCCGCCGTCGACGAAGCGACTCGACGCGTTGACGAGCACCGCGGCGGCATCCACCTGGGCGACGAACGCCCTGGCGGACGCCTGGTCGCGCGTCACGATGGTCTCCGAATGTCCGGTGGTGTGCTCCCGGATGTGCTCGAGTGCCTCCGCGAGTGAGTCCACCTCCTTGGCGGCAAGGTCCATGGAGAGGTATTCGGCGTCGAACTCGTCCGGGCCGGCCGCCATGATGGAGGCGTCACGTGCCTGCGTGGCGTCGTCACCGTGCACCTGCACCCCAGCCTCGGCCAGCGCAGGCAGCGCCTTCAGCCAGAACGCGGCGGCCACGTCGCGGTGCACCAGCAACGTCTCCAGGGCATTGCAGACGCTGCACCGCTGCGCCTTGGCGTTGATCATGATGCTCACCGCCATGTCGAGGTCCGCGGAGGCGTCCACGAACAGGTGGCAGTTCCCCGTGCCAGTCTCGATGACCGGCACCTTGGCCCCATCGACGACGGTCTGGATGAGGCCGGCCCCACCGCGCGGGATGAGGACGTCCACGAGGCCGCGGGCGGTCATCATTTTTCCGGTGACCTCACGGCCACCCTCCACGAGGTTCACGGCGTCCGGGCTGAGGCAGGCAACCTCCAGGCCGTGACGCAGTGCGGTGACGGTGGCCAAGTTGGTGTTGAGAGCGGAACTGGACCCGCGCAGCAGAGCCGCGTTGCCGGACTTCACGCAGATGCCAGCGGCGTCGGCGGTGACGTTGGGGCGCGCCTCGTAGATGATGCCCACCACGCCGAACGGCACCCGCACCTGTGTCACGGCCACGCCGTTGTCCAGTTTCCAGCCACGCACGACGTCACCCACGGGGTCGGCGAGGAGGGCCAGATCCCGCAGGCCGGCCACCATTCCTGCCAGACGTGACGCGTCGAGGCGAAGGCGGTCGATGACGGCGTCGCTGGTCCCCGCCGCGCGGGCGGCCTCGACGTCGATGGCGTTGGCGGCCAGGACGTCGCCCTCCGCCGCAGCGAGGGCATCGGCCATCGCATGGAGTGCCGCATCCTTTTGGGCGCGGGTCAGCATCTGGAGATCAAGGCTGGCGCGTCGCGCACCCCGGGCCTGGTCGGTGAACGTCATGCGGGGCAGTCTAGGCGAGAGCCTCGGCAGGGACGGTCGCAGGACTGGGGCTCTCCTCCGGCATGGACCCGCCCCGCCTCTCCCGTCGCCTGAACAACCAGTACCCCACGTTCACGCCGCACAGGGCACCCATGGCGGCTGCCGACACCGTGATGGCCAGTTCCCAGACCAGCACGACGACGTGTGGCCACTGCAGTTGCGGCTGCCGCACCAGGAACCCGTGGAAGCAGATGGGCACAACCACCGTCGCCACCAGTGGTCCGAGCAATGCCGGGAAATGTATACATTCATTAATGCAATGGCATACAGTGACGGGTGGAGGTTGAGCCACATGCCACGAGTCACGGGGGCCGAGCGGGTCTACCAGGCCGTCTACGCCGACATCCGGGGGCGTGTCCTCCAGCCCGGCGACGTGGTGCGCGAGGACATCCTGGCCAGGCAGTACAGCCTCAGTCGCACACCCGTGCGGGAGGCGCTGCGCAGGCTGGTGCAGGACGGGCTCTGCGAGAAGCATGGTGCTGGCCTGAGGATCAGCCTGCCCACCCTGGACCAGGTTCACGAGATCTATCCGATCGTGTCCGTGCTGGAAGGCCTGGCAGCCCGACTCTGCGCCGAGCAACTCGAGGGGGCAACGCTGCAGCGCCTGGAAGAACTGGACGCGGACATGAGGACCATGACCGCGGCGCAGGACACTGCGGGGTACGTCGAGATGAACCAGAAGTTCCACGATGTCATCCTCTCGGCCACCCGGAACGCCAACCTCGTCCAGACGGTCCAGCGCCTGCGACTCATCACCCTGGCTCTGCGCCGCTACCAACTGGGCATCGGCTCCCGCATGGATCAGTCGAGCGACGAGCACGGCGAACTCATGGCGGCTTTCCGCAGCCGGGACGGACCCGCCGCGGAGGAGGCCATGCGCCGCCACGTCGACGCCGGCCACCGCCTCCTGGCCACCGCGCTGTCCCGTACCGCCCTGTTCGACCCGGACCAGGCCGTTCCCGCCGCCCACCCGAACCCCCGCACGCAACTGCCCGTTGATCACACCCTTGAGGAGTAGAGATGACAGCAACACAGACGGTGACCCCGTACGACCTGCACGGAGACCTCATCGAGGCCTGCTCGTGCATGGGCCCCTGCCCCTGCTGGGTGGGCGACGACCCCGATGACGGCCGGTGCAACAGTTTCACCGGCTACCACTTCAACTCGGGCACCGCCCGCGGGGTGGATGTCTCCGGCATCACCACCGTCAGCCTCGTCCAGATCCCCGGCAACGTGGCGGACGGCAACTGGCGCGAGGTGATGTTCATCAGCGACAACGCCACCGACGAGCAACAGGACGCCCTCATGGATGCCCTCCAGGGCCGCCTCGGCGGACCACTCGCGGACCTGGCTGCGCTCATCACCGACAGGGTCGCCACCTACAGGGTGCCCATCGAATACACGATCTCCAACGGCACCGGCGTGGTGAAGGTCGGTCATCCGAGCGGCGAGGGGTTCGCCATCGACGCACTCATGGAGCCCTACCGCGGACCGGACGGCGCTCCCACCAAGCTCGTGAACTCCTCGTGGAACACCATCCCCGGCAATGAAGCACTCGTCGGCAAGGCATCCCACAACACGATCGCCATCCCGGAGCACCAGATGGAGTGGGCCTACGAGAAGCGCAACTCCATCCAGGGTCTGGATTTCCACCTCTTCTACGCGGGCGACTGATGTCCGCAGCCATCACGGACGCATCGTCGACGACACGCAGGGGGCACCGCCTCCTGCCTGTCGTCGTCGGCGTGCTCGCCACCGTCGCCCTCACCGCTGGGGCCCTGACCCGCCCGGATCTTGCCCCAGTGCTGGCCGGCTGCGTGTTGCTGGTGGTGGGCTTCGCCGTGATGGCTCCCTGTTCCATCCAGATGGCCCTCACCATGTCGCGCGTGGTCACGCGCACGCAGACAACCCGCCGCCACGGCATCCGCAGCTCCGCCGGGCTCTTCGCCTTGGGATATGTCGGCTTCTACATCCCCTTCGCCCTCGTTCTCGGCGGCGTGGCACGCGTGCTGGGCGACTGGTCGTGGGTCGCCGTCGCACTGGGCGCCGTCGCATCACTCCTGCTGGGCCTGTCAGCACTCGGAGCCGTGAACCTGGGTGCTCTCTCACGTTGCCGCGGACCGTTGTGGCTCCTGCGCTCAGGCCGCGCATCGTTCCAGCGCCCGTTCAAGGCGGGCGTGGCGTTCGGCCAGTACTGCGCGACGTGCTGCGGGCCCTACGTCCTCGCCATCGCCGTCCTGGCCGGAGGAAGCCGCAACTTCACCCTGGGGGCGGGGATCGTGGCCGGCTACGCCGTGGTGATGGCCATTCCCTTCCTGGCGCCCGCCGTCCTCGCACCCGACACCTACGCCCAACTGGGGGCGAAGGCCTCGCGCATCGCACCGCTGGTGGAGCGGACCACAGGCTTCATGCTCGTCGGGCTGAGCCTGGCGCTGGTCCCGGTGGTCGCGGCCGCGGTGGTGGGGTGACATGAGCGACGTGGTCGGGGTGATCGCAGCGGTGACCGGAGTTGTTCACCTGCCTGCCCACTCCCGCCACGAGCATGACGTGGTCTACGGCTGGGCCGTAGAGCCCCTGCCGCTGGTCGGCCTCGCCGTGGTGGCGCTGGTCTACGCGGCGTTGGCCGTCGCCGCGCACCGGCGTGGGCAGCCCGTGACGCTTGCACGCCTGGCCCTGTTCGCAACCGGGCTGACGGTGATCGCGGTGGCGCTCTTCTCCCCCATTGATCCGTACGGGGAGTCCCAGTCCCCCGCCGTCCACATGATCCAGCACGAACTGCTGCTCATGGTGGCCCCGATCCTGCTGGCCGCCGGCCTGGAACAACGCCTCGTGATGCCCGTGTCGCGGGTCATGTTGCGCCCCGTGAGGTTCCGTTCCTGGCCGGCGAGGCTGTGGCGGGGGGTGCTGCTGACCGTGGGCAACCCGTGGTTCGCCGCTGGCGTCTGGTCACTGATCACGCTGGGTTGGCACCTGCCGGTCATGTACAACCTGTCGCTGGCCAACCGGGCCGTCCACAACATCGAGCACGTGAGCCTCATCAGCGCCGGCCTGCTGTTCTGGGTGGTGCTCATCGGCCGGCTGCCGTCGCTGCACCACACGACCACCCGTGAACGGATCAGCGCCCTTGCCGTGGCCATGGCGGTGGGCGGTGTGGTGGGCGCGGCGTTCATCTGGTGGCCGACCATTCTCTACTCCGGCTACCTCGACTCGCGGCCCTGGTTCGGGCTGTCGCCCTGGGACGACCAACGGCTGGCAGGTTTCATCATGATGGTCGTGGACATGCCACTGCTGTTGGGCGCGATGCTGGTGATCGCCGGCCGCTGGGCCCACCGCGAAGTACGGCTCAACAACCCGCCCACCCCCGACCTCCTCCCGTCAGAGCACGGGGAGACTGCGACGACGAGGAGTCCACACACCCATGCCTGAGTACCTGAAGCGGGGCCGCGAGGCCGGCACCACCAGCGACCCGGCAGTCCAGGCACGGGTGGCCGACATGCTGGCCGACATCGCCGAGCGTGGGGAAGCCGCGGTGCGCGATTTTTCCCGCACGCTGGACCACCACGACCCACCCAGCTTCCGCATCAGCGACGACACCATCACGGCCGCCGCCCTGGCCGTCGACCCGGAACTGCGTGCCCACATCGATGCGGCGCACGGATACGTGGGTGCCTTCGCCCGCGCGCAACTCAACTGCCTGCTGCCGCTGGAGGTGGAACTGGCCCCCGGGCAGGTTCTGGGCCATCGCCTGCTGCCGGTGCGTTCCGTGGGCGCCTACATCCCCGGCGGCCGCTACCCACTGATCTCGTCGGCCCTCATGAGCATCCTCACCGCGAAGACGGCGGGCGTGGAGCGGGTGGTGGCGATGACGGCCCCCACCCCCAGCGGAGGCATCCACCCTCCGACCCTGTACGCCATGCAGAAGGCGGGCGCCGACGAGATCTACGCACTTGGGGGCGTGCAGGCGCTGGGCGCCCTGGCCCACGGCGCACTGGAGGGCCTGGACCCGGTTGACATGATCGTCGGCGCCGGCAACGCATTCGTCGCCGAGGCCAAGCGCCAACTCTTCGGCCGCGTCGGCATCGACCTGTTGGCAGGACCCACGGAAGTGCTCGTCATCGCCGACGACACGGCCGACGCCCACACCGTCGCCGTCGACCTGCTGGCCCAGGCCGAGCACGGCCCCACCTCTCCCGCCGTACTCATCACCACGTCGAGGCAGTTGGGCACGGCCGTGTTGGAGCAGATTCCCGGCATCATCGACGCCTGGCCCACCGGGGACGTGGCAGGCCAGGCGTGGCATGATCTCGGCGTCGTCGTGGTGGTCGAGTCGCAGGAGGAGGCCGTCGAACTCTCCGACGACTACGCCAGCGAGCACCTCCAACTGCAAGTGGCCGACGCCGCCTGGTACGAGGCACGCCTGCGCAACTACGGCACCGTCTTCTCAGGGGAGGAGACCACGGTGGCCTACGGGGACAAGGCGGCGGGCACCAACCACACCCTCCCCACCAACGGCGCGGCCCGCTACACGGGCGGCTTGTGGGTGGGAAGCTTCGTCAAGGTCTGCACGTACCAGCGGCTGAGTCCGTCCGCCAGCGTACGGGTGGGCCTGCACACATCCGCGATCTCCACGGCGGAGCGTATGTTCGGGCATGCCGCATCCGCGGACATCCGCGTGGAGAAGTACCGGTGAGGGGCTGACGGTCTCAGCTGGCGGCGTCGACGCCGGCGATCCCCGTCGCCACGACCGCAGTGTTCACGGCACTACCGCGGCGGAGTCGGTGCAGGAAGTAGAGCAGGTTGACCAGGGACAGGGTCCCGAGCAGCGTGGCGCACACCGTGATGGACGTCTCGCCGTACAGGATCCCCCACACGAGCCAGAGGCCCTGGACGAAGAACGCCACGGACAGGAACGGCAGCGAGACACCCGAGAGGTCGCGGGAGGCGTGCATGGTGCGCAGCTGCGAGATCTGCCCCACCACGAACGGTGCCGCCACCACGAACCCGAAGATGAGGGCACCGGCCAGGAGGTCGACGCCGAAGAGCGCCGCCGAGATCACCGGAGGCAGGAGCAGCGCCGGGAACAGTGACGACTTCCGGTCCCTGAGGACAAGGATGCAGACCGCAAAGCTGCTGATCATCAGGACCAGGTTGGGATACTGCATCTGCGGAACGCCGACCATGAAGCCGTGGAGGGCCCAGGCGCCGGTGGCCGCGGCGTTCAGTTGGAACAGCGAGAGGGAAACACCCGCGCTCGAACGGGTACGCAGCAGTCGGTAGAGCTGGGGAAAGGCTGAGGCCATGCCGAAGCTGGCGGCCACCCAGCCGAGGATGTCCAGTGCAGTCAATTCAGTGGTGTCCTTGGCAGACGAGGCGGACCCGGGTCAACAACCCACGGGAGTCACATCAGACTATCCCACCGCCTCCGGGGACAGAAAAGAGGATGCGACGCCCGACTGGTTTCCCAGCCGGACGCCGCACCCTCCGATCAGTCAGATGACCTCAGGTGGTCAGCTGAACTTGACGATGTTGTTGAAGCGCCAGCCCCACTGCCACGTGTACGTGGTGCCCGCGGACGAGGGAATCGCCACGATGGTACGAGCCCACATGAACGAGCGGCACCCGTTGCGGCCGGTGAGGGCGGTGTCGCACTCGGTGCGCCACGTGGTGCCGTCCTCGGCCTTCCAGGTGTTGGTCGCCGCGAGCGGGTTGCCCGCCCACAGCGCCCGGGGAGCCGGGAGGTAGGTGAGGTTGTTGAACGTCCAGCCATTGGACTGGATGAACTTGCCGTTCACCTCGGCCACCGTGGTGGCCCAGATCTCCGTGCGGCAGCGGGTGGTCTGCGAGTACGCCTCACAGGTGGTGTGCCACTGGCGACCGTTGTAGGTGTGGAAGCCCGGCGTCGTGTAGACGTCGAACGCCGCGGGGACGCTGGGTGTCACGGTCGGCTTCACAGTCGGCTTGACCGTGGGCTTCACCGTTGGTGTGACGGTGGGCTGCCCGGTGGGCGTGGCCGTGACCGTCACGGTGACGGTCGGTGTGACAGTGCTCGTCGGGGTGACGGTCGTGGTTGGCGTCACCGTGGTGGTGGGCGTCGACGTGATCGTCGGCGTGACGGTCGTGATCGGCGTCACCGTGGTGGTGGGGGTCACCGTGACGGTGGTGGTCACCGTCGGGATCGTCCCCTGTGCCTTGACCGTGAAGACCTTGTCGGCGGTCAGCGCGGTCAGGCCCGTGGCCGTGTTGCCGGCCTGGGTGATGCGCAGGGTCCAGTCACCCGTCGCGGCATCAGCCGGGATGGTGAACTGCTTGGATGCGGCGCCGGTGGCGTCGATGTCCATGGTGCCGAACGGCACCGAGTCGCCGCCCTTGACGAGTGCCAGGGTGGCTTCACCCGGACGCATGCCCGTGGCGTCGACGGTGATGCCGCCGCCCTGGCTTGCTTCCTGGGCGCCGCCGTCGGGACGAACGCTGACAGCCGGGTTGACGGCGTAGCCCTTGAGGCGGATGACCGCGGCGGTGCCGAAGGCGTTGGCCGGGGCGTCGCCGTAGTGGCTGTCGATGTAGAGGCGAACGAAGCGCAGGCTGGTGGGCGCGGTGAACTCCGCCTTCTTGACCGTGCGGTCCTTGGCCCACGTGCCGGTCGCGAGGGTGACCGGGGTGGTGAATGCCGCATCAGCGGAACCCACGATGTGCCAGGCGTTGGCCACGCCGTTCCAGGAGGTGTCCTGGCGCGGGGTGTAGGCCATGGCCGTCAGCTCGTGCGACGCCGGGCCCTGGAGGGTGATCCAGTGCGGCGGCGGTGCCATCGGGTTCCAGGAGCTGTGCCAGATGGAACTGGTGCTGGAGTTGTTCACGTTGCTGGCCGGGCCGTCACTCTGCGCACTGGAGGCGCCCACAACGGTGATCTCGCTGAAGTCCAGGTACTCGGACTCGGGCTTCGGCGGGGCCGGCGGGTCGGCGGGTGCCGTCGGCGTGGTGTGCACGGCGGACGCGGACACCGCAGGTGCGTTGCCATCCCACTTCGGGGTCACGGAGACGTCGTCGCAGTTCATACCTGCCACGGTGGCGGTGCCGGCGTAGCAGAACGCGGTGAAGCGCTTGATGAGCGGCTGGTCGGCCAGTTGGACGTTGAGGTCCACCTTGGCCTGGCTCCACGCGGGGGTGGTGATGGTGCCGGTGGCGATGTTCGCACCGCCAGCGGACTTCTTTGCACCAACGGTGAGGGGCTTGCCGGCGGGGGCCTTGCCCCACGCCCACATTTCGTAGTCGCCGTCCTTGGGGACGACCACTTCCGGGTTCTCGTAGCTGGCCCTCGCGCCGAGGTCGGCGGAGTACTGGCCGGCCACGAAGGAGGTGGTGCTGCGGGTGCCGCCCCACGGGCTGTTGGAGGGCGACTCGAAGGAGCCGTCCACCACGTAGTCCGGGATCTCGGTGAGCGCGATGTCGTCCACGCTGCCGGTGCCGGCAGCCTTCAGCATCATGGTGGTTTCCATCGAGGCGGTGCGGAACGTCGTCGAGACCGGGGTCCAACCATTGGCGGCGGCCCCCGACTGCGAGGCCGTGGCCACGATGGGCTGCTGGGTGTCGCCAGTGCGGCGCGGCAGCGTGAGGGTGACGGCGACGTCGCCCTTGATGGCGGCGGTCAGGCGGTAGGTCTTGTTGAGACCGGCCGTGATCTCCTGCGTTGCG
>JBDSRF010000025.1:0-3221 GCA_039929445.1 Arachnia sp. | reverse complement strand
CTGACCGGATCCCGGTCCCCGGACATCCTCGCTGAGCGCGTTGTCGGTCGGTCGCAGTACGTTCGTACAGCTTCCCTCCTCCGCCTTCTCAGCGCGGCGCCGGAGACCGGGCTCCTGGTGGGTTCTGGCGCAGGATTGAAGATCGAAAGCATGAACTGAAAACCGCCAATTGTTGGCGGCGCCGGAGGCCGGGACCCTGTTTGGTCGTTCAGGGACAGTCAAAAGAGGCACGATGAAAGAGCACGACGCATCTAACGGTGAAAGAGCACGGCAACAGAGCACGATGAAAGAGGTGGATGTGATGTTGGACGTTGAGAAGGTTCGGGAGGACTTCCCGATTCTTGGCCGGACGGCGGGTGAGTACCCCCTGGTGTACTTGGACTCGGCGAACACATCCCAGAAGCCACAGGCGGTCATCGACGCGATCTCGGAGCATTACTCCCAGCACAACGCCAACGTCGCCCGCGCCATGCACCTGCTGGGTGGGGAGGCCACGGAGGCGTTCGAGGGTGCCCGCTCGAAGCTGGCGCAGTTCATCGGGGCGAATCGCAGCGAAGAGGTGGTGTTCACCAAGAACGCCTCCGAGGCGCTGAACCTTGCCGCGAACACGCTCGGTGCCGGCCTCAAGCCGGGGGACGAGGTGGTGATCTCCGTCATGGAGCACCACTCCAACATCGTTCCGTGGCAGTTGCTGTGTGAGCGCACCGGCGCCACCCTGCGTTGGTTCGACATCACCGACGAAGGCCGGCTCGACCGTGCGGCGGCCGAGCGCGACCACCTCATCAACGAGCGAACGAAGATCGTCTCCCTGACGTCGGTGTCCAACGTGCTGGGCACCCACAACCCCGTCACCGACATCGCACGGCAGGCGCACGCCGTCGGGGCGTTGATGGTGGTGGACGCATCGCAGTCGGTGCCGCACAATGTGACGGACGTCTCCACGCTCGGCGCCGACATGGTGTGCTTCACCGGGCACAAGATGTGCGGACCCACCGGCATCGGTGTCCTCTGGGGGCGCCACGACCTTCTGGAGACCCTCCCACCGTTCCTCGGTGGCGGCGAGATGATCGAGATCGTGGAAATGTCCCACTCCACGTTCGCGCCCCCTCCGTATCGGTTCGAGGCGGGCACGCCGCCCATCGCCCAGGCCGTCGGCCTTGGTGCAGCGGTGGATTACCTGTCCGCAATCGGCATGCAGGAGATCGCCGACCACGAGCAGACCACCACCGCGTACGCGCTGGACAAGCTCACCTCCATTGACGGCCTCGTCGTCCTTGGCCCCACTGAGGCAGTGGACCGGGGGAGTGCGATCTCGTTCAACCTGGCGGACGTGCACCCGCACGACGTCATGCAGGTTCTGGACTCTCGGGGGATCGCCATTCGTGGCGGCCACCACTGTGCCCGGCCGCTGCACCGCCGATTGGGGCATCAGTCGTCGACGCGTGCGTCGTCCTACCTCTACACCACGACGTCGGAGATCGACGCCCTCGCGGATGCGCTCGTGTTCACCCGCAACTACTTCGCACCCAAGTTCAACCGAGGCTGACACACCACCGTGAACATTGACGAGCTGTACCAGACCATCATCCTGGACCACTACCGGGAGAAGCATCACACTGGTCTGCGCGAGCCCTATGACGCGCAGGTCCACCACGTGAACCCCTCCTGCGGCGACGAGTTGACCCTGCGGGTCTCACTCGCCGGCGAAGTCATTCAAGACGTGTCGTACGAGGGAGAGGGCTGTTCCATCTCGCAGGCCTCCACCTCCGTGATGACCGATCTCGTGATCGGCAAGGACGTCCGGCACTCGATGGGTTTGTACGACGATTTTCTTGAGATGATGCAGTCCAGGGGGGAGATCACCCCCGATGAGGATCGCTTCGAGGACGCCATTGCATTCGCGGGCGTTTCCAAATTTCCGGCGCGCGTGAAGTGCGCTTTGTTGTCGTGGTCGGCGCTGAGAGACGCCGTCGGCCAGGCCAGTGACAAGGAGTCCTGATATGTACCAGCCCGACACCCAGCGTCCCAGCGACCTGGTCAAGGATGAGCTTCCCGACACGGACACGGCACAGGCCGTTCCGTCCGAGGAGGACATCGAAGAGGCGATGAAGGACGTCGTCGACCCCGAACTGTTCGTCAACATCGTCGACCTCGGCCTGCTCTACGGCGTGACCGTCGACGATGAGGGCAACGTGACGCTCGACATGACGCTCACGTCGCCCACGTGCCCGCTCACCGACAAGATCGAGTACGACACCCGCTACGTCCTGGAGGGCCTCGCGAAGTCCGTCACGGTGAACTGGGTCTGGCTGCCGCCGTGGTCGCTGGAGATGATCACCGACGACGGCCGCGAGCAGTTGCGGGCCGTCGGCTACAACCTCTAGGCGGTGGCCTCCTCCGCGAACAGCGGCTCCGGCACGACGGGGGAGGCAGATGATGGGCTGCGGTTGGTCTCAACACCCAGCGGCAGCCGTGCCTGCAGCACCCAGCGGCCGCCCTTGAGGATCACTGAGCAGCTACCGTCGAGTAGCGTCAGACGTTCCTGGACGCCGGTGAGTCCGAACCCCTGCCGCACGCTCTTGCTGTCGCGACGCACGTTGCTGAACTCGCCCACCACGTCCTCGGCCCCCTGCACGATGGAGAAGGTGCACCGGGTTCCCTTTTTGGCGTGTTTCAGGACGTTGTTGGCCGCCTCGACAGTGATGGCGGCCAAAGTCTGGCACCGGGCGGCACTCAGCTTCGTGATGTCCAGCTCCACAGCCACGCTGAACCCCTCGCTGCGCAGGCGCTCTGCCTGGGCGGCCACGGCCTGACGCAGGGACTCGACGTCGGCAAGGGGACCGGGGGAGATGGCCCGCTCCGGTTCGTCCCGGAGCGCAGAGAGCAGTTGTCGCAGATCGTGGGCCGATGAGCGGCATTCGTCGGCGATCCGCTCCAACTGGTCCACGGCCAGCGGGGACAGCGTGGGATCGCCCATGACGATGTTGGCGCGCATGGCCGCGCTGGACAGGGTTTGCGCCACGCTGTCATGCAACTCGCGGGCCAGCGATACCTGAAGTTCCTGCAGTCGCTGCTGACCGGTCTCTCGTTCCCGCTGGACACCGCGGGCCGCATAGCGCAAGGCGGTTCCACCACCCCACGCCAACAGGAGGACGACCAGGAGGACCATGGAAGTGGTCCATCGGTAGGCAGCTTCCTCCACTGCATTTCGAACGAGAGTG
>JBDSRF010000024.1:0-4455 GCA_039929445.1 Arachnia sp. | reverse complement strand
CGGGACCTGCCGTTGGCCACACCCCCGCGGCTGCCGCTGGTGCCGGATCCCGAACGGGTGACGGCACTCGCGGATCGGCTGGGGCTCGCCGGCCCCATCAACCGGCTGGTGGCCGCCTGCTCCTGAGTGGGGTCAGCGGTGCGCGTGCAACAGGTACACGGCGGAGCTGGCGAACATGTTGGCGGCCGCGTTCCCCAGGACGTGCGCCTCGCCGCGGGCGTTCAGCGGGATGCAGCGGTCGATCTGCAGGTCGAGGCTGCGGAACAACGGTTCAAGGTCCTTGAGTGACGTGTAGTGCAGGTTTGGGGTGTCGTACCAGGGGTAGGGAAGGTCTTTCGACATCGGCATCCTGCCTGTGAGCAACCGCGCCCGTCCGCTCCAGTGCGCGAAGTTCGGCATGGACACCACGCAGTGCACGGCGATGCGGCTGATCTGCTCCAGTACGTCCCGCGGTTTCTGGACGTTCTGCAGGGTGCGTGAGAGCACCACCACGTCGTAGGAGTCGTCCGCGAACTCCCCCAGTTGCGTGTTGAGGTCGAGGTCGATGACGTTCACGCCCGAGCGGAGCGCCTCGACGAGTGCCGCGGGCTCGATCTCCACTCCCGTGCCCGTGCACCCCTTGCGCATCAGCAGCCGGAGAAGATCCCCGTCGCCGCACCCCAGGTCCAGGACCCGGGAGTTCTGCGGGATCAGCTGGGCGATCAGTTCCAGGTCAGGACGCAACGTGTCCCCCATCAGAGACCCTTCTCGTGGGCGGCGCGCTCCATGAATGCGGTGATGGTGTCGTGGTAGTCGTCGAGTGCCAGCAGGAACGAGTCGTGACCCCATGGCGACGCGATCTCACGAAACGAGGTGGGCACGCGCGCACCCTCCAGGTGCCGCACGATGCGCCGGGAGTGCTCGGTGGAGAAGCGCCAGTCCGTGTCGAAGCTCATGACGAGGAACTTCACGGCGTCCGCAGCCAGGGCATCGATAGCGCCCGGCGTGGCGAACGGGTCGTAGTAGTCCATGACGCGGGTCAGGTACAGGTAGCTGAGTGCGTCGAAACGCGACTGGAAGGCCTCCCCCTGATGGTTGAGGTAGCTCTCCACCGCGAAGTCGACGCCGAAGTTGGGGGTCAGCTCGCCGGACTGGGCGGCGCGCCCGAATTTCTCGGAGAACGCCTCCTCCGACAGGTATGTGATGTGGGCCATCATGCGTGCCACCGCCAGCCCCTTCTTCGGAGCCGTACCCTCCGAGAGGAACCGCCCTCCACGGAAACCGGAGTCCTTCATGATGGCCTGGCGCCCGACGGCGGAGAACGCGATGTTCTGTGCCGTCAACCGCGACGACGCGGCCAGCACGATGGCGTTGTCGGCGTCGGCGGGATGCTCCAACGCCCACTGCAGCACCTGCATTCCACCCAGCGAGCCGCCCATGAGGACAGCCCAGCGCTCGATGCCGAGGTGCCGCCCCAGAGCCCTGTGCACCGTCACGAAGTCCGACATGTCCAGCAGCGGGAAGTCGAGTCCGTAGGGCTCCCCCGTGGCGGGGTTGGTGGACGACGGCCCCGTGGTGCCCTGGCAGCCGCCCAGGATGTTGGCGCACACCACGAACCAGATGTCGGTGTCCACGGGCTTTCCGGGGCCGATCATGGTGTCCCACCAGCCGGGGCGACGGTCGCCGTCGCGCCAACCGGCGGCGTGCGCGTCGCCGGTGAGCGCGTGGCAGATGAAGACGGCGTTGCTGCGCTCGGCGTTCAGGGTGCCCCACGTTTCATGGGTGACGTCGACCTCGGTGAGGGTGGCACCGCTGCGCAGCGTCAGGGGTGCGTCGCCGTCGAAGAGCCGCACAGTCGCGCTGACTGTGGACTCCTGCTGCTCCCGATGATCTCCCACGCGCCCCATTGTGGTGCATTGAGAGGCGGCGGTGCGCGCTCACGACCACCGCCGCCCTCCCATCAGCAGGTCAGCCCTTCACACCACCAGCCGTGAGGCCGCCGACGATGTATTTCTGCAGGTACATGAACAGCACGATGATGGGGATCGCGGCGAGCACGGCGCCGGCGGCGAACAGGGACCACGGGGCGTTGCGTTCGTCGGAGGCCCACACGTAGAGCCCGACGGCCAGCGTGTAGTTCTCGGGCCGGGCCAGAACAATCTTGGCGAGGATGAACTCACCGTAACTGCCGACGAAGGACAACAACCCCACCACGGCAAGGATCGGCGTGACGAGCCGCATGATGATCCCCCAGAAGATCTGGGCGTGCGTGGCGCCGTCGATCTTGGCGGCCTCGTCCAACTCCCTGGGAATGGTGTTGAAGAAGCCATAGATCAGGAAGGTGTTGGCGCCCAGCGCGCCGCCGAGGTAGACGGCGATGAGGCCCATGAGCTCCCCCAGTCCGAGGAAGGGGAAGATGTCACGCAGGGTGAGCAACAGCAGGAAAATGGCCACGAAGGCCAGCATCTGCGGGAACATCTGGATAATGAGCAGCGCCGAGAGTCCGCCCTGCCTCCCCGAGAAACGGAAGCGGCTGAAGGCGTAGGCCGCACATGACGCCATCAGGACGGTCCCGAGGGCTGTCGCGGTGCTGACCACCAGCGAGTGCAGCATCCACTTCGGGAAGTTGGTTCCCATCAGGTCGACGTAGTTCTTGGACGAGACCTCGCTGAACAGGGTGGCCGACCCCGTCAGGGTGCCGCCGGGGCTCAGCGACGCGGACAGCACATAGAGGAGGGGGAAGGCGCAGAAGGCGATCATGACGATGCCGACGATGTGCTTCCAGCCCACCTCCTTCCACCAGCGGGCGCCCTTCAGCCTGCTTTCCGTCTTCACTCGACGCGCCATCACATGACCTCCTCGAGCTTGCGTGTCTGGCGGAAGCCGAGCCACGAGATGAAGCCCACCACCACGAAGATGATTATGGACATGGCAGACGCGAGCCCGTACTGCTTCACTCCGGACTCGAAAGCCACTGAATAGACCATGGAGATGAGAATGTCCGTCTCGCCCACGAGGACGGGCGAGCCCGGGAAGTTCGGCCCCCCTCCCGTGAGCATGTAGATGAGGGAGAAGTTGTTGAAGTTGAACGCGAAGCTCGCGATCAGCAGCGGCGCGACCGTCACGAGGAGCAACGGCAGGGTCACGCTGCGGAACCGCTTGAAGGGGCCGGCGCCGTCCATGATGGCGGCCTCGCTGAGCTCACTCGGGATGGACTGGAGCGCGCCCGTGCAGACCAGGAACATGTAGGGGAAGCCCAGCCACAGGTTGACCCCCAGAATGGACAGTTTCGCGAGGGTGCCGTCGCCCAGCCAGTTGATGGAGGCCCCTCCGAGCAGGCTCTGGTTGATGATCCCGAACTGTTGGTTCAGCATCCCCTTCCAGACCAGCGCGGCCAGGAAGCCGGGGAAAGCGTAGGGGAGGATGAAGAGTGCCCTGTAGATCACGCGCCCCTTCACGCGGGCGTCGTTGAAGATGGTGGCCAGACCCAGCCCGAGGGCGAAGGTGGTGACGACGGATGCGATGGCGAAGACGAAAGTCCACACCAGGATCTTGAAGAATGGACCCGACAAGCGGGAGTCCGTGAACATGCGCGTGAAGTTGTCGACGCCCACCAGCACCCGCCACCCGGGCGAGAGGCTCGTGCCGTCGGCGGCCACGAAGAGCCCCTGCTTGGCATCGGCGGTGTAGACCTTGCCCTCGGGCGACGTGAACGTGTCGGCTGACTCGTTGTAGACCAACGCCGACTTCGCGACATAGGACAGGGTGCCGTTGTCGGTGCGCAACCAGCCGTCGTCAGGGTTGTCGCTCAGGCTGACGCGCAGGGCCAGGACGTCCTTCTGGCGGGACTGGATGTCCCCCAATTTGAGGAGGTCGTAGCCGGGGACCTCGGTGACGCGGTCGCCGTCGACGACGGCGTCGGGGGCGTCCTTGAGGGGATGCTCCTGGTCACCGATCCGGGCGGTGCCGTCCTGGACGATGGCGAAGGAGAGCACATCGCCCTTCTCGAGGATGGACACGGGAAAGGTCTTGGTCCCCTCCACGCGCCTGTCCGAGGTCTTGAGGATCTGCGTGATCGCCGGCTGCTTGGCGTCGTTGTGGCCGTCACCATAGTTCGTGAACGCCACGTAGGCAGTGTTGCCCATGACGTAGATCTGGTACACGGCCAGGAACACCAGTCCCGGCATGAGGTACTTGGCGGGGATGGCCCGCTTGGAGAAGTAAACGTAGTCGGCGATCGCAAGCGTGACCGCCAGGAAGGCCAGAATGTAGAAGTCCCTGCTGGCCCAGGAGGCCATGATCCCGTAGATGCCGAAGGCATTGACGAGCGCCATGAGGACCAACTTCACGTAGAAGCCGGGTCTGCTGATGTCTCGCGCGTGGGAGAGCTGCTTTGCCTTCGAGCGCGGTGGTTCTTCGGTGATGGTCACGATCGCGGTCCTGTCTCAACGTTGAGAGGGGCTGCGCGCGGGGCCC
>JBDSRF010000023.1:0-12299 GCA_039929445.1 Arachnia sp. | reverse complement strand
CCTCTCCGCCGAGCCTGGGATCGCGCACTCCCGACGGCAGCTCATTGACGTCGTCTGGGGCGAGAACTGGGTGGGAGACGAGCAACTCGTCGACGTCCACATCGCCAACCTGCGCCGCAAGCTGGGGGATCCGGCCGCCAACCCGCGCTACATCACCACGGTCCGGGGTCACGGGTACCGGATGGGGGAGGGATCGTGAAGCAAGGACGTGGTTCCCTCGCCCGACGACTGTTGGTGGGCCAGAGCCTGGTCGTGCTGGGGATGACCGTGAGCATCGTCGTTGCCGCAGCACTCGTTGGGCCGGCGGTGTTCAACGACCACATGCGCCGGGCGGGCCACGGTGGCCAGCCTGATGTGCTGGAACATGCGCAGGAGGCCTTCCTCTCGGCCGGGCTGCAGTCCATCGGGATCGGGCTGCTCGTGGCGGCGATCGGGGCCCTGCTGGTGAGTCTCGTCACCACGAGGCGCCTCGGAAGATGGCTGGACGCGCTCAGCGGGGGAGCGGTGCGCGTCTCCAGGGGCCGCTACGACCAGCCGGTGAAGCTCGAAGGATCAAGCCCGGAGCTGGAGCGGGTCGCCGACGCCTTCAACGGCATGGCCGCGCAGATTCAGACGACCGAGTCCCGACGCCGCACCCTGCTCACCGATGTTGCGCACGAGCTCCGCACACCGATCGCCACCATTGACGTGACCCTGGAGGCACTCGAGGACGGGATGCTGTTGCCCGGCCCCGACACCTATGCCACGTTGCGGGCGCAATCTGCTCGGCTGGCGCGGCTCGCCTCGGACATCCGCGACGTGAGCGCCGCGGAGGAGGGCCGACTCCGGCTCACTGCGGAAACCGCCGCCACGGGGGACGTCGTTGACGCTGCCGCCACACAGTGGGGGCAGCGTTTCGCGGAGGCGGGTGTGACGCTGACGCACCCTGCCGGGCCGGACACCGCTGTTCACGTGGACCGGGCACGCATCGGGCAAGTGCTGGACAACCTGTTGGCCAACGCGCTGCGCCACACCCCGGCCGGGGGGCACGTCGAGATCCGGAGCGCCCTGGTGGACAGTCTCGTCGTCATCGAGGTGGTGGACGACGGGGAGGGCATCCCCCTCGAGTCGCTGCCGCACGTCATGGAGCGCTTCTACCGCGCAGACCCCGCGCGGTCTCGTGCGGACGGCTCCGGGACCGGTGTGGGACTGGCCATCGCGCACGCCGTCGCCCGGGCCCACGACGGTGACCTCCGGGCGCACAGCGAAGGCCCCGGGCGAGGCGCCACCTTCACCCTGTCCCTGCCTTCTTCACCAAACCTTCACCGTTCCTGACAAGGAGCCGACGCAGGGGTGGGCATGCTGGGGAACACCCAGTCATCCGCTCCGGAGGAATCCTTGTGAAGTCACCCACCCGTGTCGCCGCCGTACTCGGCGGCACCCTGCTCGCCATCAGCCTGGCCGGATGCGCCGCCAACACCACGGCCTCCCCGGAGGCAACCGTCAGCGCCCCGTCGGCCACGGCCGCCGCATCCACCGACAGTGGTACACAGCCCACCAGCGGCGCTGACTCCAGCGAGACCGCAGAGCACAATGACGCCGACGTCACGTTCGCCCAGATGATGACGGTTCATCACCAGGGAGCCCTGGAGATGTCGGAGCTGGCCGCGAAGCAGGCCACGTCATCGGAGGTCAAGGACGTCGCCGCGACGATCGAGGCGGCCCAGCTGCCGGAGATCCAGCTGATGGGGAGCTGGCTGACGGCATGGGGTGAGCCGCTGCAGCCGAGCGACCACGCCGGTATGGACCACGGGGGCATGGACATGAACGGCATGTCCCAGGAGCAGGTCATGACCGAGCTGCGGCAGGGGACCGACGCCGACTTTGACAACCAGTTCCTCACGGCCATGATTGCTCACCATGAGGGCGCCGTCGTGATGGCAGAGGAAGAACTGAGGGATGGCAACAACCGCGAGGCCCTCGAACTCGCGCAACGCATCATCGACGCCCAGAAGACCGAGATTCAGCAGATGCAGCAACTCCTGCAAGACCTGTGACCATGCAACGACCACCCAAGGACTCGAAAACAATGAACCGCGCACGCACCGCTCTCCTGACCGCTGTTTCCCTGCTCGCGATAGCAGGCCTTGCCGGGTGCTCCGCCGCGACCCAGCCGGCGCCGGTGGCGACCGCCACCCAGGTCGTGACGGGAGATGCCGAGGCGCTCCTGTCAGCCCACGGACTCGCGGGCAAGAGCCCACGCGAGGTTGTCGAAGCGCTGGACCAGGATCCGGCCGCCCGCCCGCTTCCGTTGATGGCATCGGTCCGCTACGGCGAGGTGATGCTCGACGACGGCACCACGCAGGCCACCCTGCCACTCGACGGGGACGAGTTCTACCTTTCGGTGGCGCCCTACGAAAACGGCACGCACGACTGCTACTTCCACAACCTCGGCACCTGCCAGGGTGAGCTGGCCCAAACCGACGTCCACATCACTGTCGTGTCCGAGGACGGCACAACGCTCGTGGACAAGGACGCCACCACGTATGCCAACGGCTTCGTGGCGGTCTGGATCCCGAAGGACATCAAGGGCACTGTGACAGTCACCAAGGACGGCAAGAAGGGCGAGGTGGCCTTCTCCTCCGACGAGGAAGGTGCCACCTGCGTCACCACGCTGCAGATGGTCTGAGCCCGGACGCACGAGCCACCTCGTACCACTGCGCTGGGTCGCATGCCTCGCGCAGACACGATTGACCAGCCACGACCCCAGCGCTCGTGACTTTTTTGACGGCCTCGCTTACACCCACCGCAAGGAGTGGGTTCGCTGGATCGACGACGCCAAGAAGGCCGAGACGCGAGCCAACCGGGTCAGGGCCGCCGTCGACGCACTGCACGCAAACAGACGAACGCGCTGACGTCCCGGTACGTGACCGTGCGTCACAGCGAGTCGGGGTCGGTCTGCCCCGTGGGGAGCGGCTTGGGACCGTCGGATGACGGGGTCACTGAGCCTTCCCGATCCTCGGTGTACGGCCGGCTGTCACCATCGGATCCGGGATCATTCGTGGGTCGGGACTCGGTGAGGGGTTGCGGGTTGCGGATACGGAGGCGGGACAGGAAGTTTCCGCTTTCGGCTCTTTCTGCCTGCTTCAGCGCCGCGTCCGCCACTGGCGCGGGTGAGGCCAGTCCCAGCTCCCGAAACACCTGCTCCGCCCGGGCTGCGCGCTCCTCGAAGACGCGGAGCCTGGCCTCTTCCCCTTCGGCCAGTCGGCCCTTGGATTCGAAGTACTTCAGGCGTGGATAGCGCCCGGCCATGGCAACGCCCCAGTTGATGGCGGGGTCCCACCAGGCGTTGATCTCCCGACCCTTGCCTGTGGCCTCGTGGGCAAGGACGTCAGCGAGTGCACCCTCAAGGAGTTTCAGGTCGAAATCAACGCCGGGGATGCCCTCGCCTGTGGGCGTCGCGTACGCGTCCACACCCGTGGCCGAAGGCCCTGTTGGGGTGTCCCTGTATCGGGTGAGCAGGAACATGTCGCTTGCCAACACCGGGTCGTTGACGGGCAGGCGGGGCGCGTCGGCGTCGCCCATGAGCTGTCCCCAGGACATCCGGATGAAGGTGTGGCGGTCCTCGAGTCCCGGATGCGTGCAGCGAAGCCCCACGGCGTACGCCTCCAGCGGTTCGCTCAGGAACTGGAAGCCCGTGTAGCGAGCCCATCGAACGACGAGGAAGTCCCCGGAGGTGGCGCCCGGCACGTGAAAGTCGATTTCAGCGACGTAGTCGAGCACGATCTGGATCTGGGCGTCCGAGAGTTCGATGTCCTCGTGGAGCGGAAACATCCCATCGAATGTGTTGCGCGCAGGACGCGGCAACTTCGCCATCCGGGCATCCAGTTCCGCCTGGGTCCGCGGACGAACACTTCCCGTTGTCGTGGACATCGTCGCTGTTCCTTCCCTCTCGCTGGTCATCAGATCAACTGGTTTCGGTCGTAGAAGTCGGCGTCCTCGAAGTAGCCGCCGCGTCCCTCGCCGACGATGTCGTAGCGGTTGACCACCTCGATGCGTTCCAGCCACTTGAGGCTCCGGAACCCGGTCGAGGTCTCCATGCGGAGCCGGACGGGTGCGCCGTTCTTGGCGGGGATCTCTCCGTCGTCGTTGAGTTCGAACGCGATCAGTGTCTGGGGCATCCGCGCCTCCACCATGGGGTTGGACTCGTAGTACATGCCGCCCTCGTAGAGCGCGTCGTCGCGGCCCATGTCCTGAAAACTCGTGTACACGACGTCTGTTGCGCCGGGAAGCGGAACAACGAGGTCGAGCAGGTCCGACACGGGGATGCCCCGCCACTTGCCGATGGATGTGAATCCCTGGACACAGTGGTGGAGCGTGGTCTGGGAATGACCATTTGCGAGCTCACGCAGTTCCTGCATGGTCAGGGTCATGGGACGTTCGACGTAGCCACCGATCTCCAGCACGTAGTCGTCTTCGTAGCCGTTGGCCATCAGGGCCAGGTATTCATCGGCCTCGGGTGGTCTGCCACTGCCACGGAAGTTGTGGGTGGTGTTCTCCAGACCCTTGTCCTCGCCAGTGACGTTGGAACGGCCGTAGTGCATCCGCGCCGGCAACTTGTAGAGGAGGTTCGACCACGGCCGCACCACCACGTTGGCAAGCTTCTCGACGGCGCGGCCGTCCCTCAGCGTCCACTTGGTGGCAACAACGTGAAGGATGACCACGAAAAGGAGCCCGATGGAGAAGATGAGCCCTCCCGCCAGCGGAAGGTTTGAGTTCCCGAACACCATTTTCGCCGTCTCGTGCATGTAGCCATGGATGACCACCATCGCCACGTGGATGACGAAGAACGCGACGTAGCCAACGAGGCAGAGGAAGTGGATGCTGCGGATCACCTGGCGGCCACCGACCGCCCGGGTGATGCGGGAGAAGTAGTTGGCGATGGCGGGGGACTGGAAAGCGCCCGTGATGATCACCAGCGGGGTGAGGATCAGGATCACGCCCCCGTAGGTCAGCTGCTGGATGCCGTTGAAAACCGCCCCCGCCACAGGTTCGGGAACCTGGAAGGCGAGGTAGGACAGCATGTCGTTTCCAGCCTGACGGAAGACGTCCCATGAGGTGGGAACGTAGCGCCGCCACTGCCCGGTGGCGATCAGCAGCACGAAGTAGATCACCCAACTGGCGACGAATCCCGTGACGGTGATGAAGTGCCAGTACCGTCCGAGACCCAACAGCCCACGGCCCGGCATGGAAATGCGGGGGGAGTAGTCGTCGTACTCACCACCGACCGTGTAGTACTTGTGCTTTGACTGCTCCTGAATGGTGAACTGCGCCCATGACGTGCCTGCGACGGTGTGCTGGGAGCGGTACAGCTTGGGGTAGGTGCCCAGAATCTCGATGCCTGAGCGAATCAGGAACGAGATGAAGATGATGTTGAGGAAGTGCTCCACGCGGAGCCACCAGGGGAATCCAAGATCCATGTCGGAGCTCCTTTTCAGTCCATGAAGTTCTGGTTGTCCGGAGCGGCGACGATCATGCCGTACCGCAATGCGGAGTAGAGGACCAGATAGGCCACCGATGCGAACAGCATCAGGTTCCACAGGGCGGCCTGCGGGATGGTGGCGCCATTCCAGACGTACGGTGCGGTGCCAGCGATGCCGACGATGTAGACCAGGATCGCGGCGCCGGCGATGCCGGTGCCCCAGGTCCAGAGCCGGGCCGAGGTCACGAGCCCCACAACCACGAAGAGCGCTGCTGCTCCGCAGACGGCCCACAGAATGGGATCGCCGAACGGGAAGGGTTCGATGTCACCGAGGGCGGTGGCCGCGGCGGTCGCCCCAATGAAGGCGATGACTGCCAGGAGCAGCGCTCGGACGGTCCGCGGCAGGTTGATGCGGATGTAGCGCAGGAACGGGGCGCGCTTCTTTCCCGGCTTGATGTGCTCCGAGACCCGCTCCGTCGCGTTGGTCGTGCCGCGGAAGTCAACACCCGCCAGCAGAGCAGGAGACTTCGTGTCTTCCATCAGGCACTCCTATCAGGGACAAACTCTGGCCCTCGCCAGATCTTGCATGCTATCCCGGGGGACTTTCCGTGCTGGGGGTGGGGGCGGATAGGTATACCGGATACGGGACCGTGGAGCAACGAGGGACCACCCCCACACCTCTTGGCCAACCCCGGTCAGCCGCCACGGCGAACGGTCGCATACGATGCACAACTGGAGTTCACCTGTGGCCTGGACTGTTGCAACATCGGCAACGACAGGCGTCGGGCAGGCTGGACATGCACCCGCCCACCCCGGTTGCCTCCAGTCGGAATCCCCACATTTGTCCGCTTGCCGGAAGGATCGGTACCCATGTCAGCAATGGTCGTATTCGGACTCATTGCATCTGTCGCGCTCCTCGCGGCTTTCGCCCTACTGAACCTGGGGAAACTCACCCCGGAGCATTACACGTACCAGGCCCTCAACTTTGTTGGTGCCGGTTTCCTCACGGCGTCCGCCGCCAACCCGTTCAACATCGGCGTCTTCTGGACCGAACTGATCTGGTCGCTCCTCGGCCTCTTCGGGATCATCAAGATCTGGTTGAGCCGGCGGAAGGCACGGGTTGAGGCAGGCACTGCCGTCGATCGAGTCGCTCCACAGAAAGAGATGTAGAAGATGGCTTACTCATATGGGATCGGCATCGTCGCCGGCGTCTTTTTCGTCATCGGATACGGTGCGCTCAACTTTGGACTGCTGAAGTCGGTCTCCCCGCTCTATCAGACGTTGAACTTTCTTGGCGCGCTCGGCTTCACCTACACCGCAATCTCGCCTTTCAACCCGGGCCTGTTCATCCTTGAAATCATCTGGGCTGCAGTCGCTCTCTACGGCCTCTGGAAGATCTGGACCAAGCGCTCGGGCTCTGACGCAGATACCACGGCGGGTGCCGCGGAGGCCTGAGTCCGTCCCCTCCCCGGTGGTGGTGAGTACCTTCTGGATCTGGCTCCAACCCAAGGCAATGGCGGGCACCCGGCCGCGACGCTTCGACCTCGTCGTTGCCGCCGTCACGTGGACTCCGGCACTGTCCTACGAAGTTCTTGACAGCGGCAGGTGGTCGCGGCGACGGACTCACGTTGTGGGCAGCAAGCTCGCCAGATCGACTTTCGGGTCGACCAGAGCAGCTGGGTCGAGTGTCTGTCCGGACGCGATGAGGGCGGCGATGGTGTCGGGGACGCCCTTGATGTTGACGTTCATCCCGGCCACAAGTTTGCCGTCCCGCAGCCAGAAGGCAATGGACGACCCAGTTGCAGGATCACCGCGGAAGACGACGTCCGCCCCGTCAGCGGCGTACCCCGTGTATTCCATCCACACGTCGTACTGATCGGTGAAGAAGAAGGGGACCCGGTCGTAGACCGTGGTGATCCCCAGCATGTTGCGGGCGGCGACGGGGCCCTGCTCGAGGGCGGAGGACCAGTGCTCCAGGCGTAGGCGGCTGCCCAGGAAAGGATGCAGCGCATTGGCGACGTCACCGGCGGCGAAGATGCCCGGGACGTTGGTGGCCAGGTGCTCGTCAGTGGCGATGCCGTTGTCAAGCGTGATCCCGGCCGAGCGCGCGAGCTCGACGCGGGGCTGCACACCGATCCCGACGAGGACGGCGTCCGCTGCCAGGACCTTCCCGTTGGCGAGCACCACCTCTTCGACCGCTGACCCACCCCTGAAGGCGCTGACCCCGACTCCGAGGTGCATGTCAACCCCGTGGCCTGCGTGCACGTTGCGGTAGAACTGCGCGGTTTGGGTCCCGAGCGCGCGTTGCATCGGCAGGTCCGCCACACCGACCAAGGCCACGTCGACACCCATCTGGCGCGCCGATGCAGCCACCTCGCAGCCGATGAATCCTGCTCCCACGACGACGATCCGCTGTGCGGCGGTGATGGCATCCCGGAGGTGGTCGGCGTCGGTCATCCGACGCAGGTAGTGCACCCCCGGCAGTTCGGAGCCGGGGACCTTCAGCTTTCGCAACTCGGAACCGGTGGCGAGCAGCAGCCGGTCATAGTCGATCCGCTCGGCCGACTCCAGCACGACCTGTTGGGTGGCCACGTCGATCGACGCCGCCCGTGTGTCGAGGCGCAACTCGATGTCCTGCTCGCCGTAGTAGCATTTGTCATGGACGAACAGGCGGTGCCCCCCGGGCTCGGAGCGCAGGTACTGCTTGGAGAGCGGAACCCGGTCATACGGCCGGACGGGCTCCTCCCCGAGGAGCACCACCCGGCCGGCGAACCCCTCGGCCCGCAGCGCGTCTGCCGCCCGCACGCCGGCCAACCCGGCGCCGATGATCACGAAGGATCGTTCATCGCTCATCTCAGCGAACTCCTATTCTTTGGCGTCCAGTTGGTCTTGCCCTGCCGGCTGTGTGCTCCGTCCACTCAGACGACGATCCGCAGTGGCTCCTCGAGGACGCGGACCACGTCCCGCAGGAAGGTTGCACCAGTCGCGCCGTCGATGACGCGATGGTCAACGGTCAGGGTCAGTCGCATGGTCGTCGTGACCGTGATGTCCCCGTTCTTGACGACGGGGGTCTCGACGGACGCGCCGACTGCGAGGATCGCCGCCTCGGGCGGGTTGATGACCGCGGTGAACTCGGTGATCCCGAACATGCCGAGGTTGCTGATCGTGAAGGTTCCACCCGAGAACTCGTCGGGCTTCAGGCGACCAGCACGGGCACGGTCCCCGAGTTCGCGTGACTCGGCCCCGATCTCGCGCGCCGTCTTGCGGTCTGCGTCGCGGATGACCGGGACCATCAGTCCCTCGCCGATGGCCACGGCGATCCCGATGTTGACGTGGCCTCGGCGCACGATGTGATCGCCGCCCCAGGAGGCATTCACCTCAGGATGCGCGCGCAGCACCACGGCGCAGGCCCGGACGAGCAGGTCGGTGATGCTGACCTTCACGCCGTCTGCGGCGAGTTGCTCGTTGACCTCGGCGCGGAAGTGCAGCAGAGGAGCGACGTCGACCACCACGGTGAGGTGGAAGTGCGGCGCGGCCGCGCTCCTGGTGAGGCGCTCGGCGGTGATCCGCCGGATGGAGGTGAGTGGAAGGTTCTCGTCGTCCTCGCCTGCAGGCACGACGGTCACCGCCGATGTCCGGTGGGTGGCCGGGTTCGCCTGAGCATCCGGGTCGGGCTCGGCTGTCGACGTCGTCGGCGAGCTCGACTCCGGCTGGGTTGTGGCGCCCGTGGTGGCCAGGTGCGCGAGGTCGGCCCGGACAATCCGCCCATTGGGGCCGGTGCCGTGGACCGTGCTCAGGTCGATCCCTTGCTCCCGGGCCAGGGTGCGCACCAGCGGTGTTGCCCGCACCCGGACGTCATGGAGCGTGGCCCTGTCCGAGGGGTCGGAGGGGGGCGGTGATACCGGGGCGGGTCCGGCATCGGACTCCGCCGGCGAGGCAAGCGACGGTGCTGGCTCGCGGCTCGTCTCCGCGGCCATCTCACGACCTGACTCCTGCGGCGGCGCTGCGATGCGGGGCTCCCCAGCCGGCTCAGCGGTGGCCTTGGCAACGTCGCTTCGCTCCCCGATGACCGCGAGGGGCTCACCGATGGGCACGGTGGTGCCCTCCGCGACGAGGATCCTCGTGAGGGTCCCGTCGTCGTAGGCCTCGAGGTCCATCGTCGACTTGTCCGTCTCGATCTCGGCGAGGATGTCACCCCGATGGACCTCGTCGCCCTCGCCCTTGAGCCAGCGCGCCAGCACCCCCTCCGTCATCGTGTCGGAGAGGCGGGGCATGGGAACGTCTGGCATGTCGTGCTTCCTAACGGGTGAACCGGGTGGCGTCGAGTACCTCGTTGATGACCTTGGTCAGGTCCTTGGCGTTCGGGAGGGCCGCGTTCTCCAGCGGTTTGGCATACGGCAACGGAATCTCTGCTGCGGCTACTCGCCGGACCGGGGCATCGAGGTAGTCGAAGGCCCCCTCCTGGATCGTCGCCGCGATCTCGGCCCCGATGCCGTATGTGAGCCAGTCGTCCTCGAGCACGACGGCGCGAGTGGTCTTGCGCACCGACGCGCAGACCGTCTCCCGGTCGAGAGGCCGCAGGCTGCGCAGATCGATGACCTCGACCGAGACGTCCTGTTCCTCGAACTGGCGGGCCACCTCGAGCGCGACGAGGGTCCCGCGTGAGTAGCTGACGACCGTCACGTCGCTTCCCGACTTGGCGACGGCCGCCTTGCCGATCTCGCCCACCTGCTCGCCGTCCGGCACCTCGCCCTTCGTGTTGTAGAGCGCGAGGTTCTCGATGAACACGACCGGGTCGTCGTCGCGAATCGCGGCGGTGAGCAGGGCCTTGGCGTCGGCGGGGTTGGACGGCGCCACGACCTTGAGCCCCGGGACGTGGGCGTACCAGACCGCCAGGTTCTGCGAGTGGGTGGCCGCCAACTGCTGGCCACCGCCGCCGGGGGTGCGGATGACCATCGGCACCGGCACCTGGCCGCCGAACATCGCGTAGATTTTGGCGGCGTGGTTGACGATCTGGTCGATCGCGAGCAGCGTGAAGTTGATCGTCATGATCTCCACCACCGGGCGCATGCCGAGCATGGCCATCCCGATCCCGGCACCGATGAACCCCTCTTCAGCGATCGGGGTGTCGCGCACCCGCATCTCCCCGAACTCCGCCAGCAAACCGGCGGTGATCTTGTAGGAGCCCTCGAAGACCCCAATCTCCTCACCGAGCAGGACGACCGAATCGTCACGCTGCATCTCGCTGCGCAATGTGGAGCGCAGTGCCTCGCGATACGTCATCTCGCTCATGACCGTCCCCTTTCATCACGGTCGTCCTCCGGTACGGAGACAACCGGGTCGCCGGGCAGGCGGTGCGGGGTGCCCGCCACCGGCGTGGCGTAGGCGTAGATGAAAAGGTCAGAAACCTCTGGGTCGGGGCTCTCGTCTGCGAACGCGACGGCGGCTGTGACCTGCTTCTCCGCCTCTGCCTCGATGGCGGTCGCGGAGTCCTCGTCGAGGACCCCGGACTCGATGAGCTGAGCCCGGAAGGCGGGCAGCGGGTCCTGCTCCCGCGCCTCCTGGGTGTCTTCCTGCGAACGGTACTTTGCCGGATCGACGACGGAGTGGCCCCGCAGCCGGAAGCTCATCGTCTCCACCAGGCTGGGACGGCGCTGGGTCCGCGCCATGTCCAACGCTGCCGTGGCCGCGTCGCGCACGGCAAGGACATCGTCACCGTCGACCCGCACCCCGGGCATCCGGTAGGAGCACCCCCGTTTGTACAGGTCGGGCTCGGCGGCGGCTTTCTCGACCGGCGTGGCCATGCCGAGTTGGTTGTTGGTGATGACGTAGACGATCGGGAGGTGCCACAGCGCCGCCAGGTTGAGCGACTCGTGGAACGCGCCGATGTTTGTGGTGCCGTCGCCGAGCACACACATGACGGCCTCCGCCTCCGGTCCGGGGTCGCCTCGGTAGGTCAGCGCCAGGGCAGCGCCGGTCGCGGGTGGGATCTGCCCGCCGACGATGCCGTAGCCGCCGAGCATCCGGGCCTTCTTGTCGAACATGTGCATGGAGCCGCCGCGACCCCCCGAAACACCGGTCACCTTGCCGAACAACTCGGCCATGACACGTCCCGGTTCGAGGCCCCGGGACAGGGCGTACCCGTGGTCGCGGTAGGTGGTGAAGAGGTAGTCGCTGGGGTGCAGCGCCGCCATCAGCCCGACCACCGTCGCCTCCTCGCCGAGGTTGAGGTGGCAGTATCCGCCGATCTTGGCTCGCTGATACATCTCGCTTGCCCGCATCTCGAAGGAGCGGATCAGGGCCATCTGGCGGTAGTAGTCCCTGAGGATCTCTGGAGACTCGTCGCCACGCTGCCGCCCCGGGCTCGTCGTGGCGTCATCGGTGCTCTCCGTCATCGCATCTCCTGTCCGTGCTCGGTTGTGGCATCGCTGTGCGTCGCGAGCTTCTGAGTTCAGAACCCGGGTGACTGCTCCTCGAGGACGAAGCGGTCGACGCTTGTTTGGCAGCACGGGCATCCCCCTGGTGGGGGGTCTCCTTGGATCGCCTCGCCACAGACCTGGCAGACCCACTCGGTGGCGGGGATCGCCACGATGTCGCTGGGGCTGATGACCCCGACCAGTTCACCGCGGACGACCACGGGCACCAGGCGGATTCGCCGGTTGACGAGCAGGTGCGCCACATCAGCGATCGGGGTGCCAGCGCTGACAGTGATGACGCTCGTTGTCATGACCTCGGCGGCGGTGGGCCCCGCCTTGGACAACAGGTCGAATTCACTGACCAGCCCGAGCAGGACTCCGGCCTCGTTCACGACCGGGACGCCGCTGATCCCCATGGAGCG
>JBDSRF010000022.1:0-7318 GCA_039929445.1 Arachnia sp. | reverse complement strand
AAGGCGGAAGCCTCCAGCAGCGGGATCATGGCTGCTTTTGCAACACGGTAGGCAGCAGTCATGAACTCGGAATCGAGTCCTTTCGCGAGGGCCGAGCCGACGAACACCACCGAGGCCCCCGGCTGGCAGTGGTTGAGGCAGGCCCGAGCGAAATAGAACGCAGATGTCAGATTGACCCGGAGCACCTCGTCCCACGCGACGTCACTGCATTGCGACACCCATCCGTCCCCGAGGCGGCGGCCGCTCATGCCGATGGTGTGCACCGCCGCGGTGACCACCCCCTGGGACGCGAGACGGCCCGCCACTTCGTCCGCCGTGCCTGGCTGCGTGATGTCCTCGTCGGGGCGATCGGAGGCGTGCACGACGAACCCGTCATCCGCCAGGGCCTGCGCGCAGGCGGCACCTATCCCGCCGTCGCCCCCCGCCACCCAGGCCGTGCCGGTCATGATCCGTCGCGCTCGAGGGGAGCAACTCTCAGTACCGAAGCCTTGCGTCGGGCGTGCTCGAGGTAGGCCCGCTCGAACAACTCGTGGGAGCGCTCCGCACCCACGATCTGCGGACCGGTGAGGACTGGGAGCACGATGCCGCCGTCGGCCAGTCTCTGGGCCGTCAGCACTTTGACGGTATTGACGATGGCGATGTTGGCCATGCTACTGAGAGGGCCCACCCTGTGCTCCCACCCCTCGATGTCGATGGCGGCGTCGCCCAGCGGCGTGCAGATGTCGATCACGACGTCGGCATGATCGGCCATGATCGTCCCAGAGGCGTGCACCGGTGGGACCGACCGCGCCTCGCTCAGGGACGTGACCGCTATGACTTTCAGTCCGGCCTCCTTCGCGATCATTGCCGTTTCCACGGGGAGGGCATTGCGTCCTGTCGCGCTGAACATGAGGATCGCGTCCGTGGGCCGAAGGTTGAAGTTCGTCATGATCGCGGCGGCGAGACCCGGCACACGCTCGATGAACATGGCCTGACGTTGCCCATTGGACCCGGCGATCTCCGTGTGGAACGTGGTGGACAGTTCCACGAGCGGATGCCAGCCGGGATACGAGCCATAGCGGGGGAACATTTCCTCAACGGGGATCCGCGAATGACCCGAGCCGAAGGTGTGCACGACCCCGCCCCCACCTATGGCTGCGGCGGCGATGTCTGACGCCAGTTCCATCGCTTCCGTCTGCGTCGCTTCGATCCGGTCAAGCACCCCACGCGCTTCGGATATCCAGGACATGCTTCCCCCTCCTCATGAATCAGGCACACGCCACTGCCCGCATCGTTGCCCGCTTCCGCGGCGTGTCAGACAAATGTATAAACAACTCAGGCTCGAATTCCCAGCTATCACGGGATCCATCGAAGAGACTGGATGACGGCCGAATGGAAGAGCGCCAGCCATCAGCGGGTCTTCGCTTCACCGACCATCACCCGGGCACCGGTCCGCGCAGACTCCACTGCCGCGAAACAGAGGGCAAGCCCCTTGAGAGCGGAATCCGCGCTGTTGTCCGGAACCTCACCCGTCGCGACGGAATCCAGAACCTCGCGCATGGCCCCAGCCAGCCCATGCGTGAACCAGTCAGGAGAGATCTCGACGGCAGCGGTACCAGCACCGGTGTGGACCCTGACCTCTGTTCCTCCCAACGAGCGGCCCACATGGGTGAGAACGCCGGCAGTGCCACTGACTCTGTAGGCGCCCGTTTCTGCGAATCTCTCGCCCGCCCGGAAGCTGAGCGCCGCACGGAACGCTGGGCCGGTCACCAGCGCGTCAGCCTGCATGGGTGCCGCTATCGCCTGCCCGGGGCGTCGGTCCACCTCCGCCTGGACAACCAGCGTCCCCGCCGCCGGGGCCAGGGTCGCCACCATGTCGAACCAGTGGGCTCCGAAATCGAAGAGCACGAGGTCATCCATCTCCCGGAAGACAGGCATGTTCGCAACCACGAGATCATGGGGCCAGCTCACCTGGAAGTCCGCGCTGACGATGTCGCCAATGATCCCAGCCGCCACGATGGCCCGCATGGCTGCGAAATGCGGCGCCCACCGACCATTTTGGTTGACCGCCAGAGTGACCCCAGCAGCCCGTGCTTCCCTGGCGAGTTCCAGGCCGACCTCGAGATCGTCGACGAACGGCTTTTGGCTCAGGACCGCCACACCTGCGTTGATGCACTGGCGAACCATGGCGGCGCGACCTGAGGTGTGCGTGGCGATGTCGACTACCCCCAGTCCCGGATGCTGCAGCAGGCCATCCAGCGAACCGTGGACACTGGCATGCGGCGCATATCGACGCCTGTACTCCTCAGCGCGATCCGGATGCCTGTCCGCGAGAGCGACCACGTTGAATCCGGCATGACGGTACGCCTGCAGCTGCAGGCCTGCGATCCAGCCGCAACCGACGAGCCCGATGGGCACAGCTGGAGCGCCCTGCGGCATGGGCAGGGCAGCCTCGATCGACTCGCGCAGCCCGGAACTGTCGCTGCGCACGGCCCCAAATGCCCCTTCGGTCACAGGTCGATCCGCCGGCCTGTCTGCGCGCTGCGCACGGCCGCTTCGATGATCGCGTGGCCGGCGCTGGTCGTCTCCAGGGTGAGTGGCTGGTCAAGCGGTCGCCCATCCCTCAGGTGGGCAATGACGTTCGCGAGGGCGCTCGCATCCTCGGGAGCGATCTCATCGGCGGGGATGACCTGCACCCCGCCCTGGCTGTGCAGGGTCACCTCGTCCTCGTAGTCCCAGCTTGCGATGGAGCCGGCCGATCCGTTGATGATGAATCCGCACTTCGGCTGGGGTTGTGTCGTCCACGGGTCCGTGAACGTGCCCCAGCGGGTCTCGAAGACCGACAGCCCGTCCGTGTAGTGCCCGATCACCACGGATTGTTCGTCCACCGCCAAACCTTCCGGGACGAACGATGCGGCCGTGACTGCGTAGGGCATCTCGCCATCCCGGAACCATGTACCCAGCGTCGTACCGTAGCCGAGGTAGTCGCGCATGCTGCCTCCACCCAGTGAGGGGTCGTACCACCAACTGCCGGCCTTGTCCTCCGTGCTCGGATGGAACTCGATTTTTCCGTGACCGTGGTGGAGCGGCCCACGATTACCGTCATAGAAGTGGACCTCTGTCACCCGCCCGATCATGCCCTCAGCGATCAGACGCCGAGCGGTCCGGTGCGAGGGCTCCCACGCCAGCGGCCAGTTGACCGTGACAAGTGCCCGCGACGTCTGGGCCGCATCGACGATCAACCTAGCGCCGGCCTCCGAGTCGGACAGCGGCTTCTCGATGATGACGTGCACCCCGGCGGCCGCCAGGTGCGTCACCACCTCGGCATGGTCGAGTGTCGGAACACAGATGAACGCAAGATCGGGTGACACGGCGGCCAGGAGGTCGTCGAGGTCATGGAAAACGGGCACGTCCAGGCCGAGGCTGTCGAGCACTTCCTGTGCCCTGTGCGGATGAGCGGGAGAGTCGTAGGCCCCCACGATCTCCACCCCGTCGTGGGCCATCGCGACCGCAAGCTGATCGCCAATGTGCATGTGGTCGAACCCGACCCCGACGACGCGAAAATTGGACATTGCTCTTCCTTTCAGTCGGCGCGCTGGCCGGTTACTTTGACGTAAAACCAGGCCAACGCCAAAACGATGACCCCATAGATGATTTGCCGTACTGCGTCACTGGTTTCCAACCCGAGAAGCAGTCGGTTCAACACGGTCAGGATGAGGGCGCCGACGATCGTTCCCCCGACGCCCCCCGTGCCGCCGAGGATCGACGTCCCCCCTATCACGGCGGCCGCGATCGCCGGCAGCAGATACGAGTTGGTCTGATCGGGCCCCACTGATCCGCTGATGCCGGAGAACATGAGCCCCGCGAGCGCCGCGAGCAGTCCAGCGATGGCGTAGACCGCGATGAGAACCTGCCACGACCGCGACCCGGCCAGGCGCGTCGCCGTCTCATTGTCGCCCGTGGCGAAGATGTTGCGTCCCAGTCCCGTGCGGTTCAGGCCCCAGATGAGAACCACCGACGTGCCGAACAACACGACGGTGTTCAATGGGATTGGTCCGAACAGGGTCCCGCCGCCGAGGTTCCGCACGAGGCCGAGGACGGTCGTCGAACCCGACAGGAATCCATCGCCGACGATTCCGACGGTGACCACTCCCACCAGGACACTGGACATTCCCAGCGTCATGATCAGCGGATTGACCTTGAAGACGCCGACTCCGACCCCGTTCACCGCGCCAACGAGTCCACCCACCAGGAACGCCAGCAGGAGGGCCTGAATGGCCCCCAGCCCTGCGTTGTTCGCGCACACGTACGCGGCGAAGTTGGCGATCATGGCACTTGAGAGGTCGATGCCGCCGGTGATCATGCAGATTGTTTGACAGGCCGCCATGATCGCCAACGGACAGGCGAGCAGGAGAATCGCCCTCACCCCCGACGTTCCGAAAAGTGACGGATCATTGAGTCCCGTGAAGGTGTAAAGCAGGGCGAGCACGACCACCAGTGCAACCACTGGCGTCCTTGCCAGATAACGCCAGAGCCGTTGTGCGTCATTCTCACTGATCGCCGTCGTCGTCATCATGATCCCTTCCGCTTTCTCTGCAGCAGTCCGCCCACCATCACAACGAGGATGAGGATGACGCCGCGCGCCACTTCGGCATAGTTCGGGTCCCAGCCGAGACCGAGCATGATCGGTGGGACCAGGCTCAGGATCATGGCTGCCAGGACCACGCCGACGAGGCCGCCGACGCCGCCGCTGAGGACGACACCTCCCAGGACCACCGCCGCGACACTGGCAAGCAGGGCTGTCAGACCAATGGATGAGCGGGGCTCGCCCCCTCCCGTGAAAGCGGTGGTGACAAATCCCGCAAAGCCGACCAGCGCTCCCGACAGTGCGTAGGCGCGGACACGGGTCAGGCGGACGTTGACACCTGACAGATAGGAAGCCTCACGCTGGCTTCCGATGGCATAGGTCGCAATGCCCCAGCGAGAGCGCTTGAACGGCAGCCACACGAGCAGCAGCGCCAGCGTTATCCACACGATGGAGGGCAGGGGCTCGGAGAATCCACCGACGATCCACGGCTGGAGTGCCGCCGGGATCCCCCCGCCGGGGCTGGGGAGCACGAGGAACGCTGCACCCGAAATGATGAAGCTTGCTGCCAGGGTGACGATGATGTCGGGCACGCCGGAAATCGCGACGAGCCATCCCATGAACGCACTGATTCCGGCGCAGAGGAGGATGACTCCCACTGCCACGAGGATCGCGGTCACGACATCAACGTCCGCCATGAATCGCGCGCACGCACAGTTTGCGAAAACCATGAGCGCTCCCACCGACATGTTGATCCCACCCGAGATCACCACAACCGCCTGAGCCATGGCGAGGAATGCGAGCGTCATGGACCCCGCCAGGATCGTCCGCACCTCGAATCCACCGAAGGTGGGTATCTGTGTGAACCGAAGCACGAAGAACCCCAGGAACAGCACGGCAACCGCCACCAGCCACCCATGCCGACGTCGCAGCCGAGTGAGCGTACCTGTGTGTTCGGGAAGAGTTGTCGTGGTCATCGGCGCGCCTCCGGGATGTCACGTGGTGGGGTGTGTGGCGTCAGCCCGTGAGCCGCCGCCAGGAGTTGCTCCTCGTCAGCATCGGACGGGAGTTCGGCAACGATGGTGCCGCGGTACAGAACCAGGGCACGATCCGCCACCAGGCTGATCTCCCTCAACTCGCTCGTGTACATCAGCACGGCGGCGCCGCTGTCCGCCACCTCCCTGATGAGGTCGTAGATCTGGTGCTTCGTCCCGATGTCGATCCCTCTGGTGGGGTCGAACAGGAGCAGGGTCTCGAATCCCGCCGTCAGCCATCGTCCGATGGTGAGTTTCTGCTGGTTTCCACCCGAGAGTCGCCGCGCCTGCGATGCCGCGCGGGTGTCGATGGACATCCGTTCAATTGCCTCGCCCACACGCTCTTTCACGCGTTTTTGGGGAATGGGCCCCCAGTCCCGCAGTCGTCGATACATCGGCAGGGCGAGATTCTCCTCGATTGACCGTTGCGGCAGCAGCGCCAGAGACCGGTCGCTGGGAACGAGCACCACCCCGGCGTCGACGGCCGACGCGGGATGCGACGCCAGCAGAGGCCGGTCGTCAACGAGGACCTCGCCCCCGTCGAAACGCAGCACACCGGAGAGGCCGTCAAAAAGACGGTCCTGGCCCTGGCCCTCCAGAGCTGTGAGTCCGACCACCTCGCCGGGTCTGACGTCGAAAGTCACGTCCGTGAGTGTGCTTCCACTGGAGACTCCCCGCACCGACAGCCTCGGAGCCACGCCGACCAGGTCTTTGCTGGCGCGCCGCACATCGCTCCTGACAAGCCCGGCCGACTCACCCAGCATCGACTGGACTATGCGCGCCTCGCCTCCCTCCCGGGGGGCAAAACTGGCAACGTCGCGACCGTCACGGAAAACCGTGCAGGTGTCGCAGTGAAGAATGACCTCCTCAAGACGGTGCGAGATGAAGAGCACCGAACCACCGGACTCCTTCTGGCGCTGCATCACCTCGAACACCCGGCTGGCGAGGTCAGTGGGAAGCGCAGCCGTGATCTCGTCGAGGACCAGAAGCCGGGGGTCGTGCGCGAGCGCCCGCGCCAGGTCGATCATGCGAAGGAACGGCAGAGGGATGTCGCGGACATTCTCGCGCAGGTCCAGCCCCTCCAGCCCCATCGTCCCGAGTGTTTCGACCACCCGGTCGAGTGGCGTTCGCGTCAGCCTGAGGTTTTGCAGGACGCTCAGATCCGGCACCAGGGCAGGATCCTGGAATACCGACGCGATGCCTGCCTCCCGCGCCCTCGCGGGGGACCCGAAACGGACCGGGGCACCGTCGATCTCGGTGGTGCCCGAGTTCGCCGGAACCACCCCCGTCAGAATCTTCACGAACGTCGACTTTCCGGCGCCGTTCGCCCCCAGCAGGGCATGGGTCTCCCCCGGCGCCACCGACAGGTTGGCCGATCGGAGAGCCACGACAGCGCCGTAGGACTTGGCGAGGTCAGTGGCGGCGAGCAAGGGAAGCGTCATCAGGCATCTTTCGGTCAGGGCCGCCGTGGCCCACCCGCCCGGCACCGGGACCAGTACTCGTACTGACCCGGTACCGAGGCGCGTGTAGTTGTCATGAACAGGACTATTCGCCCGGTCCCTTGCATGCCACGAGTTGTTCCGGCGTGAAGTTGGTCATCCCCGGAATTGAATACGTGGCCGAGTAAAGGTCGTCCCGTTCGCTCGAAAACGCCTTCTTCAGCGCGTCGAGATTGTCCTTCGCCTCAAGGACGACCGGGGTCAGAACTGTTTTCATCTCC
>JBDSRF010000021.1:0-7498 GCA_039929445.1 Arachnia sp. | reverse complement strand
ACCTCGCCTTCATCACCGAGCGTGGGGCCGCAAGTTTCCTGCAGACTCCTGCGTGGGCAGCCGTGAAGAAGGAATGGCGTGGCGAGTCGCTGGGCTGGTTCGCCGGCGACCAGCTGATCGGTGCAGGACTGGTCCTGTACCTGCAGCTGCCGAAGCTGAAGCGTTCGCTGGCGTACCTGCCCGAGGGCCCCGTGCTGGACTGGGCACTCCCCGACGTCGGTGAGCAACTGGACGCGCTCGTTGCCTACGCCAGGAAGGCCAAGGCGTTCGCCGTGCGGATCGGGCCAGCCATCGTGCACCGCCGCTGGTCCTCCGAGACCATTAAAACCGCCGTCGCCGACGATGCCATCACCCGCCTGTCGCAGGTGGAGCCCGACGACACTTCCCTGGTGGCCACTCGGGTCCTGCGGCTGCTGCAGCACCTCGACTGGACCACCAGCAGCGACGACGAGGGCTTCGCCGCCGGGCAGCCCAAGTTCAACTTCCAGCTGCCCCTGCTCCACGACGACGGCACCCCCAAGACGGAGGCGGAACTCCTCAAGGGCATGAACCAGCTGTGGCGGCGCAACATCAAGAAGGCTGACAAGTCCGGCGTGGAGGTCCGCACCGGGGAGCGTGCCGACCTGGCCAGGTTCCAGGAGATCTACCTGGAGACTGCGCAGCGTGACGGCTTCACCGGGCGCGCGCTGTCCTACTTCGAGACCATGTGGGACGCCCTGAACGCCGAGGACGACGACCGCATGCAGGTGTACCTCGCCGAGCACGACGGCGACCTCGTGGCCGCCACCACCATGGTCCGTGTCGGCACCCACGCCTGGTACTCCTACGGCGCCTCCACCACCGCCAAGCGTGACGTCCGCGGCTCCAACGCCATCCAGTGGAGTATGATCCGCGACGCCGCCGCCAAGGGCTGCCACGTCTACGACCTGCGCGGCATCACCGAGGGCGTGTCTGCAGACGACCCGGAGATCGGCCTCATCCAGTTCAAGGTGGGCACCGGCGGCGAGGCCGTCGCCCACCTCGGCGAATGGGACAGGGCCATCAACAAGCCACTGCACTGGGCGTTCCTCACCTACATGAAGCGACGCTGACATGACGCTGCGACTGACGGTGGCCACCGGATCGTGGCGCACCCACCAACGTGCCCTCATCGCCGACGTCCCCGGCGCGGTCCCCGTCGCCAAGGGCAACGGGTACGGCTTCGGGCTCGACGTCCTGGCCGTGGAGGCCTCCAAGCTTCGCACCGACGCACTCGCCGTCGGCATCGCGCAGGAGGTGGCCAAGGTGCGGGCCGCCGGGTGGCACCGCGACGTCGTGGTGCTCAACCCGTGGCGGCCCGGCGACACCGCCGCCACCGACCTGCTGGCGGATCCCCGCGTCATCACCATGGTGTCCCGCGCCACGGACCTGGCCGCCATCCAGCGGTCCCATCCCCACGCCCGGGTGCAGCTGGAGATGCAGACGTCCATGCACCGCCACGGCATGGTGGAGACCGACCTGCCGCTGGACCTGGGGACGTTGCAGTTCGAGGGCTGGTCCATCCACCTTCCCTCCGAGGGCTCCCTCGCGGAGGCCACGGCACTCGCCAGCAAGGCCCTCTCGTGCCGTCGAGGCGCCATCTGGATGTCGCACCTGTCGGTGGCGGACTACCGGGTGCTGCGCACCAGCGTCGGCGTCCAGACGCGCATGCGGATCGGGACCCGGCTGTGGCTGGGTGCCCCGTCGGCCCTGCAGACCACGGCCACCGTGCTCGACGTCCACCGCATCGCCCGTGGGGAGCGGCTGGGCTACCACCAGACGAAGGCACCGCGGGACGGGTTCATCGTCATCGCCAGCGGTGGCACCGCCCACGGCATCGCCCTGGCCGCGCCCGTGCCGCAACGCACCCTGCGGCAGCGCGGGGTCACGGTCGCGGAAGGGCTCATGGAGGCGGCGGGCCGCACCCTGTCCCCGTTCACCATCGCCGGTCGCAAGCGCCCCTTCGCGGAGCCCCCGCACATGCACAGCTCCATGCTGTGGGTGGCCGGCGACGAGCCCTGCGTCGAGGTGGGCGAGGAGATCCCCGTCACCTGCCGCATGACCACCACGTCCTTCGACGAGGTCATCCTCACGTAACGTCACGGTCCCGCCCCGAAGGACCTCCGAGACCTCCGGGACCTCAGGTCACGGAGTGTGGCAATGGTGCGGCGGGGTCGGCGACCTCACCGTCGACGGGGTCAAGAGTCTCATTGTCCGGCTCGACGACCACCTCGTCGTCAATGGGGTCCAGGCCTTCGCCGTCGATGAGCACGCCGCCCAGCGGGTCGCTCCAGTCGGGCGCGCGCAGGGGGTCATGGACGGGGCGCAGGATGTCGCGGTAGAACAGGACCACCAGCCCCAGATCGACGAGCAGGCGCAGTCCGATGGCCAGGAAGTACAGACGTGGGTTGCCCGTCTTCTCCGGTGTCAGGTGCCCGGAAAGGTAGCCCCAGATGGCCACGTAGTACACCACCTGCACCACCGTGAACACGATGTACTCACGGCGCAGCGGCCGCGCCAACACCAGCGCGAACAGCAGCCAGAGAGCCGTCTGCGGGGAGAACGCGGCCCCCAGCATGCAGGTGAGGAACACGAAGATGGCAACGCACGTCCCCACGCGGGGCTTCAGTCGCTTCGCGAACAACCACCCCGTGGTGACGGCCATCAGGGCCAGGAGGGACACGAACCCCAGGTAGCCGGCGGCGCGAACATTCCACCCGGTGAGCTGCAGCAGGAACCACAGTGAGCCGTAGGACGATTCCCCGCCCACCTGGCCCTGGTAGTACGCAAGCACGGGCTTCCAGTCGCGCAACAGCAGCGGAAGGTGCACCACGAACCACGTCACCAAGGCGGGAAGGAGGAACTGGACGAGGTGCTTGGCCCTGCCACGCAGCCCAATGCACACGGCGACGGCCAAGATGATGGCGATCGGCATGGTGCCGGCAGCAGCGGCCAGTCCCAGCACGATGCCACACTCGATGATCCGGCGTCGGGAGAACTGGTAGAGCCCGATGGCGGCGAGGCCGATGGGCAGCAGGTCCCAGTGGATGAGGCCACCCGCCAGCACGACGGGGGCGGCCGCGATGAGCATGCCGTCCCAGCTGCGGTACTTCCCGCGCGACTCGCGCCCCATGAGCGTCGTGGAGACCACCCACGCCAGGAAGAACACGAACAGCAGGACGGCGTTGACGGCGAAGAACACCTGGGCGCCGTCGAGTTGGACCTGGACGTCGGCATCGGGGCGGATCTCGGCGCCGAGCATGCCGGACAGTTTCACCGCCGCCAGCATCAGTACCCCGAGCACCGGGGAGAAGATCATGTTCTCGCCGCCGAACGGGGGGTTGCCCAGCCCGAACTCCTGCCCCGTCCACATCAGGGGGATGTCGGAGTAGCAGAGCCGGATGAATGCGTCCACGCGGTTGGTGGCGTCGGTCTGGATGCAGGGCACCTGCCGGAGCGCCAGGACGGCGAACACGGCGCTGGCCACCAGGATGGTCCAGGGCAGGGGGTTGAACCATGGGCCGGACGCCTTGGCGTGTCCACCCATGGGACCGCCGAGTCCCGGCAGCAGCGCGTTCTTCACGGGCACAACCTTAAACTACGCGGACCCGTTCATCCTTGGGCGCCGGGATTGCCACTGACCGCCGGCGGTGGGGGCGCCGATGCCTGCTTCGTGGGCTGCTTCGTGGGCTGCTTCGAGGGCTGCTTCGTGGGTTTCTCGGTGGGTGGCGTCGGCTCGGGCGCCTTCGTGGTCTTCGTCGGTTCGGTCGACGGGGTCGTCGGTGGCGCCTCGGTGGTGGCGGGCGCGCTGGGCGTCGGTGTATCGGTGGGCGTCTCTGAGGGGGTCTCGCTGGGTGTCGGGGTCTCCGTGGGGGTGGCCGACTCGGTGGGCGTGGGGGTGGGGGTGGGGGTCGCGGACGCGATGGGTTCGGCCGGCTGCGAGGACTCATTCTGCGGGGACTTGGTCTCCGCCTTGCCGTCCAGCTTCTTGGGCTTGTCGAAGTCCTGCACCTCCATACCGTTGGTGGCCTCCTGCATGAAGTCCACCCACGTCATCAGCGGGTACGACGACCCGAAGAACGTCGAGTCCTGTGGCCGCTTGTAGTTGTCGAGGTCCTCGTTCCCGGAGTCACCCGCCACGTACATCACGGCCGTGGAGATCTGTCGCGTGTAGCCGACGAACCACGCGGAGGTGATGGTGTCCTTCACGCCGTTGGTGCCCGTCTTGCCGGCTACCGGGCGCCCCAGGGCGCCGGCCTTGCGGCCCGTGCCCTCGGACACGACGCTCGTGAGTGCGTCGGTGAGGTTGGCGGCCACGTTCTGCTCGATCCTCTGCTCCGGCTTGACGTCGGACTTGGGGTAGATCACGTTGCCATCGGCGTCCTCGACCGTGGCCACGATGTGCGCCGGCTTGTACTTGCCGGAGTCAGCGAAGGTGGCGTACGCGTTGGCCATGTTCACGGGGCTGACCTCGGCCGCGCCCAGGGCGATGCGGTTGTTGGGGCTCCAACCTGCCTCCCCGGCGGTGCCGGGGGCGCCGGCGTCGTTGGCGGCCTGGATGACCTTCGTGGGGCCGTCGGGGATCTGCTCGGTCATGTCCACGAAGGCGGTGTTGATGGATTCGGCGATGGCACGCCTCAGAGTCACGGGTCCGTACTGGTTGGAGAACTCGTTGCGGATGGTCTTGGAGTCGCCGCGCGGCTTGAACGTGTCACCGTTGAGGACCGACTTGAGGGAGAAACCGTTGCGCATGCCGGCCACGGCGGCGAACGCCTTGAACGTCGACGCGGCCGGACGCTTGGTTGTGGACCAGTTGCGGGAGTTGGAGACGTAGTCCGCGCCGCCGTACAGCGCCAGGATGCCACCGGTGGTGGTGTCCACCGAGGAGATGGCAACATGCAGGTCGGCCGGATTCTGGGGCTTGCGGGCGTTCTCGGCCGCCGTCTTGGCGTAGTCGGCCGCAATGGTCTGGGCGGATGTCTGCATCCGCTTGTCGAGGGTGGTGGTGATCTTCAGACCGCCACCGTTGATCTGCGCCTCGTCGAAGCCGTTGGCTGCAAGTTCGTCCTCCACCATCTTGATGAGGAAGCCCTTGGGGCCGCCGTAGCGGTTGTTGACAGGGACGTCGGGGAACACCGGAAGCGCCTTGAAGGCTTCGTCATGCTCGGCGGCGGTGATCTTGCCGGTCTCCTGGAGACCGTCGAGGACGTAGCGGTAGCGCCCCAGGAGCGCCTGCAGCTTCTTCTCCCCACCCGAGGGGTTGAACCCGGCCGGGTTGTTGAGGATGGCCGCGAGGACTGCTGCCTCGGGCATGGTCAGGTCCTTGGCGTCCTTGAGGAAGAACGACTTGGCAGCCGCCTGGATGCCGTATGCGCCCCGACCGAAGTAGATGGTGTTGAGGTAGCCCTCGAGGATGTCCTCCTTCGGCAGCTCCCGGCCCATCTTGATGGCGAGCATCAGCTCCCGCACCTTGCGGGTGAGGGTGCGTTCGGAGTCGAGGTAAAGGATTTTGATGTACTGCTGCGTGATGGTGGAGCCGCCCTGCACCTCGCCGCCGCGGGCGATGCTCCAGGCTCCACGGGCGATGCCGCGGATGGAGAACCCGGGATCGGTCCAGAAAGTGCGGTTCTCTGCCGCCACGACCGCGTCCTTGACCACCTGCGGCATTTCCGCGTAGCTCAGCGTCACACGGTTCTGCACGGCCAGCGACCCCAACTGGTTGCGGCCGTCGTTGTAGTAGATGAACGTGGTGTTGGTGGTGAAGTCGCTGTTGGGGTCCGGCAGCTTCGTCGTGGAGTACAGGTACAGGAAGGCGCCGAGTCCGGACAAGCCGAGGACGAGGAATGCGACGAGGGCCGTGAGTCCGATCCGTCCCCACACCTTGCGGGCCGCCGTCTTCTTGCGCTTGCCGTTCTTTGCCTCAGCCATAAATGTCCTCCACCGTCTTGCGCCGTCGAGGCGGCTTGCGTTTGCGGCCATCCCCCAGGAGGTAGGCCATGATCATGTGGTTCCAGCCGCATTCGGTGCACACCTCGACCACGCACACCTTGAACTCGCCGAACTCGTTCTGCATGTCCTCGAGTTCCGACGTCGACTTGATCCGTCCTGAATACTGCCCCAATTGTTCGCCGAAGACGTAGTTCAGGTGGGACAGGCGGTGGTGATCGCAGACCGGGCAGGGGGTGTCGACCTCCGTGCCGTGGTGCAGGGCCGAACGGACGAGGATGGGTTCTGCGTCGCAGACGTCGGCCCTGAGGGCGGGCGACGTCCGGCGCCACGACTCAAGAGTCGCCCGCCGCTGGAGCGAATAATCCACCACTTCTCTGCGCGACCTCATCTGAACAAGCGTAAGTGGCGATGCAAGCCACGTCCCGCTCTGTGCTGCTACTGCGGCGGCGAGGGATACAGGATGGGGCCGCGGATTCCAGCCTCGGCCAGTGCCTTCTGGGAGCGTTGCCGCACGGCGCGCATGACGCCCCACTGCTGGTTGGGTCCGGTCTTCAGGGCGATCTTGATGACCATGGTGCCGCCCGACATGGAGTCCACCCCCACCACCGACGGCTCCTCCAGAAGCACGGCGGCCCACTGCGGATCCTCGTGCATGCCCTCCACAGCCCTGCCGAGGACCGCCGTCACGGTCTCGGGGTCCTCGTTGATGGCCACGGGAATGTCCACGAGCACGGCTGAGAAGCCCTGCGAAATATTGCCCAGCGTCAGGATCTCCCCGTTGCGGATGTACCAGACGGTGCCCATCGGGTCGCGGAGCTTCGTGACCCGCAGGCTGACCTCCAGCACGGTCCCCTTGGTGTCGCCGACCGTGATGAGGTCCCCCACGCCGAACTGGTCCTCCGACAGCATGAAGATCCCCGAGAGGTAGTCCTTGACCAGCGACTGGGCACCGAAGCCCAGCGCCACGCCGCCAACGCCGGCGGACGCCAGCAGCGGCCCCATGGGGATGCCGATGATGGACAGGACCGTCAGCAGGGTGACGACGGCGATGACGACGTCGACGACGTTGCGCATGAGTGATCCCAGCGTGGTCACCCGCTGTCGCTGCCGCTCGACGCTCAGACCGCTGGCGCGTGCCAGCGCCAGTTTGGTACGGGTGCCCAGGTCGAGGCCCTCACCCGTCTGCGGCGCGGGTCCCCGCGCCAGGAGCGCCTTCACGGTGCGTTTGATGAGAAACACCAACACCACTCTGAGGACGAGGGCGAAGGCCAGCACCACGGCGAGGTAGATCAGCCGCTGTGTGAAATCGGTCATGGAGCCATGATGCCCGCCGGATGTCAGTCCTGTGGAGTCGAGTCCGCCCCAGTGGTCGCAGGCACGCTGGTGGTCGCAGGCACGCTGGTGGTCGCGGGCACGCTGGTGGTCGCAGGAGGCGGAGCGGTGACGGTTCGGGTGACGCTGTTAGTGACCGGGGCCGTCGGCGTGTTGGTCGGCTGCTCCACGGGGGGAGTCGGCGTCGGCGTCGGCGTCG
>JBDSRF010000020.1:0-7524 GCA_039929445.1 Arachnia sp. | reverse complement strand
GAGAATTTCACTTCGAAAAAGGGCCGGCCGTTCAGTGCCTTTCTCAAGCGCGAGGGTCCCAAGATCTCGTGGGAATTCCCGCCGCGCGCGCCGAAGCTCGACAAGGACGGCAATCCCATCGCCCGCAAGGCCCGCACTCCCCCCGACTTGTCCAAGGCGATCCTCATCGGTCCCAGCAAATCCCACCATGGTGGCGAACTCGTTGCGACGGCTGATTCCTATTACGTGCGCAAGCCCGAGCAAGACAACCGCATCGTCTTCACGATGAAACGCCACATCTGCGCAAAGGAGATCCCGGTCGAGGAGGTCAAACAGCTGATGGAGACCGGCCGCACCAACCTCATCGAGGGTTTGATGTCGAAGCGTATGCAGCCTTTCAGCGCCTACCTCGTCCTCTCGAAAACCAAGGCCAAGGCCGACTTCGAATTCCCGCCGCGTTGACCGATTTTCCCTCAGGACACAAAGAGCCGCAGCCTCAAACCACGGAAATCTTAAGGGGAAGCCAAGAAGCCGGGAGTATTGCAAGCCCCCTACCGCTGATTGGTTCCGGGTTTCCTGGTTTCCCCTTCAAATCCGCCCCCGGTCTGACTTGAACTTCGCGCGCTTGGTCCGGTAACTCATCGGCTACGCCCAGCGTCACTTCCCTCGCGTGAATTCGCCAAAAAATTACCTGATCTTGTTTCTGATCCTGACCACCCTCGGCGCGGGCGGCCTCGCCTGGCGGCAGTATCAGGAGCTCATCGCCCTTCGCGCATCATCGTTGAACAACGACGAACGCGCCGACCTGCAGAAACGCCTGTGGGCCGCGGAAAAGCGCAAACACGAGCTGGAGGCATCCCTCGCCGATAAACATGACGGCTCCCCCGTCGAAACGCCCGACGGCCCTGAAGAGGGCCCTCCCGGGGGGCGCCGCGGTGGCAACCGCAACACGATGGCCAACAATTTCATCGCGATGATGGACAAGCCCGAGATCCAGAAGCTCATGGCCATCCAGCAGCGCGCCAGCCTCGACGCCCACTACGCCGGCCTCTTCAAAAGCCTCAACCTGAGCCCCGCTCAGCTGGAGCAGTTCAAGAACCTGCTGGTGGAAAAACAGGCGGCCCTGACCGACGCTCTCGCCGCGGCCCGCGCCCAGGGCATTAATCCGCGGACGGATGCCGAGGACTTTCAAAAGCTCATCGCCAGCGCGCAGGCTGACGCCGACAATAACATCAAAGCCACCCTCGGCGACGCCGGCTATGCGCAATACCAGCAGTATCAGCAAACGGTCCCGCAGCGAAATGTGGTTAACCAGCTCGCCCAATCACTCAGCTACACGAGCTCTCCACTGAGCGATTCCCAGAGCCAGCAGCTGGTCTCGATCCTCGCGGCCAACAGCCTGTTGGTCACCCTGGTGGTGGTGGCCATCACCATGGTGGTCGGATTCCTTGCCGCCACAGCCATGGCCCGGTTCAACTACGTGGGCCGACGCTTCAGCATGATCCTCATCCTCGCCATCCAAATGGTGCCGCTCGAGGCGCTGCTCATCTCCATGTACGTGATGCTCGACGGCATGGGGCTGCTCGACCGGCTGATGGGAGTCATGGTGGCCTACCTTGCGTTGGCGCTGCCCTTCACGGTCTGGACGCTGCGGGGATTCATCTCCAACATCCCCGCCGAACTCGAGGAGGCGGCCCTCATCGACGGTTGCTCCCGGGTCCAGTCCTTCCGCCTGATCCTGCTCCCACTGATCGCGCCCGGCCTGGTGGCCGCCAGCGTCTTCGCGTTCATCCTGTCCTGGAACGAGTTCATCCTCGCCAACGTGGTCCTGCTCTCCAAGCAGAACGCAACGCTGCCGCTGTGGCTGGCCAGCTTCCAGTCCTCCTTCAAGGAGATCGACTGGAGCGGACTCATGGCTGCCTCCACGCTGTTCGCGCTCCCCGTCATCGTGTTCTTCGTCGCGGTCCAGGGCCGTCTGCATGAGGGTGCCGCGGCAGGAGGTGTGAAGGGATGACCGGGAACATGACGGTCCGCCGGCTCGCGCTGGGGACGCTGCTGGTGGGCTTCGAGGGAACCAACGCCACGGGCGTCCCGTACTGGCTGCTGGATCTGCTCGGCAACGGCGTGGCCGGTGTCACCATCTTCGGGCGCAACATCACCCCGGAGGACCCCGTCGCCAATCTCGCGGGACTCGCCCGCGGGCTGCGCCACGGCCGACCCGACCTGCTCATCGCCATCGATGAGGAGGGCGGCGACGTCACGCGGCTCGACGCGCGGACGGGTTCCATGTTCCTGGGGCAGGGCAGCCTCGGCGCCATCGACGACGTGGCCGTCACCCGTCGCTCCAGCGCTTCCCTGGCCGCCCGACTGGCCACGGCCGGGGTAAACCTGAACTTTGCACCCGTGGCGGATGTGGCGAGCAACGCCGCCAGCCCCATCGTGGGGTCGCGGTCGTTCTCACCTGACCCGGCGCGTACGGCACGACATGTGGCGGCATCCGTGAGGGGTCATCTCGACAGCGGCGTGGCGCCCACGGCCAAACACTTCCCGGGCCACGGGTCGACCGCCGACGACAGCCACCTCGTGGTGCCGGTGGTGGATGTGGACCTCGACACACTCTGGCGGCGTGAGCTGCTGCCCTTCCGCGCCGCCATCGAGGCGGGGGTGCCAGTGGTCATGACCGGCCACCTGCTGGTGCCGGTCCTCGACCCGGATGCGCCGGCGACGCTGTCCCCGCGGATCATCGACGGGCTGCTGCGCTCGGAGATGGGCTTCAACGGCGTGGTGGTCAGCGACGGACTGGACATGCACGCCATCAGCCAGGGCGTCGGCCGCGCCGAGGGCGTGGTGCTGGCATTGCTGGCGGGCGTCGACCTCATGTGCATCGGCGGTGACAGCGTGACCCCCGAGGTGGTGGAGGAGATCGTCGCCGCCGTCGAGGAGGCCGTCCTCAGCGGCCGTCTGGAACTGTCGCGCCTGGTCCGGGCACAAGGACGGGTGGAGGCACTGGCCGCGCGCTTCTCGCACGACGCGTCGCCACGGGGACTGACGCCCGAGGCGCCCCTGCTGGACGTCGCACGGTCCTCGCTCCGTGTGGTGGGGGACCCGTCGATGACCGAGTCATCCACCGTCGTGGAACTGCGCAACGAGCCCTCGATCGTGGCGGGGGAGGTGGCCTTCGGGATGGGCCGGCCCCTGAGCGCGCGCTCCACGGGCACCCGCGTCGTGATCCTCGAGCGTGGGATGCCGGTCCCGGACCTCGGCCACGGAGGTGTGGTGGTCTCCGTGCGTGACTGCCACCTCCACCCGTGGCAGGCCGAGGCGGTGGCGTTGCTGCGAAGGTCCCACCCGGACCTGGTGGTGGTGGACCACGGCGGTTCCGCCCCGGACGCGGTGCTCGGCTCCCGGGCCATCGTGGCGCAGGATGCCTCCGCCATCGCAGCCGTCGCCGCTGCGGGGGTCCTGCTCCGGGTGCCTGCCACCCTGGGCGCTGGCGGGCAGGGCTGATCGGAGGGGGCGGCGGACACTACTGTGGGTGTTCCGCCACCCTCGTCGAAAGGCCCGTGATGCTTGCCATCTCACGTTTCCAGGACGTCTGGCCCGGTTTCCCCGCCGACGCGGAGGGTGTGGCCGATTTCTGGCGTGGGCGCCCCGGCTGCCTGGGGGTTGACGTCGTCCGCAACCTCGACGACCAGGACCTGTGGGCCATCGTCAGCCGGTGGGAGAACGTCGGGGCCTACCGGCGATCGTTCAACGGCTTCGACGCCAAGATGATTCTCACCCCGGTGCTGGGCAGGGCCATCGACGAGCCGTCGGCCTACCTGCCGCCGGAGGAGTTGGGCGAGAACGTCCCCCGGCAGGCCTGAGCCTGCCGGGGACTGTTCAACTCACTCCAGGCCGATGCGTGCCAGCAGGTGGGCCACGTCGGGCGCCGAGCCGCGGAACTGCTCGTAGGCCTCCATCACCGGAACGGAGCCACCCACGGCCAGCAGGCCTCGGCGGAACTCCTCGCCCACGCGGCGGTCCAGGCCGCCGTTGGACATGAACCAGGCGACGGTGTCGGCGTCCATCACCTCCGACCACAGGTACGAGTAGTAGCTGGCCGCGTAGCCGCTGGCGAAGATATGGGCGAAGTAGGTGGTGCGGTACCGCGGCATGACCAGCGGGAACCACACTCCCCACGCCTGCAGGGCGGAGACCTCGAACGCTTCCACGTCGTCGACGGAGGTGGGCAGGGCTTCGGCGGGCGTCGTGTGCCAGCTCTGGTCCAGCATCATGGCGGTGGTTGTCTCAAAGGTGTTGCGGCCGATTCCCTGGCGTCGGTTGGCGACCAGCGCCTCCCGGAGCTCGGCAGGCATGGGCTCACCGGTGGCGTGGTGGACGGCGTAGTCCGCAAGGAGTTCGGGATCCCAAGCCCAGATCTCGTTGACCTGCGACGGGTATTCCACGAAGTCCTGGGGCGTCGCGGTCCCGGAGCGTGACGGGAACCGGACGTCGGAGAGCAGGCCGTGCAGGTCGTGCCCGAACTCGTGGAAGAGCGTGATGACGTTGTCCCACGTCAGCAGCGACGGTGCGCCCGGCGCAGGCTTGGGGAAGTTGCACGTGTTGGTCACCACCGGCTCGTCATCGAGTAGGTGCGACTGCTCCACGACGCTCGTCATCCAGGCGCCGCCCTGCTTGGTGGGGCGCGTGAACGGGTCGATGACCACGGCGCCGAGCGTGTCGCCCGTGTCCTCCCTGACCTCGAAAACGCGCGCGTCGGCTGTGTAGCCCACGAGCTCAGGGCGCTCGTGGAAGGTGATGCCATACAGCTTCGTGGCGGCCGCGAAGACGCCGTGGACGAGGACTCGCTCGAACTCCAGGTACGGCTTCAGGACCTCCGCGTCGACGGCTTTCTCTGCCGCGGCCTGCGCCGCGTAGAAGTCCCAGTCCCACGCTTCGAAGGTCCCGCCCGGCTTGTCCGCCAGGAATCGTGCCTCCAGATCCGCGGCCTCCCGGCGCGTGATCTCCAGGACGCCGGGGGCCACGCGGGTCAGCATGGACGTCACGTGCGCGGTGGTCTTGGCGCACCCGTCGTCGGCCACGTAGGCGGCGTGATGCTCGAAACCCAGCAGGCGGGCACGCTCGTCGCGCAGCGCCAGTGTGTCCAGCACCAGTTGGCGGGTGTCGTGCTCCCCACCGCGACCCCGGCTGATCGACGCGTTGTAGACCCGTTCGCGGAGTTCGCGGTTGCGCAGGCTCGGCAGCACCGGCTGGCCGGTGGTGTTCACGAGGGCGATGAGCCAGCCCTCCTGGCCGGCATCGGCGGCCAGGCCACGGGCGGCGGAGCGGTCGTCCTCGGACAGGCCCTCCAGCTCGGCGGGATCGGTCACGAGGACGGAGTCGGCGTTGCGACCGGCGACGATCCGTTGTTCAAACTCGGTGGAGAGCCCGGCCAGTTCGGCGTTGATCTTGCGCAGACGCGACTTGTCCTCCTCAGGCAGTTGGATGCCGCCGCGCTTGAACTCCCGTAGGCGTTCGTGCAGCAGGTGGGCTTCCTGGTCGTCGAAGTTGACCTCCCCCTGGGCGCGCCGGGTGGCCAGCGTGCGCAGTCGGTCGAAGAGGGCGGTGTTGAGCAGGATGGCGTCGGAGTGCTGGGCCAGCTTCGGCATGAACTCGGCCATGATGGCGTCCCGCTCCGGGTTGGTGTCCGCGGACTTCGCCACCCAGAACGCATTCAGCGCCCGTGCCAGGATGGCTCCGCTCCGCTCCCACGCCTCAAGGGTATTGACGACGGTTGCCGGCTCGGGGTTGGTCGCAATGGCGTCCAGTTCCTGCACCTGCTCTGCCATGCCTGCCTCCAGCGCCTCGCGCACGTGGGCGTCGGTGATGGTGGCGTAGTCGGGGAGCTGGAAGGTGAGGGTGGACGGTTGCAGAAGCGGGTTGGTCATACCTCCATCAAAGCGCACTTCGCGGCCATTCCCGGGCCGGCACCGCGATGGGGGCGCGCTAGCGTGGCTGCCTGGCCAAGGAACGTGTGATGTCCATAGTGATGCTCGTCGTGGCGTTTCTCGTCGCGATCATCGTGTTGGTGACGAGTGGGGCGAGCCTGTGGTGGGTGGTCGCTACCGGACTGGTGGGCGTGGGCTTCGTTGCCTTCCAGGCCCGTCGCGGCCGGCACACGCCGTGGGCGACTGCGCGCGGACTGGTCGCGAGCGACCACGCCGTGGTGTTCTGGAAGCCCGGCTGCGTGTTCTGCGAACGACTTCTCCGCGCCGTGGGCAAGGACGATCGCATCACGTGGGTGAACGTGTGGGCCGACAAGGAGGCCAATGTCGAGGTGAGACGACTGAACGGTGGCGACGAGTTGACCCCCACTGCCCTGGTGGGGGAGCGGGTGCTGCGCAACCCGTCGGCTGAGGACATGATTGAGTCCCTGAGCGCGGGTCAGCGCCCGTAGTACTCCAGCAGGTCACGGAAATGCTGGTCCTCGTCCACCGCGGCGGGCTTGTGGCCGCGAAGAAGTTCCCCGAGGCGGTCCAGATGCCAGTGCCAGCCCGCCGCGAACTCCGGGCCGCTCGGGTCGGGCAGCAGGTGCTCGAAGACCAAGGTCGTCCCGGCGTCGCTGGCCTGGCGGAGTTCGTAGCGGACGTGCCACTCATCACCTGCCATGCCCCACCGGTACTCGAGGGCGCGCGGCTCCTCCCAGACGAGCACGCTGCCCTCGGGTGACTCCATCACTCCCGCGGTGAAGTGAACGGCGCCACCGGCGCGCGGCTCCAGGTGGCCGGCGAACGCCCACTGCCCCATGAGGTCAGTCTCGGTGATGGCGGACCAGACATCGCTCGGCATCGCCGGGTAGATTCGCGCGAACCGCAGCGACCGGTGGCCATCCTTCTCGACGACGGCGCCGGGGGAGGTGCCGCCGGGGGTCGCCTGCCTCTCGTTCTGATGATCAGCCATGTGCGTGCCCTTTCGGTTGCAATGCTTCGGGTAACGGGAGGGGTGGCGCCCATTCTGGCCGGTCCTCCAGCGCCCTGCGTGAGTTCCGGTGATCCAGTGTCCTGCGGTGCATGACAGTACTTGGGGGAGTCCGCCCTAGAATGGGGAGTCGATTTCCCCCAGGAGGACCATGACCCCGCCGAAGCCGCTGCACCTGCACGCCCCCAGCCGTCGCGACGCCGTGGTGGTGGACCTGCCCGTGGTCCTGGCCCCCATGGCCGGCGTGACGAACGCGGCGTACCGACAGTTGTGCCGTGAGCAGGGTGCAGGGCTGTACGTGTGCGAGATGATCACGTCCCGTGGACTGGTGGTGGGCGACCACAAGACCCAGGACATGCTCCAGTTCGACCCGGGAGAGACAACGCGTTCTGTGCAGCTCTACGGCGTGGACGCCGACGCCATGGCTGAGGCCGCCCGGATCCTGTGCCGCGACCACATGGTGGGCCACATTGACCTCAACTTCGGCTGCCCGGTTCCCAAGGTGACACGCAAGGGCGGCGGCGGCGTGCTGCCCTACAAACGCGACCGGTTGCGCGCCATTGTCCGTGACACGGTGAAGGCGGC
>JBDSRF010000019.1:0-5367 GCA_039929445.1 Arachnia sp. | reverse complement strand
TGACTTCGCCGTGAGAGGCTTCCGCGCTCTCGGCGTGGCACGAGCCGATCATGGCGACGACTGGCGCTTCCTCGGTGTGCTGCCGCTGTTCGACCCACCGCGCGAGGACGCAGCCTCCACCATCGCGACCGCCGAGGCCATGGGGGTGACGGTCAAGATGGTGACCGGCGACGCCCTCGCCATCGCCAGGGAGACCGCCACCAAGGTCGGCCTGGGCAGCGGCATCCTCGACGCCACCGACCTGGGTGACTCGAAGAAGACCGAGACCGATGCAACGGGCCAGGCCATCGAGAAGGCTGACGGTTTCGCCCAGGTGTTCCCCGAGCACAAGTACCACATCGTGGACGTCCTCCAGAAGCGCGGACACATCGTCGGGATGACCGGGGACGGCGTCAACGACGCCCCCGCCCTGAAGAAGGCCGACTGTGGCATCGCGGTCTCCGGCGCCACCGATGCCGCACGCGCCGCCGCCGCGATCGTCCTTCTCACCCCGGGTCTGTCGGTGATCATCGACGCCATCAAGGAGAGCCGCAGGATTTTCCAGCGGATGAACAGCTACGCCATCTACCGCATCGCCGAGACGTTGCGAGTGCTCCTCTTCGTCACGCTGGCCATCCTCGTGTTCAATTTCTTCCCCGTCACCGCCATCATGATCGTGATGCTGGCGCTGCTCAACGACGGTGCAATCCTCTCGATCGCCTACGACAACGTCCGCTACCGGAGCCAACCCGAGGCCTGGAACATGAAACTGGTGCTCGGAATCGCCACCGTCCTGGGCGTCGTCGGCCCCATCGCTGCCTTCGGCCTGTTCTACTTCGGCGACCAGGTCCTCCACATCAGCCACCCCCAGCTGCAGACGATGATGTACCTGATGCTCTCGGTGGCCGGCCACCTCACCATCTTCCTGACACGCACCCGGGGTCCGTTCTGGTCCATCCGTCCCGCCCGCATCCTCGTGCTGGCCGTACTCGGCACCCAGGTGGTCGCCACACTGATAGCCGTGTACGGACTGTTCATGACCCCGCTGGGCTGGCGATTGGCAGCACTGGTCTGGGGCTACGCCATCGTCTGTGCGTTGATCAGTGACCCCATCAAACTCCTCGCGTACAAGATCCTCGATCCCTCCCCCACCGCGAGCACATCGCTACCCGTGAACAGCAGCAGACAAGCCGCGGAACGAAAGGACATCGCATGATCGAGCAAGAGGTTCCTTATCTCATCGGCGCGGCCATCACCGGCGACGACGGTCAGTGCGGCACGTTGGACAGTGTCGTCATCGACCCGATAGCGGACGTCGTGACCCACGTGGTGGTGCACTCGCCCCACAACCACGGGTCGCCCCGGCTCGTGCCGGTCGCCCTCCTGGGCCCCACCGAGGGATCAGCTGACGGGCTTCACTTCCACGGCACAGTCGCCGACTTCTTCCGGCTGGCGATCGCCGAGGACACCCAGTTCATGCCGCCCCCGCCCGGCTTCACCGACTACGCCCAGGCGATGTTCTGGCCCTACTTCGCGGGCGAGAGCCCCCCACCCACCCAGGCCGGGACGGTGACCGAGGAGCATCTGCCTGTTGGGGAGGTGGACATCAGGCGCGGGGACCCCGTGCACGCCACCGACGGGGAGATCGGCAGGGTGAAGGGACTCGTCGTCACGCCCACGGATCGCCACGTGACCCACCTCCTGCTGCAGGAGGGCCATCTGTTCGGACGCAAGGAGGTCTCCATCCCCCTCAGCGCCGTCACAAGCATGTCCAACGGGGTCGAGCTGAGTCTGACCAGGCAGCAGGTACGCGACCTTCCCCCCGTCCGACGATCCCCGGCTCAGCTCATGAGCGGCACACCCACCCACCCGGAGGGGACGTGATCACCCACCCTGCCTACGCGGTCGAGCCGTGGTGCCTGCGTGAGACCCACCTGGATCTGGACCTGCTGGCCCAGAGCGAGTCACTGTTCGCACTCGGCAACGGTCACGTGGGCTGGCGGGGCAACCTGGACGAGGGTGAGCCGCGCGGGGTGCCCGGGAGCTACCTCGCCGGCGTGTACGAGTCCCGGCCGCTGCCCTACGCCGAGGCCGGTTTCGGCTATCCCGAGGCCGGTCAGGCTGTGGTGAACGTGACCAACGGCAAGCCGATCCGGCTGTTGGTCAACGACCACCCCTTCGACGTCCGCTACGGCGAACTCCGGTCCCATGAGCGGGTGCTGGATTTCCGGTCCGGGTTGCTGCACAGATCGCTCCAGTGGGTGAGCCCTGGTGGCCAGGCTGTCGCAGTCAGGTCCACCCGCCTCGTCTCCCTGGTCCAGCGGTCGGTGGCGGCCATCAGCTACGAGGTCGAGTCGCTCGACTCCACAGTCTCGGTGGTGCTGCAGTCCGAACTGGTGACCAATGAGTTCGGATCGCCCACCTTCTCCCACGGCACCGATCTTGACCCCCGCACCACCGCAGACATCGGCCCGGTGCTGGTGGCGGAGCAGCATGACCACAAGGACCTGCGGGCGTACCTGCTGCACCGCACCGCCGCGAGCGGGCTGCGCGTGGCCGTCGCCATGGACCACTGGGTCGATGCGCCGGGGGGCATCCAGACCACCACCGAGAGTTCACCCGACCTCGCTCGGGTCAGTGTCATTGTGACGCTGGCACCCGGCCAGCGGCTGCGTCTGGTGAAGTACGTGGCCCACGGCTGGTCGGGGGTCCGCTCCCCGACTGCCCTCCGCGACCAGGCGGACGCGGCCCTGACCGCCGCGGTCCACACCGGCTGGGACGCTCTGGTCGCTGAGCAACGCGCATACCTGGACGCCTTCTGGGCCCGCGCCGATGTCGAACTGGACGGGGACGACGCGGTGCAGCAGGCGGTCCGCTTCGGCCAGTTCCACATCCTCCAGGCTGCCGCCCGTGCCGAGGGGCGGGCCATCGCCGCCAAGGGACTCACCGGTCCGGGCTACGACGGCCACGCATTCTGGGACACCGAGATCTTCGTCCTGCCCCTGCTCAGCCATGCCTGCCCGGAGGCAGCCGCCGACGCGCTGCGGTGGCGGCGCTCGATCCTGCCGCTGGCCGTGGACCGGGCCCGGCAACTCGGGCTGGACGGCGCCGCCTTCCCGTGGCGCACCATCGCGGGCCATGAGTGTTCGGGATACTGGCCGGCGGGGACCGCGGCTTTCCACGTCGGCGCCGATGTCGCCGAGGCGGCACTGCGCCACGTCGAGATCACCGGCGACCTCGACTTCGAACGCGACGTCGCCCTGGACCTGGTGGTGCAGACGGCACGGCTGTGGCTCTCGCTCGGCCACCACGATCCCGCAGGCAGATTCAGGATCGACGGGGTCACCGGCCCTGACGAGTACTCGGCGGTGGCCGACAACAACGTCTACACCAACCTGATGGCACAGCTCAACCTCGACAGCGCCGCCACACTGGCACTGAAGCATCCCCTCCAGGCAGACCGATTGCACGTCACGGTTGGGGAGATCACCGCGTGGCGGACCGCGGCAGCGGCGATGTACGTACCGTGGGACGAGGAGCTGGGGGTCCACCCCCAGGCCGATGGGTTCACCGACCACCAGGTCTGGGACTTCGCCGCCACCACGCCCGAGCAGTACCCCCTGCTGCTCCACTTCCACTACTTCGACCTGTACCGCAAGCAGGTGGTCAAACAGGCCGACCTGGTCCTCGCGATGTACCTGCGCCCCGAGTCCTTCACCACAGCGCAGAAGGAACGGAACTTTGCCTACTACGAGGCGCTGACTGTGCGCGACTCATCGTTGTCGGCCTGCATCCAGGCGGTGCTGGCCGCCGAAACCGGGCATCTTGACCTCGCCCATGACTACCTCGGCGAGGCCGCCCTCCTGGATCTGAGCGATCTGGATCACAACACCCGCAGTGGGCTGCATCTGGCATCCCTGGCCGGCACGTGGATCGCTCTGGTCCCCGGCCTCGCCGGCCTTCGGATACGGCACGGCTCCGTGTCATTCTCACCGCGGCTGCCCGACGGCATCACCCGATTGGCCATCAACCTCGCTGTCCAGGGACGCCAACTGCGGCTCGACATCACCCCGCAGCGGACCCTCTATCGGCTCCTGGGCGGCGAACCGCTCGACGTGTGGCACGACAGCGCGAAGATGCGTCTCGACTCCAGCACCCCGGTGAGCCGTCCCACCAGCCACCCCGTCGTCCGTGACGCGCCACGCCAACCCGCGGGCCGCGCCCCGGCACGGCGTGGGCGGCCGTGATGCGGGACCTCGAACACGACCCGCTGGGTCCGCTGGAACGGGCCATCGGCAACGCGAGCGTTGGGTTGAGCCCCGGCGATCGGCTCTGGCCCACTCCAAGCGCCACGACGCCCCCTGAGCGGGGGCCCACCCCTTGCCCGCCCGGGAGGCGTCGTGAGACAGTGTCGAATCACGGAGGAAATGGGTGCGGCGGCGATGACAGAATCGAACCGAGGGAACACGGACTGCCCCGCGCCCACGACCCCGACGCCTGAAGCGACGGAAGCCTCCGACGAGCACGATCTGCGACTCAGTCTGGAGCGCATGTCCCATCTCGTCACCGACGTCCTCCCACTGGAAAGTCTCCTGACCCGTGTGGCCGAGTTCGCCGTTCTCGCGATTCCGGGCGCTGACGGTGCCGGCGTCACGTTGATGGAACGGGGACGGGCAGACACGATCGTGGCGAGCGCGTCGTTCGTGCGGGACGTGGACGCCATTCAGTACAGCTTGGGCGAGGGGCCATGCATCAGTGCTGCCGCCGAGGGCCGGACCTTTCGTTCGGGTTCACTCGGTGGTGAGTCGCAGTGGCCACGCTTCGGGCCACGGGTGGGGCGGATGGGGGTGCACAGCGTCCTTTCGTTGCCGCTGGTACTGCCCGAACTCGTGGTGGGCGCCATCAATGTGTACGCCCATGGGAAGGACTCCTTCGACGACGACGCAGTGGAGCTCGGGGAATCCTTCGCCGCGCCTGCTGCAGTCGCCGTGCACAACGCACAGGTGCTGGCCCATGCGCAGCGAGTCATCGGAGAGTTGGAGGCGGCGCTCACCAGTCGTGCCGTCATCGATCAGGCTATCGGCATCATGATGAGCCGTAGCGGCGAAACTCCGGAGGACGCCCTCGCCACCCTCCGCATCATCAGCCAGAAGGAACACCGCAAGCTGTCCGGCGTCGCCCGTCAGGTCGTCGACGAGGCCATACGGCGCGCCCGCGCCCGTCACACGCAGTGATCAGCCGGCACGCACCCCATGAGCACCCTCCTGGCCATCGGGCTGCAGGTCATCGGCTCTTTCCTGTTCGCTGGTGGCGCGACCCTGCAACACCTGGGAGTCGCAAGCACCTTTGATCCGGATGGCACCACATCGTCCAACCGGCTGTCCCTCG
>JBDSRF010000018.1:0-11232 GCA_039929445.1 Arachnia sp. | reverse complement strand
ACGGTCGCGGCGGGGCGTCGCGGCTCACCCGTGCGCGGACTGGGGACGAGATCGTCCCTGAGTACGGGCAGTGGCGGCAGCGTGCCGATCTGCTTGGGCCGGTCAGCCGTGGTGTCGCGCGGGACAGCGGGATTGGTCATGTCACCTCCGGTGGCCAAGCGTAGCGGCGACGCGCGACGGAGTGCCCCACGCGCACTGACACCCGCGCCGGACCTTCCGGAAGAATTTTGGTTGTGGTCTGGTTTGAAGGCAAACGATGGTGTAACGTCAAGGTATCGAAAGTGTTTCGCAAGCAAAGGTGCTGACCAGGTGACGATCGATCGTGGCGACAGGGAAGAAGCAATCCTGTCGCGCCTCGCCGAGGAGGGGACCCTCACGGTGTCCTCCCTGGCCACGGATCTGGGCGTCTCCGAGGTCACCATCCGCACGTACCTGCGCTCGCTCGAGGACCAGGGGATGCTCGTGCGCACTCGGGGCGGTGCCCGCCCCAGCACCCTGAAGCACATCCTGCAGCGCGAGAAGATCAACGTGGAGGCCAAGGAGCGCATCGCCTCCGCGGCGGCCGCCCTCGTTACCGACGACGACACGGTCATGATCGAGGCGGGCACCACCACCGCCCTCATCGTGCGGTTCCTGGCGGGGCGTCGGGGGGTGCAGATCGTGACCAACTCCACGCTGGTGTTCAGCAACGCCCGTCTCAACCCGTCGCTCAACATCATCCTCACCGGGGGAGTGTTTCGCCGCGACTCCGAATCGCTCGTGGGGCCCATTGCCGAACGCTCGATCGGCGACTTCAACACCCGCATCGCCTTCCTCGGTACCGACGGCTTCTCCCCCGAGAGGGGCCTCACCACACGGTTCGTCGAGGGTGGCCAGGTGGCCACCATGATGCGCGACCGCGCCGAGGAGACCTGGCTTGTCGCGGACTCCAGCAAGTTCGGCCAGGCCGGATTCGTCACCTTCCTGCCGCTCGCCGGTATCACGGGGATCATCACGGATTCCCTGATCTCCGATGCAGCGGCGCAATCGTTGATGGAACACACGCAACTTCGCGTCGTCTAGGAGGAATCAATGGCAACAGTCGTCGTCATGCCGCAACTCGGCAACAGCGTCGAATCCTGTCTCATCGTGTCATGGGCCGTGGGTGAGGGCGACGTCGTCGCCGAGAACTCTGTGCTGTGCGAGGTCGAGACGGACAAGGCTTCCATGGAGGTGCCCTCGCCCACGGCAGGCACCGTGCTGAAGCTGCTCTGGCGGGAGGGCGACGACGTCCCCGTCAAGGATCCGCTGCTGGTCCTGGGTGAGCCGGGCGAGGACCCCGGCCCTGCGCTGAGGGCCGCCGGTGCCGCAGGCGAGGGCGTCATCACCGAGGTGGACACCCCGGCCCGTCCCGCGGGCGAGGCCTCCTTTGAGGAGACCGACGACACCGGGGAGTCGCAGGACGCACCCGTGGAGACGCTGGACGTGGAGGACCCCGCCGGCGTCCAGTCCGCCGCAGGACACACCTCCGACACCTCCGACACCTCCGTGCCCGGATACGGCTCAAGCCCGCGTGCCCGTGCGCTCGCCGCGTCGACGTCGATGGACGTCTGGGGCGTTGGCAGCGGCACCGGCCCCGGCGGCCGTGTGATCGAGCGCGACGTCAAGGCGGTCATCGCGGCCGGACCCACCACCCGGGCAGGCGCCAGGGCTGGCGGTGCGGGACGCAGCGATGTGACCGGCTCGGGCATCGGTGGCCGCGCGACGGCTGCCGACGTGCAGTCCACTCGTACCCCGTTCCCCGCAGCCCCCGCCCACGACGACGGCGACATGGGGCCCAGCACCACCACGCCCGTCAAGGGCATCCGGAAGGTCATCTCCGAGCGCATGATGCACTCGCTGGCCTCCAGCGCCCAGCTCACCTACACCACCACGGCGAGGGCGCAGGCTCTGCTCGACCTCCGCAAGCGGTTGAAGGGCTCTGACGCGTCCTACGGGCTCAACGGTGTGACGATCGGCGACCTCGTCGGCTTCGCGGCCGTCCGCACCGCAGCCCGACACACGTCGCACAACGCCCACCTGGCCGACGGCGTGCTCACCACCTTCGAGCGTGTCCACATGGGGTTCGCCTGCGACACCCCCCGCGGACTGCTCGTGCCGACGGTCCGCAACGCCTCCCTCATGGGGCTCGCCGAGTTCTCAGGTGCCAGCAAGCAGCTGGCCGCTGACGCCATCGGCGGCACCATAAAGCCGGACCTGCTGGGGGGCGCCACGTTCACCGTGTCCAACCTGGGCGGCCTCGGCATCGAGAGCTTCACCCCGCTGCTGAACGTCCCGCAGACCGCCATTCTCGGCGTCGACGCCATCTTCCCCCGCGCCGTCATCAACGCCGACGGCACCGTCGGGGCCGAGCAGCGCATCGGGCTCTCGCTCACCGCTGACCACCGGGTCATCGACGGCGCCGACGCGGCCCGCTTCCTGTCCGACCTCGTGGCCTTCCTTGAGGCCATCGACATCGCCGTGCTGGCCTGAGGGGGCGGCGCACATGAGTGACTTCGACGTCATCATCCTGGGCGGCGGCCCCGGAGGCTACATCGCTGCCGAACGCCTCGGCCATGCCGGGCAGAAGGTGCTGCTCGTGGAGGCCGTGGCCCTGGGTGGCACCTGCCTCAACGTGGGCTGCATCCCCACCAAGACGCTGCTGAACGCGGCCAAGACGTTCCACCACGCCCGGCACGGCGCCCAGTACGGCGTCGACGGGGGCAGCGTCAGCTTCGACTGGGAGCGCATGCAGAAGTGGAAGGCCGAGGTGGTCGGCAAGCTCGTGGCCGGCGTCGGCGTCACCCAGAAGCGGGCCGGCGTCATCGTGATCAACGGGCACGGCACCTTCGAAGGGCCCGGCCGGGTCAGCGTCAACGGCGAGTCCCACACCTCCCGGCACGTGATCCTGGCCACGGGGTCCGAGCCGGTCATGCCGCCCATCCCCGGCACCGCGGACAACCCCCACCTCGTGGATTCGACGGGGCTGCTGGCACTGGAGGCCGTCCCGGAGCGGCTCGCCGTCATCGGCGGCGGTGTGATCGGTGTGGAGTTCGCCAGCCTGTTCTCCATGCTGGGCACCCACGTCACCGTCATCGAGATGCTGCCCGAGATCGTGCCGTTCATGGATGCAGGGATCGCGCCCATGCTCCGCGAGGCCCTCACAGGCATCGATTTCCGCCTCGGGTGCCGGGTCACCGGGCTCGAGGGTGGCACGGTCTCCTTCACCACGGCCGACGGCTCGCAGCAGTCCGTCGATGCAGACGTCGTCCTCATGGCTGTGGGGCGCCGACCCGTCGTCAACGGTTGGGGTGCCGAGAACACCGGGCTGGAGTTCTCGGGCCGCGGCATCGTCGTCGACGACCGGCTGCGCACCAACCTCCCAGGTGTCTGGGCCATCGGCGACGTCACCGGGCGCAGCCTGCTGGCGCACACCGCCTACAGGATGGGAGAGGTGGCCGCTGCCAACATCCTGGATCCCGAGGCGCACCGCCGCGGCGAGATCGTCCGCTGGCACGCCGTCCCCTGGGCGGTGTACTCCAACCCGGAGGCCGCCGGGGTCGGCATGACGGAGACGTCGGCCCGCATGGCCGGGCACGAGGTCCTCACAGCCACCGTCCCCGGATTCATGTCCGGCCGCTTCGTGGCGGAGAACGGCTTCCGTGCCCCCGGCGGGGCGAAGGTCATCGTCGATGCCGACACCCTCCAGGTGCTGGGCATCCACGTGCTCGGCTCCTACGCCGCCGAAATGATCTGGGGTGCCTGCGTGGTGCTCGAGACCGAATTGAACCTGCACGACCTGCGCCAGGTCGTCATCCCCCACCCCACCGTCAGCGAACTCATCCGAGAGGCGGCCTGGGCCATCAAGGCCTGAGCCGTCGTCTGAGAACTGAGAAGAAAGAACACCATGCCCCGTTCACTCATCGTCGACCCCACCACAGTCCGCGCCCGGGCCTCCATCAAGACCCCCGACATCCCCGTCAACGCGTACGAACCCGACTTCAAGGCAGAACTGGAGACGCACGGCAAGGATGGTCTCGTCGACATCCTGCACGACATGATCGCGGTCCGGCAGTTCGAGACCATGCTCAACTCCATCAAGACCACGGGCGCCTGGAACGGGGTCGAGTACGACCACCGCGGCCCCGCCCACCTGTCCATCGGCCAGGAGTCCGCCGTCGTGGGGCAGGCGTCGCAGCTGGAACCCACCGACTTCATCTTCGGCTCCCACCGCAGCCACGGCGAGATCCTCGCCAAGTGTTTCTCCGCCGCACGGAAGCTGGACCCGGCCGGCCTGGAGAACATTATGAAGGGCTTCCTCGACGGCGAGACCCTGTCCTTCGCGGAGCAGATCAGCAGCGACGGCCTCGCCGACGTGGCGGAGAACTTCATCCTCTACGGCACCGTCGCCGAAACCTTCGCCCGCAAGGCCGGCTTCAACCGCGGCCTCGGCGGCTCCATGCACGCCTTCTTCTCACCGTTCGGTTCCATGCCCAACAACGCCATCGTGGGCGGCTCGGCGGACATCGCCACCGGCTCGGCGCTGTTCAAGCTGGTCAACCGCGAGCCCGGCATCGTCATCGCCAACATCGGCGACGCCTCCATGGGCTGCGGCCCCGTCTGGGAGGCCATGATGTTCGCGGCCATGGACCAGTACCGCACCCTCTGGAAGGACGGCGTGCAGGGCAACCCGCCCATCTGGTTCAACTTCTTCAACAACTTCTACGGCATGGGTGGCCAGACCTCCGGCGAGACCATGGGCTACGACATCCTGGCCCGCGTCGGGGCAGGGGTGAACCCCGAGGCCATGCACGCCGAGCGCGTCGACGGCCTCAACCCGCTGGCCGTGGCCGATTCCGTCGCCCGCAAGCGCAAGCTCCTCGAGGCCGGTCGCGGTCCGGTGCTCACCGACACCATCACCTACCGCTTCTCCGGCCACTCGCCCTCGGATGCCTCCAGCTACCGCAGCAAGGACGAGGTGGAGATGTGGGAGCAGCACGACGGGCTCAAGAACTACGCCGCCTACCTCGTGGAGAACAAGGTGGTGGCCCAGAGCGAGGTGGACGACATCCAGTCGCGCTTCGACGAGCGGCTCACCAAGATCATCGCCCTGTGCACCAAGGACGAGGAGACCTCGCCCCGCGTCCACATGGACTTCATCGAATCCGTCATGTACTCCAATGGCAACAAGGAGAAGATGGCCGAGGGTGAGTCCGAGCTGCTGGAGCCGCTCGAGGACAACGCCCGCGTCAAGTCGCTGAAGAAGAAGGTCCGCACCGCCCTGGACGCCGACGGCAAGCCCGTCAGCAAGGCGAAGGCGTTCTCCTACCGCGACGCACTGTTCGAGGCCATCGCCCACCGCTTCGCCATCGACCCCACCGTCTGCGCCTGGGGCGAGGAGAACCGTGACTGGGGCGGCGCGTTCGCCGTCTACCGCGGCCTCACCGAACTGCTGCCGCACCACCGCCTGTTCAACTCGCCCATCTCCGAGGCCGCCATCGTGGGCACCGGCGTCGGCTACGCCCTCTCGGGTGGCCGGGCCATCGTCGAGCTCATGTACTGCGATTTCCTCGGCCGCGCCGGCGACGAGATCTTCAACCAGGCCGCCAAGTGGCAGTCCATGTCCGCCGGGCTCCTCACCATGCCGCTGGTGGTCCGGGTGTCCGTGGGCAGCAAGTACGGTGCCCAGCACTCCCAGGACTGGGCCGCGCTGTGCGCCCATATGCCCGGGCTGAAGGTCTACTACCCGGCCACGCCCTACGACGCGAAGGGCATGATGAACCTCGCCCTGCGCGGCACCGACCCCGTGATCTTTTTCGAGTCGCAGCTGCTCTACGACCGTGCCGAGGAGTTCGAGGCCGACGGCGTTCCCGAGGGCTACTACGAGGTGCCCGAGGGGCAGCCCGTGGTGCGCCGCGAGGGCAAGGACCTGACCATCGGCGTGCTGGGGGCCACCCTCTACCGCGTGATGGAGGCCGCCGAGATGCTGGAGAAGGAGCATGGCATCTCCACGGAGGTCATCGACCTCCGGTTCGTGGCACCCCTGGATCTCGGTCCGATCGTCGACTCCGTGAAGAAGACGGGACGGCTGCTGCTGACCTCCGACGCAGTCGACCGCGGCTCGTTCCTGCACACCGTGGCATCCCAGGTCTCGACGCTGGCGTTCAACCACCTCGACGCACCCGTGACGGTGGTGGGGTCGCGGAACGCGATCACGCCCGCCGCCGAACTGGAGAAGGAATTCTTCCCGCAGCCGAACTGGCTCATCGATGCCATCCACGAGCGGATCCTCCCGCTGCCGAACTACACCCCCACCACCAACCAGACCGAAGCCGAACTGGCACGCCGGTCCCGGGAAGGGGTCTGAGGATGACGATCGAGGTGGTGAACGACCCGGCCGCCTCGCCGGATGCCCGGGTCGGTGCACTGCGTCGCTGGGTGGACGCCGGCAACGACTTCCCGCCCCTGACGCTGGAGTCGAACAACCACATCCACACCATCTACAGCTTCAGCCCCTACACCCCCGCCATGGCGTGCCTGCGTGGACGGGAGGCCGGGCTTCAGGTGGTGGGGTCCGTGGACCACGACTCCGTGGCAGCTGCGGCGGAGATGCGTGACGCCGGCGCCATCCTTGGGCTGGGGGTGGTCACCGGCTTCGAGTGCCGCGTCATGTTCCACTCCGCCGACGACGTGGCGCGGGGGCGTGCACCCTTCGCGGGGCGGAAACTGAACAACCCCGACTCCGCGGGCGTCGCCTACGTGACGGTCCAGGGCATCCCGGCGCGTTCGCGGCAGGCGGCGGAGGATTTCCTGCGCCCCATCCGCGAGGCACGGCTGGAGAGGACCCGCCGCATGACTGAGCGCGCCAACGAGGTGCTCGCGGGCCTCGGGGCGCCGACCCTGGACTTCGAGTCCGACGTGGTGGGCATCTCCCAGTTCGCCTCCGGTGGGACCGTCACCGAGCGGCACCTGCTCTACGCCATGTCGGAGGCGCTCATCGCGTGCTTCGGACGCGGCGCCCCGCTGGTCAAGGGGTTGCAGGGGATGGGCGTCGTCATCCCCGGTCCCCTGGGCAACCTGCTCGCTGATCCCGGGAACCCCTTCCTGCCGCACGACCTGCTGGGTTTGCTCAAGGCGGAGTACCTGGAGCGCTTCTACATCCAGCCGGAGCGCATGGCTGAGGGCGGGGAACTGCCGGACGCCCGCACCGTCGTCGAGTTCGCGCTGAGCATCGGGGCCATCCCCTGCTACGCCTACCTGGGCGACGTCTCGGCCTCGCCGACCGGCGACAAGAAGGCCGAGGCGTTCGAGGATGCCTACCTGGAGGACCTCGTCGCCCACCTCGGTGACCTGGGATTCCCGGCCATCACGTTCATGCCGCCGCGCAACACGGCGGCGCAGCTGGAGCGGATTGCCGCGCTGGCGGAGGCCCACGACATGATCCAGGTCTCCGGCGTCGACATCAACCAGCCCCGGCAGGTGTTCTCCTGCCCGGAGCTGTCGGAACCCCGCTTCGCGCGCCTGGGCGACTCCACGTGGGCGCTGGTGGCGCACGAGGTGCTGTCCGAGGCCGACCCGCGGCGCGGGCTGCTGCACCCCGAGAACCCGATGGCGGACCTGCCGCTGTCCGAGCGCATCATCGCCTACGGCGAGCTGGGTCGCCAGCTCGTCGACAACCCGGGAGCCACCCCATGAGAACCGACGAACTGCTGGTGCTGCTGCGCGGAGTCCTGCTGGAGCGCCACGCCACGCCCGTGGTGCTGAGGGCCACCGGCGACGAGCCGACGGCCACCGTCGACGTACCTGACGACGACGATCCCCGTCGCGTGGCCGCCGCGATCGCGGACCAGCTGCCCCCCGACCTCAGACTGCCGGCCACCATCACCCTGACTACGGCGGGGGGCGGCGTCACCGTCACGGCGCAGCACCTGCCCGGTGCGGTCCCGGTGCCCGACGCACGGGACGAAGCGGCCGGCCGGGCCGCCTCCAGGGCAGGCGTCGTTGCGGGTCGCGTCGCGCTGGTGACGGGCGGCGCCCAGGGGTTCGGGGAGGGCATCGTCAGGGCCCTGCACGCCTCCGGCGCCTGGGTGTTCATCGCCGACCTCAACCTGGCCGGCGCGACGGCGCTCGCCGAGGAACTGGGGGAGCGGGCCACCGCGGTCGCCTGCAACGTGGCCGACGAGGACTCCGTGGCGGCTCTGGCAGCCACGATCGTGGCCACCTGCGGTGGCATCGACCTCGTGGTCTCCAACGCAGGCATCGCCCGCGCCGGTTCCGTGCTCGAGCAGGACCTGAAGGCGTTCGCGCTGAGCACCGGCGTCAACTACACGGCGTTCTTCCTGGTGGTGAAACACCTCGGTCGCGTGCTGCGCCTGCAGAACCTGGCGGCACCCGGTTGGGCCACGGACATCATCCAGATCAACTCCAAGTCCGGGCTCGTCGGCTCGAACCGCAACGCCGCCTATGCCGGCAGCAAGTTCGGCGGCATCGGACTGGTGCAGAGCTTCGCCCTGGAACTGGTGGAGAACCGCATCAAGGTCAACGCCATCTGCCCCGGCAACTTTTTCGACGGGCCCCTGTGGTCCGACCCCGACAACGGGCTCTTCGTGCAGTACCTCCATTCCGGCAAGGTCCCGGGCGCGACCACCGTCGACGAGGTGAAGGCGTTCTACGAGTCCAAGGTCCCCATGGGGCGTGGGGCTGTGGGCGCCGACGTCATGCGGGCCGTCTACTACATCGTCGAACAGTCCTATGAAACAGGCCAGGCGGTCCCCGTCACGGGTGGCCAGGTCATGTTGAGCAGCTGAAACCCTTACCCATGGAGAGGAACGCCGTGAGCCACGGATCACAGACCCAGCACGCCATCCAGTTCACCGGGGTGGGCGAGATCGTCCACAACGATGCCAAGCCCATTGACCCGGTGGGTCCGCACCAGATGATGCTGCAGGTGGAGGCCTGCGGCATCTGCTTCAGCGACACCAAACTGCTGAAGGCCTTCGACTCCCACCCCCGCAAGGCGGCCGTGGTCAGCGGTATCGACGCCGACGCCCTCGCGGAGATCCCCGGCTACAAGCCGGGCGATGCCCCCACGGTGCCGGGACACGAGCCCGTGGGTCGCATCGTCGAGGTGGGGGACGCGGTCACGCATTTCAAGGTCGGCGACAGGGTGCTGGTCCAGGCGGACTGGAAGCACCTGCGCACGGCTAAATCGAACGGCGCGTTCGGCTACAACTTCGAGGGTGCCCTGCAGGAGTTCGTCGTCATCGACGAGCGCTGCGTCGTCTCGCCCTCGGGTGAGGAGTTCCTCATCCACGTCACCGACGGTCCGTCGGCGGCGGCGGTCGCCCTCATCGAGCCCTGGGCCACGGTGGAGGGCTCCTATGCATGGCGCGAACGCAACCATGTCCTGGCTGGCGGGCGCATGCTGGTGGTCTCCGACGGCGAGGTCCACGGGTTGGAGGACCTCACCCGCGGCAATGAGCCCGCCGAGACGCTCCACCTGTCGCCCGTCGAAGCCGTCAACGCCGTCGGGGAGCCGTTCGACGACATCATCTACGTGGGACACGACGCTGGCGTCGTCGAGGCGCTGGCGCCGCAGCTGGGCACCCGGGCCGTGCTGTGCGTGGTGCTGGACGGGGGACGACTCGAGAGGAAGGTTGCCCTCGACATCGGTCGCGTGCACTACGACTTCATCCGGTTCTGCGGCACCACCGGCAACGATCCCGCCCAGGGGTACGCCTGGATACCGGAGACAGGGGAACTGCGGGAGGGGGATCGGGTCGCCATCATCGGCGCCGCCGGACCCATGGGCCAGATGCACACCATGCGCGCCGTGACGTCGGGGATCCCCGGCATTACCGTGGCGGGCACGGACCTCAGCGATGACAGGCTGACGCACCTGCAGGCCATCGTGGGCCCCGTCGCCGAGGCCAGAGGTGTACCGCTCGAGATCATCAACTCCGGCTCCACAGAGCTCCAGCCCGGCTACACCCACCTCAGCTGCATGGTCCCGGTCGCTGCACTCGTGGGCCAGGCCGTCGACCTCGCCGGCGAGGGTGCCATCGTCAACGCCTTCGCCGGGATTCCCGCAGGCACCCTGGGAGAGTTCGACCTCCAGGGCATCATCGAGCGACGCATCTTCATGCTGGGCACCTCGGGCTCCGACGTCTCCGACATGCGCACGGTGCTCGACAAGATCGAGCGCGGGGTCATCGACACCCACATCTCGCTCGACGCGGTGAGTGGCATGGCCGGGTTCCAGGACGCCATCGATGCCGTGATCAACCGCACCTCCGGCGGGAAGATCATGGTCTACCCGAGCCTGCCGGACCTTCCCCTGACCCGTCTCGTGGACATGCCAAACTCCCTTCCACACGTCGCCGCCCTGCTGGAGAATGGCGTGTGGACCAAGGCCGCAGAGCAGGAGTTGCTCGCCAACCGGTGAGGTCCGGAAGGCCGGAGGGACGTCGTCAAGACCACCGTTATGTGACAGTTTGATAACGGTCCATCGCATCTGAACATGTGGGTGCTAGCGTTAACATTCTGAGGCCTCAGCGCATGGATGCTCTGACCTCGCTGTACGAAGGAGTACGTATGGCCAAGCTGTTGGAACTGAAGAACATCAGCAAGACCTTCCCGGGCGTCAAGGCGTTGCAGAACGTCAACCTCGACCTGGAAGCGGGTGAGGTGCTCGGCCTGTGCGGCGAGAACGGTGCCGGCAAGTCCACCCTCATGAAGATCCTCACGGGCATCTACAGGGCCGACGCCGGCGGCGAGATCTGGCTCGAGGGCAAGAAGGTGGAGGTCGGCAGCGTCAACCATGCGCGCGACCTGGGCCTGTCGATCATCCATCAGGAACTGAACATGGTGCCGGACCTGACCGTGGCGCAGAACCTGTTCCTTGGGCGCCCCGGAAGCCACACGGGCGGGTGGGTCAACGACAAGAAGCTCAATCGCGATGCTTCCGAGCTGTTCGAGCGTCTCGACATGAACGTCGATCCGAAGGCGCTGATCTCTTCGCTGTCCATCGCGCGTCAGCAGATGGTGGAGATTGCGCGGGCACTGTCCTACAACTCGAGGATCCTGGTGATGGACGAGCCCACCGCGGCCCTCACCATCGCCGAGACGCATGCGCTGTACGGGATGATCCGGGACTTCGTGAAACCTGAGACCGGACTCATCTACATCTCCCACCGCATGCCGGAGATCGAGGAG
>JBDSRF010000017.1:0-3323 GCA_039929445.1 Arachnia sp. | reverse complement strand
GTGATCACCACGCCCGGCCCCATGGCACCGGTGAGGTCGATGTTGTCGCCACCCCACCAGGCGAAGTTGAGGTAGTGCCGGGTGCCCGGCTCGATGGACACGTCCCTGCCGGACATGACCGAGAACGACGTCCGCTCCGGTGGACCCGTGGCAGGCGGCACCGACGGCCTGGGCGCGATCCCGGATCCGGCATCAACCACCAGCGCGTGCCCTCCCGGGAGATCGTCCACGAGATCGGAGAACTGATCGGTGAACCTGGCCTCCAACGCCCTGTCCTGGCGCTCGCCCAGCTCGTCGATGCTCAACCTGCCCTCGGCATGAGCCTGCTGCAGCACCCCCAGGACGGCGTCACGATCCGCATCGCCAGCCCGTAACCGCTTGCGTGGAACCATGTCAGACATGCCCTGATCCTAGTCTCGGGGGTGCTGCGGCACCCGGTCCGCGACTCAGTCGCGCCACCAGTCGTCGAGAATGGTGACGGGGGTTGTGCGCTTGTGCTGGGTGCGCAGGTACTTGGTCTCGATCTGCTCGGCGACCTCGACGGGGATCTGGTGCCCCTCCAGGTAGGCGTCAATGTCTGCGTAGGTGATGCCGAGCTCGTCCTCGTCGCTGCGGAGCGGCCGACCATCCAGGAGGTCGGCTGTCGGCACCTTCCCCCACAGGGACTCGGGTGCCCCCAGGTGCTGCAGCACGTCGCGGATCTGCCCCTTGTCGAGACCGAACAGCGGGAGGATGTCGGCGCCGCCGTCCCCGAACTTCGTGAAGAAGCCGGTCACGGACTCCGCGCCGTGGTCGGTGCCGAGCACCAGGAGGTTGCGCTCCCCCGCCAGTGCGTACTGCGCCACCATCCGCATGCGGGCCTTCACGTTGCCCTTGTTGAAGTCGGCAATGTCGCGACCCGTGGTGGTCTCGAACGCCGCCTCCAGCCCATCCACGGCGGCGGCGATGTCCAGGGTGAGCGGGGTGCTGGCCGCCACGAAGTCCATGGCCTCCTCGGCGTCCGCCGCGTCGGCCTGGGTGCCGTACGGCAGGCGCACCGCCACGAAGTCGGCCGAGCCGCCCTCGGCCGTGATCACGTCCACGGCCATCTGCGCCAGTCTCCCCGCCAGAGTCGAGTCGACCCCACCGGAGATTCCCAGGACGAAACCGGCGGTGTGGGTTGCCCTGAGGTACTCACACAGGAAGACGACCCGCCGCTCCACCTCGTGGGCGGGGTCGATGGCGGGCCTGACGCCCATGTCAGCAATGATCCGGGCCTGCAGTTCTCGCATGCTCCGCAGTCTAGGCGAGGCACGTTTCATCCATGTCACAGCGTCTGTGCGCTCGCAGCCACATCGCCACCGTACAAAATTGGTTGAAAACCCAATAAGATCCGCTGTATGACCGGTTTCAAGAACTTCATTCTCAAGGGCAACCTCATCGAGCTCGCCGTCGCCTTCATCATGGCCTCCGCCTTCGGCGTCATCGTGACCGCCACCGTGGCCCTCCTCATGGACGTCATCGGCAAGATCGGCGGCACCCCCGACTTCTCCAACTGGTCCCCCGGCGGCATCTCGGTGGGCGCCTGGATCACGGCTCTCATCTCGTTCATCATCATCGCGGCCGTGGTGTACTACCTGATCGTGCTCCCCTACACCGAGGCCAAGAAGAAGTTCTTCCCCGAAGAAGATGCGGGCACCCCCGCGGACGTCCTCCTCCTCGAGGAGATCCGCGACCTGCTGAAGAGCCAGAACCGCCTCTGAGCCCCAGCCCCCACCTACTCTCCCGAGACCGCGCCTCCCGGCGCGGTCTCGATCTTCTTCCGGACGGCGGCCGCATCACACGGGACCTCGACGACGTGGCGTGGCAGGTCCTCGATGCCGTCAAACACGGCCGGTCGCGGGACGTCGATACCCAGGGCCTCGGTGATGGTCCCGGCGAACTTCACGGGTAGGGCCGTCTCCAGCGCCACCACGGTTCCGCACACCTGAATGCTGCGCGCCACCTGCACCGCATCGGCGGTGTGGGGGTCGATGATCACGCCGTCCTCGGAGTAGGTGCGACGGATCTGGCGCAGCCGGTCGGCGTGCGTGGAGGAACCCGTGACGAACCCGTGGGTGTCCAACTGGTCGCGGAAGGCGCGGAGCTCTGACAGGTCGAAGCGACCGTCCTCCCGGAGCTGGCGGCCGAACAGGTCCGCCACGCGGGCACCGTCGCGACCGACGAGGTCGGCCACGTAGCGCTCGAAGTTGGAGGCCTTGGAGATGTCCATGGACGGCGACGACGTCTCGTGGGTCTCAGCGCTGCCCCGGATCCGGTAGATGCCGGTGGTGAAGAACTCGTCGAGGACATTGTTCTCGTTGGTCGCCAGGATGAGGCGGTGGATGGGCAGGCCCATGGACTTGGCCACGTGCCCCGCGGCGATGTTGCCGAAGTTGCCGGAGGGCACCGCGAAGCTGAGCGGACGGTCGTCGTCGGAGATCTGCAGCCACGCGGCGAAGTAGTAGACCACCTGCGCCATCAGGCGGGCCCAGTTGATGGAGTTCACCGCACCGATGCTGTGGCGTGCCTTGAATGCGGCGTCGGCGTTGATCTCCTTGACGATGTCCTGGCAGTCGTCGAACACGCCGTCGACGGCGATGTTGGTGATGGACGCGTCATCGATGGAGAACATCTGCGCCTGCTGGAACGGAGTCATCCGTCCCTGCGGCGAGAGCATGAACACCCGCACCCGCGGCTTGCCCATGAGCGCGTACTCGGCCGCGGAGCCGGTGTCGCCGCTGGTGGCCCCCAGGATGGTGATGGTGGCGTCGCGGCGTTCCAGCTCGTACTCGAACAGCTCCCCCAGCAGTTGCATGGCCATGTCCTTGAACGCGGCGCTGGGCCCATTCGACAGGTGCAGGAGCCAGAGGCCGTCGGAGAGCAGGCTCACAGGAGCGACGGCGGGGTCCAGGAACTTGTGCGGGGCGTAGGCGCGCTCGCAGATGCCCCGCAGGTCGGCGGCGGGGATGTCGTCGACGAACAGCGACAGGACCTCAAAGGCCAACGCGGCGTAGCCGTCGGCGCGCAGGAGGTCACGCCACCGGGTCAGGGTGTCGGCGTTGACGTGGGGATAGGACTCGGGCAGGTACAGGCCGCCATCGGGGGCCAGTCCCTCGAGCAGGATGTCGCAGAACGGCCGGCCGGGCTCGCCGGAGGAGTCACGGGTGGAGACGTATCGCACGCCCGCAGCCTACACACGGGGGGCACGCCCCCCGTGAACCCCCCACAACCCCAAGACAAAACACACACCGGGGGGCACGCCCCCCGTGAACCCCCCACAACCCCAAGACAAAGCACACACC
>JBDSRF010000016.1:0-10746 GCA_039929445.1 Arachnia sp. | reverse complement strand
CATCTTCGACGCCCCTGTCGAGCACCTGGTGCTGCACCCGGGCAACCCGCACGTGCTGGGACCCCACCTGGCGGCGGCGGCGCAGGAGCACCCGCTGTCCCCGGACGACAGCCGATGGTTCGGACCGACCACGGTGCCGCTCGCCGAAGCACTCGCCGGGCAGAAGGTTCTGCGGGACCGCGGGAACCGGTGGTTCTGGACGCGGCCCGACCGGGCGGTCGACCACATCGACCTGCGCGCCGCCGGGCCCAAACCCGTCGAGATCATCGAGCAGGAGACGGGGCGGGTGGTGGGTGTCATTGACCGGGACGCCGCCGACCGCACCGTCCACCCGGGCGCCGTCTACCTCCACCAGGGCCAGACGTGGCTGGTGACGTCGCTGGACATCGAGGACGGGCACGCCTTCGTCTCGACCACGGCCGAGCCGTACTACACGCAACCGCAGTCGAGTTTCGAGATCGATTCCCTGTCCGTGACCCGCCGCCGCGTCATCTCGGGACTGGAACTCACACTGGGGAAGGTGCGCCTCACGTCGCAGGTGACCGGTTACCTGCGCCGCGACGAGGTCACCCACGAGGTGCTCGACGCCTCGCCCATCGACCTACCGGCCCATCGCATGCTGACGGACGCCGTGTGGTGGAGCGTCCCTGCCCGGCTGGAACGGGAGCTGGCGTGGGCGCCGCTGGAGATGGGCGCCGCGGCGCACGCCATCGAGCACACCGCCATCGGCCTGCTGCCCGCCTTCGCGCCCTGCGACCGTTGGGACATTGGCGGCGTCAGCACCCCCGTGCACCCGGAGACAGGGCTGGCGACGATCTTCGTGCACGACGGACTGCCGGGCGGTGCCGGGTTCGCCGCGCACGCCTTCGACGTCGCGGAGCGTTGGCTGGCTGCCACGTTGGAGAGGCTCGAGAGCTGCGAGTGCACCAGCGGCTGTCCGGCGTGCATCGTGTCCCCCAAGTGCGGCAACGCGAACCAGGTACTGGACAAGGAGCGCGCCACGCTCCTGTTGCGCGCCCTGCTGCAGGACGGCTGAGGCGCCCGTCGGCGTGTGTCCACAGCGAAGGTGTTGTCCGTTGCGGGCACCTTCGCCGTATCCACAGGGCGCCGGTGGGTTGTGTGATCATGCCGCCCCTCCGCCCAAGGTGGTGGGTGTCGCCGGGTGATCAACACCCGGGACTCCTACTACAGGGGGAGAGTCACATGAGTCACACCGATCTCGCAGAAGCCGGGTTCCCGGCGCCCGGGGCGGGCAGGGGGCGCCGCTGCCTCGCGGAACGCGGCCTCACCACCGTCGAGTACGCCATCGGGCTGGTGGCGGCGGCCACCGCCGCCCTCGTGCTGTTGAGGATCTTCAGCGACAACGCCTTCTTCCAGGTGCTCATGGACTGGATCCTGGCCATCTTCCAGAACCTGGTGGGCGTGAAATGACCCACCGGCGCGGGGAGTCCCCAGGGGCCGCCCCGCGCCGCCGCCCCTCACCCCGGGGACGCCCCCACCGGGGCATGGTCACCGTCGAGCTCGCCGTGGGGTTCGTGACGGCCACGATGCTGGCCGCCGTGCTCAGCGGCGTCGTCCTGCTGGGGGTGGTGCAGTCGGCGTGTGCGCGCACCAGCAGCGAGGTCGCACGCCAGTTGGCTCGCGGCGACGCGCCCGCGGCTGGGGCTGCGGAGAAGCAGGCACCTGAGGGTGCCCGGACCGAGGTGGAGCGGGACGCCGCCGGCGTGGAGGTGCTGGTGTCCGTACCCGTGCGCGTGCTGGGTGTCGGCCCCATCACTGTGTCGGCCCACAACTGGGCGGCGTGGGAACCGGGGGTGGCCGATGGCCGCGACGGGTGAGGTGTCCAGGACGCCGAGAGACGGTGCGGATGAGAGGGGGGCGGGCACGCTGCTGACGGCGGGTGTGTGTCTGGCACTGCTGGCCACGGCATGGCTGGCGTCGGTGCTTGTCCTGTGGGTGGGGCAGGTCGGAGCGGTGCAGGACGCCGCGGACCTTGCCGCCCTCGCGGCGGCAGGCGCTCGTGCCGGGGGCGGTGACGCGTGCTCCGCGGCCGAGAGCAGTTCGGTGCGCAACGGGGCCCATCTGGTGGGGTGCCGCGTGCAGGGAGACGAATTCTCGTTTGTGGTGGAGGTGACGCTCACACACCCACTGGACCCGCAGCTGCCCGGCGCGCCCACCAGCGTCGAGCGCGTGGCGGTGGCCGGGTCAGTCCAGTGATGGGCGCGGAGTGTGCGTCACCGCTCGCGCTGCGGTGTCGGCAGCGTCACGGCGGACACGATGCCGGCCACCACCACGGCCACCCCGGCACCGATCAAGCCGGAGGTGCCTGACTGCAGTTGGACCGCCAAGGTCATGACCAGAAAGGTCACCACCCCCGCGATGACGGCTGCGATGACGGCGGTGACGAGCGATGAGCGCTTCGTGCTGCGCGCGGGCTTCGGGTCAAGACGTTCCATTGTCGAATCATCTCATTGGATGAGGCCATTCGCGACACCGTCCGCCGGAGTGGGGGAGGGACGTCGCGACGGTACGGGGCAAGGGGCTGGGGGCATGGGGCTGGGCTCTACTGTGTGTGGCATGACATCTGCTGATCTGCGCGCCCGTCTTCTGCGGGCGAGCTACACCACGGACGACGTGCTGGATCTCATCGGTGAACTCGGCCAGGCGGGTCTGGGGCGGAACAGCAGCATCGCGGCGGACGTCGCACTCGCCGGGAGCATGGATCCGCTGGCATGCCTTGTGAGGCTGTTCATCCTGCAGCAGAGCGTCCCGCTAGCCGCCGCGGAGCAGGCGCTGGACGTCGCCGCTGCTGTTCGGCACGACTGGGTGGCCGTCGGGGATGACCGGGTTCGCGCGCTCGTCGACATCCGCCCCTACGGCTCGCCCGACGACGGGGCATCCGGCTTCCTCGTCAGTGACCTCACGCCCGGCATGGACCAGCAGACAGCGCCGACCCGCGCCGACTACGTGCTGGGGGCGTCCCCGGCATCGCTGACGCTGGCGCAGATCACCATGCGGGAGCACGTCGGTCGCGCACTGGACCTGGGCACCGGATGTGGCGTGCAGTCGCTGCACCTGACCCGGCATGCGGATGAGGTGGTGGCCACGGACCTGAACCCCAGGGCCCTCGACCTGGCGCGGGTCAGCGCAGACCTGAGCGGCGTCGCCATCGACTACCGCGAAGGGTCCCTCTTCGACCCCGTCGCGGGGGAACGCTTCGACCTCATCGTCTCCAACCCGCCCTACGTGATGAGCCCGCCCGACGGGAAGCGCCTCACCTACCGTGAGGGCGACCTCGTCGCCGACGGTCTCGTGGAGGCGATCGTGCGGCAGGCCCCGTCGCACCTCCTCCCCGGCGGCAGTCTGCAGCTGCTCACCAACTGGGCGGTCCTCGACGGGGTGGCGTGGGAGGACCGGCTGCGCGGGTGGGTGGAGGGCACCGGCCTCGACTGTTGGGTCATCGAGCGCGAACGCCTCGACGTGTTCTCCTACATCGAGATGTGGTTGACCGACGCCGGCCTCGCCGGCTCTCCGGAATGGGAGCCGGCATACAGGCGTTGGCTGGACTACTTCGCGGACCTGGGCATCACCGAGGTGGGCATGGGGTGGCTGCTGCTGACGGCGTCGGAGCGGGCGGAGCCGCATCTCCGGTTCGAGTCCTGGCCGCACGCCGTCGCCCAGCCCGTCGGTGGCGTCTTCGCGCGCCACCGGGCCGCCGTCGACGCCGCCACCCTTCCTCTGTCGGAACTGTTGACCAGCAGGCCCCGTCTTTCGGACGTGGTGCAGGAGACCATCGGCGAGCCCGGCGCCGCGGACCCCACCCACGTGGTCCTGCGGCAGCGAACGGGACTGCTGCGGGCCATCAGGGTGGGAACCGCTGACGGTGCCGTTCTCGGCGCACTCGACGGCGAACTCGCGCTCGGCCAGGTCATCGCGGCGGTGGCCAGTGTGCTGGCGCTGGACCCCGCCGAGGTGGCCGCCCAGGTGGTGCCGGTGGTGCGCGACGCACTGCTCGACCAACTGCTGCTGCCCGGCCCCGGCGATGGCCGTGCGTCAAGTACCCCGCCGGGTGTGGGCTAGCATCGTCTGGTCCGCGCATCAGTAATAGCAGGAGAGAAGGTTGCATGGCTGGCACCCCCAAGCGTCTCGTGATCGTCGAGTCGCCCACGAAGGCCACGAAGATCGCCGGGTATCTCGGCGAGGGCTACATCGTGGAGTCCAGCCGCGGCCACATCCGCGACTTGCCCAAGGGTGCGGCCGACGTGCCCGCCAAGTACAAGGGTGAGAAATGGGCGCGCACCGGGGTCGACGTCGACAACGGATTCCAGCCGCTGTACGTGGTGGCCGCGGACAAGAAGGCCACCATCAAGGACCTGAAGGCCAAGCTGGCCGGCGTGGACGAACTCCTGCTGGCCACCGATGGTGACCGCGAGGGTGAGGCCATCGCGTGGCACCTCCTGCAGGAGCTGAAGCCCAAGGTGCCGGCGCTGCGCATGGTGTTCCACGAGATCACCCCCAGCGCCATCGCCGAGGCCGTCTCCCACCCCCGTGAACTCGACGTTGACCTCGTCGACGCGCAGGAGACCCGCCGCATCCTCGACCGCCTCTACGGCTACGAGGTGTCGCCCGTGCTGTGGAAGAAGGTCATGCCGAAGCTGTCGGCCGGCCGCGTGCAGTCCGTGGCCACCCGCCTCATCGTGGACCGGGAGCGGCAGCGGATCGCGTTCGTGCCGGCCTCCTACTGGGACCTCGACGCAGTACTGGACGGCGGTGAGGGTGCCGAACCCCGCAGCTTCGCTGCCCGACTCGGATCCGTGGGTGGCTCCCGGGTTGCCTCTGGCCGCGACTTCGGCGCTGACGGCCGGCCCACCTCCACGGACGCGCTCGTCCTCGACGAGGCTGCTGCCAAGGCGCTGGCCGAGGCACTGGAGGTGGCCGCGCTGACCGTCACCTCCGTCGAGGCCAAGCCCTACACCCGTCGCCCCTACGAGCCGTTCCGCACCACCACGCTGCAGCAGGAGGCCGGACGCAAGCTCGGGTTCACGTCGCAGCGCACCATGTCGGTGGCGCAGGAACTGTACGAGAAGGGCTTCATCACCTACATGCGTACCGACTCGGTGACGCTGGCGGCCTCGGCCGTCACGGCCGCCCGGGCGCAGGTGGCGGAGCTGTTCGGCGAGAAGTACCTGCCCGCCAAGCCGCGCGTCTACGTCTCCAAGGTGAAGAACGCACAGGAGGCGCACGAGGCAATCCGGCCCGCCGGCGACACGTTCCGCCACCCCGACAGCACGGGCCTGCACGGCGACGCCAGCCGCCTCTACCGGCTCGTCTGGATGCGGACCATCGCCTCCCAGATGGCTGACGCCAGGGGCGAGCAGCTCACCGTCAAGATCGACGCCCGCACCCAGCAGCCCGTGGCGCTGGCAACCGGCCCCGTCGAGACGGCCGAGCTCATCTCCTCCGGCCGCACGATTCTGTTCCACGGTTTCCTCAAGGCCTACGTGGCCGGTGTGGACGACGACTCGGCCTCCGACGACTCCCAGTCCCGCCTCCCCCAACTGCAGGAGGGCCAGGCAGTGTTCGCGGAGTCGATCACCGCCGCCGGCCACGAGACCAAGCCGCCGGCCCGTTTCACGGAGCCCTCCCTGGTGGCCAAGCTCGAGGAGCTGGAGATCGGACGCCCCTCGACGTACGCGTCGATCATCCGCACCATCACGGCCCGCGACTACGTGTTCAAGAAGGGGTCTGCCCTGGTCCCGACGTGGCTGGCGTTTGCCGTCACACGTCTGCTTGAGGAGCACTTCGCTGAACTGGTGGACTACAAGTTCACGGCGCAACTGGAGGAACTCCTCGACGAGATCGCGTCCGGCCAGGCCGACCGCCTCAAAGTTCTCACGGAGTTCTACCGAGGACCGGAGGGTGCCGAGAACCAGGGCCTCGCCGCCCTCGTGAGCGAGCTCGGTGACATCGACGCCCGCGGCCTGTCCACGTTCCCCCTCAAGGACTCGGGCATCGACGTGCGGGTGGGCCGCTACGGCACCTACATCGAGTCCTCCGACGGCCGCCGCGCCAACGTGCCCGAGGACCTGCCGCCCGATTCGCTGACGCTGGAGCTGGCCGAGGAACTGCTCAGCACGCCCCTGGACGAGGAGCGTGAACTGGGCGTCGACCCCGACACCGAGCTGCTCCTCGTGGCCAAGAACGGCCGCTACGGACCGTACGTCACCGAGGTTCTGCCCGAGGACGCACCGAAGTCGCGGAAGCCGAGGACGGGGTCGTTGTTCGCGTCAATGACCCTCGACACCGTCGACCTCGACGTCGCCCGCCAACTGCTGAGCCTGCCGCGCACCGTCGGCACGGACCCGGACGGCGCGGAGATCACCGCCCAGAACGGTCGGTACGGCCCCTACCTGAAGCGGGGAACCGACTCACGTTCGCTGACCAGCGAGGCACAGATCTTCGACATCACCCTCGACGAGGCCCTCGCGATCTACGCGCAGCCCAAGACGCGTGGCCGCGCCGCCGCGGCGCCGCCACTGAAGGAATTCGGGGACGACCCCGTTTCCGCCAAGCCGGTGGTGCTGAAGTCCGGCCGCTTCGGGCCCTACGTCACTGACGGGGAGACCAACGCGACCCTGCGTCGCGACGACTCTCCCGAGGAGATTGAACCGGCCCGCGCTTTCGAGTTACTGGCGGAGAAGCGGGCCAAGGGGCCGGCAGCCAAGAAGCCCGCAGCCAAGAAGCCCGCAGTCAAGAAGGCGCCTGCCAAGAAGCCTGCAGCGAAGAAGCCGGCGGCCAAGAAGGCGCCTGCCAAGAAGTCGGGTACGACGAAGGCATAAGTGACATCCCATGCCAACCAAACGCGTCCCGGAGATGCGCTTCGACCTTGATTTCAGTGCCCCGCCGCCGGCCATGACATCGGCGGCGGTCGGCATCGACAGGGTGTCGCACCGCTCCGTCACGGCCCAGCACCGGGACATCACGATCTTCGACACGTCCGACGAGCGCCTCCTGCGGGCGGGGATCGTGGTGGCGCACCGCATCGTGGGCGGCGTGGGGGAGTGGTACATGGCCGCCCCGGCATGGCACCCGCGGCTCCCCGCCGAGCGTGTGGAACCACTGGATGCCACCGCCGGGCTGCCGGATCTGTTCTCCCGCCTCATCAAGCCGGTCACGCGGCGTGCACCGCTGGCCCCGGTGGCAGCACTGGACTGCGACAAGCAGGAATACCTCATGCGGGACAGGGCCGGCACCATGCTCGGCTTCATCGTGGACGACCGCGTGACGCTGCGTCGCGGTGAGTCCGCCGTCGCCCATTACCGCGAGGTCACGGTCACCCCCAGCATTTCCATGTCGTCCGCGCAACGGGACCACGTTGTCGCCGCCCTCGCCGCGGCGGGGGGCTCCGCCGTGGAGCAGTTCCCCACCGTGCAGCAGCGGCTGGGGGGATCAGCCACCGGCCGCACGGACTTTCCCCCGCCGACGCCGCTGGGTCGCGGCGCCACCATGGAGGATCTCGTCACCGCCGTCTTCGCCTCCGACCTGTTGGCCATCACGGAACTCCTGATGGACATCGAACGCGATCGACGCCCCCACATCGCCTCCCTCAACGCCCAGTTGGAAGCCGTGCGTCGCGACCTGCGCGGCCTGGCCCACGTCCTTGAACCGGGATGGCGGGAGCGGGTCGAGGGCCTGCTTGCCGGGGTCCCGCACCAGGACATGACCGACGCCACCCAGGTGGCCATGGACGTGGTGGACGAACTCGTTCGGGAGGTGCGGGCACCGAAGCTGGGTGACGTGTCCTCGAAGGAGGCCGCCCCCCTGCTGCTGGAACGTGCGCAGCAGGCGGCGCTCATCATGGCCGACCGGTGCCAGGCGTTGACCGTCGGTTCCTCGGATCGCCAGTGGGAGGGTGCGCTGGGTGCGGCGGACATGCTGGCCATCTCTGCGGCGGTCGCCGGCCCCGTCCTCGGCAAGCCGCTGCGGCGGATCGCCCGTCGACTGCAGGCTGTGACCGAGCACCTCCGCGCCTGCACTGCCCACTGGGAGAACGCGACCGTGGAACTCGGCGACCTCACCGCGGAGGAGGCCTACTCGCTGGGACGCCGCATGGAACGCGGACGCGCCACCACCCTCACGGAGCGGGGGCGCTTCGTTGCGCTGTGGCCCGACCGACTCGACGAGCTGCGACGGCTGTTGGCCAAGGCCAAGAAGGCCGCATGAGCGGGGCCTTCATCGTCTTCGAGGGCGGCGACGGCGTGGGCAAGACCACCCAGGTGGGAATGCTGGCGTCGCTGCTGACCAGCCGGGGCATCGACCACGTGGTCACCCGTCAACCCGGGGGGACGCCGCTGGGTGCGAAACTGCGCCGGCTGATCCTCGACCACGGGCACGGGGACGTGGCCCCCCGCACCGAGGCCCTGATGTATGCCGCCGACAAGGCGCAACACGTGCATGAGGTGGTGGCCCCGGCCCTGGCGCGCGGCGACGTGGTGGTGTGCGACAGGTACGTCGACTCGATGATCGCCTACCAGGGTGCCGGCCGCGCCCTGGAACTCGAGGAGGTGGCGCTGGTGGCGCGATGGGCCACGGACGGGCTGCGTCCCGACCTCACCGTGCTGCTCGACACCGACCCCGCCGATGCCGTGGAGCGGATCAGCGACAAGGACCGCCTTGAGGGGGCCGGCGTCGAGTTCCACCGACGCGCGCGCACCCATCTCCTCCACCTGGCTGCGCAGGACCCCGGAAACTACCTGATCCTCGAGGCCCGTCGCAGCCGCGAGGACCTCGCCGCTGTGATCGCCGCCCGCGTGGCGGAGGTCACAGGCCGGTGACCGGTGCCTCGATGTCGGTGGCGGCTGGCAGTATGTCCGATGTGACGCAGGGTGTGTGGGGTGAACTGGTCGGCCAGGAACGGGCCGTCGCTGTGCTGCAACGTGCCATCAACGGCAGCCGCCACGCCATGACCCACTCCTGGCTGTTCGTCGGGCCTCCCGGCTCCGGCCGGTCCAACGCCGCCCGCGCATTCGCCGCGGCGCTGCAGTGCCCCCGCGGCGGCTGCGGCCAGTGCAACGACTGCCGCACGTCGCTGTCCGGGGCACATCCCGATGTCACCCTCCTGCGCACGGAACAGCTGTCCATCGGGGTGGATGAGGTGCGCGGCCTCGTGGGCCGGGCCAACATGTCACCCGTTGGCGGCCGACACCAAGTGGTGGTGGTGGAGGATGCCGACCGGATCACCGAGCGGGGCGCCGACGCACTCCTGAAGGCGCTCGAGGAGCCGGCCCCACGCACGGTGTGGCTGCTGTGCGCCCCCAGCGCCGACGACGTCATCGTGACCATTCGCTCCAGATGCCGCGAGTTGCGTCTCGTGACTCCCGACGACGACGCGGTCACCCACCTGCTGATACAGCGCGACGGCATCTCCCCGGCACTGGCGGCGCATTGCGCACGCGTGGCGCAGGGGCACATTGGTCGCGCCCGCATGCTGGCCCGATCCGACGACGCACGCATCCGTCGCCGCGAGGTCCTGACGCTGCCGTCCCGGCTCCGCACACTCACCGACTGCCTCACCGCCGCGGAGAACCTCGTGAAGTCCAGCGCCGACGAGGCCACCCAGGCCACGCAGGACCTGGACGCGCGCGAGCTGTCGGACCTGCAGTTGGCGCTGGGGGTGGGGACCCGCGGGGCCAGGCCACGCAACGCCCAGGCTGCCATCCGCGACATGGAGGACCAGCAGAAGATGCGGGCCAAGCGCATGCAGCGCGACGCCCTGGATCGTGTTCTCACCGAACTGACCGGCTACTTCCGTGACGTCTTGGCCCTGCAAACGGCGCCGGACACGATGCTCATCAACCAGGACCTGGCCGACGAGATCCTGCCGCTGGCCAAGCGCTCCACGGGCGAGCAGACAATCCGGGCACTCGATGCGATCCTGGCTGCGCGCACCGCGCTGGAGGGCAACGTGGCGCCCCTCCTGGCCATGGAGGCGTTGATGCTGGGCATCGCCCAGGCTGGCAGGGGCTGACCCCAACACGGCCCGCGCCTGCGCGGCGCAAGCACTAATGGCCCCTGTGATGGAAAGATGGTGGCGAGCCATTCCAGCAGGAGGAGTAACCCCATGACATCAGGAGCCAACGGCGAGTGGGTGCGTCAAGGGACGCCGCATGACGACAATGCCGACTGGAACGAGGAGCAGAGCGAGTACGGGACTGCCATCAGCCCCACCGAGTGGGATGACTACTCCAGTGAGCAGTCCGTGCCGGTGACGCCGCCTCGTGCCCAGACGGACGATGACGCATCGGTGGGATCCGACGTCCACGCGAACGAACCGGAGCACGCTCCCGTTCCGGGGCAGGAGCCCGACGCGGGCGGCGACTACCGTTCCGGCGGCATGGACCCCGCCACCGCGGATGACGTGCAGGGCGACGCCGACGAGCATGGGATGGAGCCCGTCCGCACGGACGAGCCAGCCCCCGCCGTCGAGCCCGATGACGCATTCGTGGCCACTGACGAGCCCGTCGCTGACGTGCACGAGGACGAGATCACCCGCCCCCGCCCCGTCGTGCCGGACGCGTCGATGACAGCCATGGGCGCCTCGGCTGTCGCCTCGCCCGTGATGGTCGAGGACACCTCGGAGGGTGTGGGCCATGCCGAGACGGCCGACCTCGTCGAGGACCCCCCCGAGGACAATGGCTCCGGCCCGGGGAACGAGCCCGCCGACGAGCGTGCACAGGAACCCGATGC
>JBDSRF010000015.1:0-8224 GCA_039929445.1 Arachnia sp. | reverse complement strand
GGCCCAGAATGGTGGCGCTTGGCTGGCCGCGGCCCTGCTCAGCGTGCTGGGGGCCTACTGCCTCGTGCTGGGCATGATTGGTCTCATCGCAACGGCACGCGGCCGTGGTTCGCGGATCACCACGGTTGGCGCCGTCATGGTCGCCATCGGTGCCATTGCCTGGGTCGGACACTCGGTTGTCCTCTACGCGTCGTACGCCTGGTACGCCGGGGCGGGCCTCGCCCCGGCTCAGGTCAATGCACTGGCCCAGTCCACGGACAGCTATCCCCTTGTCGCCATCCTCATCGTGCTCTTCGTGGCCGGGTTGATGCTCGGCAGCATCGTGTTGCTCGTGGGGCTGCGTCGAGCCCGCCGTGTGCCGATCTGGTCGCTGGTAGCGGTCGTGGTCTTCGTTGTGTGCGGCACCACCGACGGACTGGCCGTGGGTGTCCTGGGGCTCACGACGTCGCTGGCGACCTTCGTGCCCGCCGCCCTGTCGCTGGCCGAACGGCGAGACGGTGCACGAAGCCACCGCAATGCCGTGCAGGCCACGGCATGATCGTCCTTACCCCGGGTAGGTCCAATGGGATGCGGGGATGGTCAGCGGCGCATGCCCTTGAGGAGAGCGGTGACTGTGAGGAGCCCCACGATGCCAGCCGTGTAGAGGGCCGTGCGGACCCACGTGTTTGACGGCTGGCCCTCGGCCGCCTCACGGACGGCGTCGTCGAAGCCCATCAGCCCGCCCGGCGGGAGGGGGATGTAGTCATCGATGTCGTGCTCCCTCACCACGGTGTCATGCAGCAGGCTGCCGATGAGTGGCTTGGCCATGTCCGTCTTGATGTCGGTGACGAGTCCGATCCAGTGGGCCGCCAGGCCGGGGGTGGTGACGGGCGCCGTCAACATGGGTCCGGGCTGGAAACCCAGCGCCCGGGCGTAGCGCTGCATCATGCCCGCGTACGTCATGATGTCGGTGCCCCCGATGTCGAAGGTGCGGTTCACGTCCGCGGGAAGGTCGGCGGCGGCGACCAGGTAGTACAGGACGTCGCGGGCGGCGATGGGCTGGATGCGGTTGTTGATCCACTTGGGTGCGACACCCCCCGGGAGCCTCTCCGCCAGTTGCTTGAGCATGGTGAAGGAGATTGACCCGTTGCCGAGCACAACCGCTGCCTGCAGGACGGCGGTCGGGACGCCGGACGCGAGCAGCGTGTTGCCCACCTCCACCCGACTGGCGAGGTGCTCGGACAGATCCTCGTCAGGGTGCAGCCCGCTCAGGTAGACGAGGCGCTGGAGGCCGGCCTCCGAGGCGGCGTCGGCGAAGATCTGCGCCATGTGTGCGTCCCGGGCCGCGAAATCCTCCCCAGACCCCATGGAGTGCAGCAGGTACCAGGCGACGTCGGCGCCCTCCATGGCCTTGGCCACGTCGCGGGGTTCGGTGGCGTCGCCCTCGATGGCCACCACCTTGTCGTGCCACGGGTGTGTCTTGAGTTTCTCGGGGCTGCGTGTCAGGGTGCGGACATTCCAGCCGTCCTTCAGGAGTTGCTCGACGACGAGGCCTCCCACATAGCCGGTTGCGCCGGTGACGAGTGCGGTGCGGATGGTCATAGTGCTCTCCAAAGGTCGAGTGCGGGTTGAAGTAGGAACAGCATGCCCAAGGACCATGTCAGGTGGGCGATGATCGGTGACAGCAGCGCGCCGGTGCGTTGACGCAGCCAGCCCGCCAGCAGCCCCATGGACATGGCGGCCAGTGCCAGCAGCCAGATGCCGGAAGCGGCGGTGACGATGGTGTAAATGATGGTGGTGCCGATGAGGCGGCGGTTAGCCGAGCCGCCGATGGATTCGTGCAGGGCACCACGGAAGAAGATCTCCTCGGTGATGCCGTTGATGAAGGTGATGAGGGCCACGATCGGGAGGGAGCCGAACCGGGCATGGGCCAGGAGTTCCTCGACGGGGGCGGAGAGAAAGTTGATCTGTGCGACGACGCCCGCCCCCAGGAGGAACACCACGAGCAACACGAGGCCTCCGGCGACCCCCCAGCCGACGTCGCGCAGCCACTTGCCGTCCCTGATGCTGCCGAAGGTGCGGCTACGTGCAGTCAGCAGCGATCCGATGACCCACACCACGGCAAGCGCAAGGGTGAAGACGTAGAAGCTGGTGTCGCCGGGTTTCACCTGGACACCGAGGTACAGCAGCACCGCCCCGGTCACCCCCGTGACGGCGGCGATGCCCCGATTCCTGCGGGCGCCGGACTTGGTGGCCGCGCCCTCGGCCGAAACGCTCATGCCGCGCTGGCGGCCCTGCGCTGCGGCAGCCAGCGGATCAGCCAGAAAGCCAGGAGAACAGCGGCGGCGGCGAAGGCGGCCACGGCGACGGCCATGGACAGCGGCTCACTGGTGCTGCGTCCGATCCCGATCCACGTGATGCCCCAGGCCAGGGCCGCGATGACGGTGAAGCGGGGGCCGAGGCGGAGCGTGAAGAGGACGCCGAGTGCCACCGCGGCCACGAGGACCACAACGGCCATCACCTGGTTGCCGACGACGCCCAGGTCCCACCCGGAGGCGACGCCCGCAGCGGTGACGTTGGCGCAGGTGGCGGCCGTCACCCAGCCCAGGTACAGGCCGAAGGTGGCGTCGGTGATGATCTTCTCGGCGGTGCCCTCGGCGGGATGACGCAGAAGGGCGGCCAGGAGGAGGCCCAGTACGATGGCCAACGCTGCGATCACCACGACACTGACCCAGATCCACCCCACCTGGGTCACCAACAGCCAAGCGGCATTCAGAACCATGGAGGCGGCCACGAGCCAGCCGATCGCGCGGTGCCGTTCTGATGTGGCGTTGCGTGGCAGCCACTGCCAGATGGTGTAGGCCAGCAGTCCGAGGTAGATGACGGACCAGATGGAGAATGCGGGACCGTCCGGAGCCAGCAGCGTGGCATCCGAGGCCAGGGCTCCTCCGGAGGACTCCTCGACACGGGTGCCGATGACCCCGATGCCGAACAGCGTGCCGACCACGCAGAAAATCTCGCTGGCCGTGACCGTGATTTGCCTGGCCAGATCCTTGGGTGTGCGCATGTTGCTCCCTCTTTCCGTCATCGAAACACTACTGCCCCCACCGAAGCGTCTGCCCGTTCTTTGAGCGGACCGGTGGCTGCCCGCTCGGTGTCACCCTCAGGGGTGGAACGGAGTGACCTGTTGGGTCCTTACTGTTTTTCTGGTGGGTCAATGCTGGCTCATTAGGCATTTCAACTCTTTGGAGGGAATCGTGGCCTACTCAGATCAGGAACCGACCAGCAGTGGTTTCGGGGGCTCCGCCGACGGGGCCGACGCTCAGCTGGGCGACGCCAACAAGTCGTGGGAGGAAAGGTTCGGCCCCGGTGCCGACGTCGTGTCGGGGTCGGACCTCCCCTTCGATTCAGACCTCCCCATCGACTCGGAGTTCGATGCGGATGACGGCGTCGATCAGCCGGCCGGGGGCTTCGGCGACAGCGTCGACGTCGTCTCAGCCACCGGCTGGGAGACGGTGGAGGAGCCGGACCAGACGTCCGGCAGGGACAAGGCCGAGGACGTCAAGGAGCAGGCCAAGCAGACCGCCGCCGACGCGGGGGACCGCGCGCTGGACGTCGTCGGCACGGCTCAGCAGGAGGCCGGCGCTGTGAAGGACACAGCTCTGGCTGCGGGCTCCGACGTGGCCGACTCCGTAACCGAACAGGCCGGCAACGTGGCTCACGAGGTGGGTCACCAGAGCCGACGCCTCATGGATGAGGGCATCTCCGAGCTGCAGACGCAGGCCGGCGCCGGACAGCAGAGGCTGGCCGAGCTCTCCCGTTCTCTGGGTGGCGAGTTGCAGGCCATGACGCGCAACAGCGACCAGTCCGGACCCATCACGGACCTGGCCAGCAACGCCCAGGGGCTTTTTGATGATGCCGCCAACTGGCTGGAGCGCAACGAACCCGCCGACGTGCTGGACTCAGTCCGCCGCTACGCCTCGCGCAACCCCTGGACGTTCTTGGCCATCTCGGCAAGCGTGGGATTCGTGGGTGCGCGGATCGTGCGTGGACTGCAGAGCAAGGACCGCACCCCCCAGCCCGCGCGAGACGTACCGCTCAGCTACCAGGGAGCGCGGCCCGGTGCCGTTGGACCCGCCGAGGATCCCGCGTACGCCGGGGGCCCCCGCTACGGGAGTCAGGACCGGGTCCAGCCGAGCGCCACGCCCGGCACACACCTGTCGCCAGCGGACGGCACCGGGTTCGAGGGGCAGCAGGCGACGCCTGATCTTCCGACCCCCTACGGCGGTCAGCGAGGCCTGTGATGTCGTCCGAGTACCACGAAACCCCCCTGCCTCCAGAGGCTGCGGGCCTGAGTGAGACCGACGAGAGCTACCAGCGCTACCGTCACGAGGACCGCTCGCTGGGCGAGATCGCCTCCGACCTGCTGGACAACGCCAGCACCCTGATTCGTCAGGAGGTGGAGCTGGCCAAGGCCGAGGCCAAGGATGCCGCCGGCAAGGCAGGCAAGGGCATCGGCATGCTCGTCGGCGCCGCCGTCGCAGGCTTTCTCGCACTCATTGCGCTCACCCTGATGCTCTGGTGGGCCATCGCCGTCCTGATCGGCGGAGACAACCCCGCGCTCGGATGGAGCGGACTCATCGTCACCGTCATCTGGCTGGTGGTGGCCGGCGTGCTGGCCATGGTCGGCAAGAGCGAGTTGGACAAGATCAAGGGCCTCCCCAAGACCCAGGACACCGTCAAGAAGATCCCGAATGCCGCAACAGGCCACGAGGAGAAGAACCAATGAGCAATCCCGAGGAGATCCGTCGCGACATCGAGCGCACCCGCGCCGAACTGAGTGACAACGTCAACGCGCTGGGCGACAGCACCAGCCCCGGCAACATCGCCCGCGGGCAGGTGGACAAGGTCAAGGAAGGGGCGTCGAACCTGAAGGAACGCGTCTTTGGTGCCCCCGAGGACCCCTTTGACGACGGATTGGCCGGCGACGCCCGCGCCACCGTCGACCATGCGAGGGACAATGCTGCCGGTGTGGTTGGTGACGCGCGCGACGCCGTCGCCGACGCCCCGCAGATGCTGAAGTCGCGCACCAGGGGCAACCCCCTGGCCGCCGGCCTGATCGCGCTGGGGGTGGGCGCCCTCATCGGCGGGCTCATCCCGTCCACGCAGCGGGAACGCGACGCGGCCCATCAGCTGAAGGAAGCCGCCGAGCCCCTGATCGACGAGGCGCGCCAGATGGCCCTGGAGGCCAAGGACAACCTCCAGCCCCTCGCACAGGAGGCCATGCAGGCCGTCGGCGACGTGGCCAAGGACGCCGGGGAGCAGGTCAGGCAGGATGCCGTCGCGGCCAAGGACCAAGTGGTGGACACGGCGCAGTCGTCGGTCGACAACGTCAAGGGCGACGCCCAGGACGCCGTCGCGGACACCAAGCAGGATGTCCAGCAGACGACGCAGGGGCAGACCGGTGGATGGTCGTCGGGGTCGGACGGCTCGGCCAGCTCCTTCCACGGCTGATCGCTCCGACGCAACACCAGCAACACGAGGGGGCCGCTCCACAGACGTGGGGCGGCCTCCCCACCTGTGACCGCCCCCAGTCGAGGCGTCAGCGCCGCTCAGGGACGCCGTGGTGCTCGCGCTTCAGCGGTACGCCTCCGGAACCACCGGGATGTCGTGGTCCTCGAGCCACGCGATGATCGCGGCGCGTTCGGCCACCGAACCTTCGTTCAACACGTTCCTGGGGTAGGAGAAGTAGTACTCCTGGAACGAGGCGCCGGCGCTGGTCCTCGCCTCAGGGTCGGCGCCCCTCTGGAGGAGGAGTAGCAACAGGTCCCCGGCGTTCACCCGGGCGCAGGTGTGGATCACTGCATCGGAGTTCGCGTCGGCCGCATCCGGGTCGGCGCCGGCGTCGAGGAGCGCCGTGAAGACGGGGACGTCCCGCTGGAGGCATGCATTCTTCAGGGGCGTGCTACCCGTCACCCTCTCCCGGACGTCCGGATCGGCCCCTGAGCTCAGCAGCAGTTCCACGAAGGGCAGTCCGCCGTCGAACGCCGCATTGCTGAGGGGTGCGACCCCGCCCCTGCCCACCTTGTCGGGGTCCGCCCCGGCGTCGAGCAGTCCAGCCATGCCGTCGACGCTGCTGGCCAGGATCGAGAACTGCAGGAGGGTCAGGTCCTCCACGCCTGCGGCATCGGGGTCGGCCCCGGTGTCAACGAGCCTCGCTATGGCCGCCCGGTCGCCGCGTGCCACGGCGATGGCGAGTTCCTGGGCATCCGGTTCCGCGAACCACTTCTCCGCGTCGCTGGGCCCGGCAGCGAGGCCGCACCCCGTGACAGCCAGCAGAGCCAGCAGCGCGACCACCAGAGCGAACATGCGCGTAGTCAAGCATGAACCCCGGTCACCCATCGGGACGTGGAGGTGGGTCCTGTGCCGGAGGGTTCTAGAAGGGTGGGTTGGTGAAGCGGCTGTAGTGGCCCTGGAAGAGGGCGTCGATCTTGCCTGTCTCGCCGTTGCGGTGCTTGGCGATGTGGAAGGCAGCCTGCCCGCGTTCCTCGTCGGTGGGGCTCTGCGTATACATCTCCGGGCGGTGGATCATGAGGACGATGTCCGCGTCCTGTTCCAGCGAGCCGGACTCACGCAGGTCGGAGAGCTGCGGGATGCCGTCCTTGCGCTGCTCCGTGTTGCGGCTGAGCTGGCTGAGCGCGAGAACCGGGATCTCCAACTCCTTGGCGAGCAGCTTGATCTGACGGGAGAATTCCGAGACCTCCAGCTGGCGGGACTCCACCTTCTTGCCGGAGCTCATCAGCTGGATGTAGTCAATGGCGATGAGTTGCAGGTCGTGGCGCTGCTTCAGCCGACGCGCCTTGGCGCGGATCTCCATCATGGTGAGGTTGGGGGAGTCGTCGATGAACAGCGGCTTCTTCTCCATCATCACGGACTTGTCGGTGATGCGCTGCCAGTCGGACTCGTCCATCCTGCCCCCGCGGATCTTGTTCAGCGGGATGGAGGCCTCGGCGCTCAGTACCTTCATGACGATTTCCGTCCGGCTCATCTCCAGGGAGAAAAAGGCGGCACAGAGGTCGTGGTGGAGGGCGGCGGCGCGGCAGATGTCGAGCGCGAAGGTGGACTTTCCCACGCCGGGTCGGGCCGCCACGATGATCATCTGACCGGCGTGCAGGCCGTTGGTGATCCTGTCGAGTTCCGCGAAGCCTGTGGGAACGCCGGAGAGGGCGTCGCCGGAGTTGCTGATGGCCTCCATCTCGTCCCACGTGGGCTGGATGAGCTCCGCCAACGACTTGTAGTCCTCCGACGACTTGTTCTCCGTCACCTCGTAGAGGGTCTGCTGGGCCTCGTCGACGATTTTGTCGACCTCGCCCTGGCCCATGTAGCCGAGTTGGGCGATGCGGATGGAGGCGTTGACGAGGCGGCGGAGGACAGCCTTCTCGCGCACGAGTTCGGCGTAGTAGATGGCGTTGGCGGCGATGGAGACACTGGCCAGTAGGTCGTGCAGGTAGACGGGGCCGCCCACCTTGCCGAGCTCCCCGACCTTCCCGAGCTCGCCCGCCACGGTGATGGGATCGGCGGGTTCGCCGCGGCCGTACAGGGTGACGATGGCGTCGAAGATGACCTCGTGGTTGGGGCGGTAGAAGTCCCCGCCCCGCAGGGTTTCGACGACGTCGGAGATGGCGTCCTTGCTCATCATCATGGCGCCCAGCACGCTCTGCTCGGCGGCGAGGTCCTGCGGAGGGGTGCGGTCCAGTTCCCTGATGCTCGCCTCGGTGTAGGTTTCCGCAGCCACGAATTGTCCCCCATTCCACGACCCCGCCCGGCAGGCGAATCGAAGGCAAGGGTAGCCCAGACGCACTGACATTTTGGCCTCGTCGACGGGCCACCAGCCGTGGTTTGTGGACAACATTGTGGACGGCCTGTGGAGAGAATCTGCTCTCTGCCTCACGGCCTGTGGAAGAAGCCGACTCTGGGGTCGAAAACTACTTGGTCACCTCATCTTTTTGGCGGATGCCTCTCCTGTGGACGCGATTCTCCACAGTCCGGCGCGACGTGGGCGGTGAGGGCCCGACGGGCGGCCATCGCACCACACAAGCGCCCGCGAGGGCAGCTGCTGGAGTCGGGCAAGTCCTTCTGGCTAGGTGTTTGGGTGATTCTCCGTGCGTTCGTGGCCCCCCTGCCCGGCCTGTGCTCTCCGTGGTGTAAGAGGGCGACCATGCCGCCCGGTCGCTGGTTCCCGGCT
>JBDSRF010000014.1:0-9559 GCA_039929445.1 Arachnia sp. | reverse complement strand
CCGGCAAGGCCGGCGAGACCCCCGCCAAACCGGAGAGCATCACCTACTGGTCCATGTGGAAGGAAGGCGAGGCACAGCAGGTCGTACTCGCCGCCGCAGTCAAGTCGTGGGAGGCGGAGACCGGCATCAAGGTCAACGTCGAGTGGCAGGGCCGCGGAGTGGTCCAGAAGCTCACCCCGGCACTGAACACCAACAAGGTTCCCGACATCGTCGACGGCGCCTACAACGCTCTCGCCCCCATCCTCGCCACCACCGGGCAGGCCGCCAGCATGCAGATGGCATACGACACCGAGGTGGACGGCAAGAAGGTCTCCGAACTCATCCCCGAGAAGTACCTGACCAAGGACTCGAAGCTGAAGATGGAGGACGGCAGCCCCTGGCTGATGCCCTACAGCATCTCCTCCGAAGCCATCTGGTTCAACAAGGCCGAGCACCCCGACTGGGCGACCACCCCCCCGGGAACGTGGGACGACTTCATGAAGATCCTTGACCAGGTGAAGTCCTCCGGCAAAGAAGCCCCCATCGCCATCGACGCCGACATCAGCGGCTACAACGCGGCGTGGTTCGGAAGCCAGATCATCGGCGAAGGTGGTCCCGGATCGATGGAGAAGCTCATCACCAGCAAGGACGGCGCTGCCTGGGACGAACCCCAAGTACTGGAGATCGCCAAGAGGGTCGAGACCCTCGCCAAGGGCGGGTACTTCATCCCCGGCTACAACGCCAGCAAATTCCCCGCACAGCAGCAGGCATGGGCCACCAACAAGGCTGCGTTCCTCCTCAACGGCTCCTGGATTCCCGCTGAAACCGCCACCTACGTCGCTGACGGCTTCGAGTTCGGATCGTTCCCGCTGCCCACCAACACGGACAAGAAGTACGCCCGCGCCGAGTTCACCGGCTACATCGTTCCGATGAAGTCCAAGAACCAGGAATGGGCCATGAACTTTGCCGCCTCCGTGCTGTCGAAGAAGAACCAGGACGCCTGGGGCACAGAGGCCAAGCAGATCCCGGTCCGTCTGGACGCGGAGACCTCCCCCGAGATCGCCTCTGTCATCGCCAACCTGAAGAATGCCGACGGCGTCTTCCCCGCTCTGGACGGCACGTTCTTCCCCGGATACACCGACAAGGTGTTCTTCCCCATCAACAACGAGTTGGTGCTGGGGAAGCTGTCTGCTGAGGAGTTCGTCTCCAAGATGAAGCAGGCCAACATCGATTACTGGAAGACCCAGGGATGACCAGCTCGGCCACGCCGACCCTCTCTGACGCCTCGGCCGCGGTTCCCACCCGCGGCCGGGGCGGGGGTCGACGCACCAAGTCGTCAGCTCCCACCAGCATCATCGATCGGCAGCGCCGCAAGTTGCTGATCCCGCTGGTGGGCCCCGCGTTCATCTTGTACACCGTGTTGTTCATCGTCCCCACCTTCTGGGCCGTCTGGATCAGCCTCAACGACTGGGCCGGCGTGGGCCCCATGAAGTTCGTCGGACTCAAGAACTACGTCCGCAACATCAACGACCCCCTGTTCCGGCAGTCTTTCCTCAACACCCTGGCGCTGCTCTTCATCGTCGGCATCGTCATCTTCGTGGTGGCATTCGCGCTTTCGCTGGTGCTGCGCGACATGTGGGGCAAGAGCGCTGTGCGCTCCATGATCTTCTTTCCCCACCTCGTCAACGCACTCGTCTACGGCGCGCTGGCCGGCTTCATCTTCAACCCCAACGGGTTGGTCAACACACTTCTGGGGTTCTTCGGCGTCGAAGCACCGCCACTGTGGCTGGCAGCGGACAACATCTTCCCGCTCATCATGGCCACCTTGGTGCTGACGATGACCGGCTATTACACCACCATCCTGATGGCCGGCGTGGACCGGATCCCGCCGTCGCTGTTCGAGGACTGCGCCCTGGCCGGTGCCAATGCCTGGCAGCGCCTGCGCTACGTGATTCTCCCGCTGACCTGGGACATCTTTGGCACCTGCGCTGTGCTGTGGACCATCTCTTCGGTGAAGATTTTCGAGGTGGTGTGGCTCTTCGGCGGCGTCGCCGCTGAGGGCGCGCCCCCCATCCAGACGTGGACCGTCGCCGTGTTCACCTACGTCACCGCATTCGGCGGCAAGTCCCTCCCGGCCTACGGGCAGGCCACGGCAGCCGCCATCATCTCCCTCCTGCTCGTTCTCGTACTGGTCGTGCTGCTCCGTCGACTGATGCGGCGCGAAGCACTCGAGTTCTGAGGCAGAAATGACTGACACCACTCTCACACCCCCACCGGTGGACACCCCTGTGCGGCGGAGCCGCCGCCAGGACAGTCCCGCCATGCGTGGCGACCGCTCTGCTCTGCGCACCGTCGGCATCGTCATCGTCTGGATCAGCGTCGCCATTGGTCTGCTGATGCTGGCCTGGATCATCATCCAGTCGCTCCGCGACACCCGCAGCATTCTGGGACAGCCGTTCGGACTCCCCGATTCGCTGCACTGGGAGAACTACGCCGAAGCATGGACGTCGGGCAACTTCGGGATCGCCGCCTGGAACAGCATCAGTACGACGATCATTTCATCAGTCCTGACCGTCGTCGTGGCAGCCCCCGCCGCCTACTTCCTGGGCCGCGTCAAAACGCCTCTGACGGAGGGGCTTACCTTCTACTTCATCCTGGGTCTGGGTATCCCGGCGCAGGTCATCCTGATTCCACTGTTCATCATGCTGAACCAGTTCTACCTGACGGACAGCCTCATCGGCCTCAACATCGTCTACATCGGCATGTCCATGCCGTTCACCGTGTTCCTGCTGGTCGGGTTCTTCCGTTCACTGCCCGAAGAAGTGGAGGAGGCGGCCGCACTCGACGGCGCCAGCCCCTGGGGGACCATGTGGCGAATCACGATGCCACTGGCCAAGGGCGGCATCCTGACCGCCTTCATCCTGCAGGTGATCTCCCACTGGAACGAGACCTTGCTGGCCATCACACTGCTGCAGTCCACCGACAAGTACACACTGCCCGTGGCGCTGATTGCGTTCATCCAGAAGCAGACGTACTCCGGCGCCGACTGGGGTGGCGAATTTGCCGGCATCGCTCTCATCGTGATGCCCATGCTCATCCTCTACCTGTTCGTCGGCAGCAAGCTCAGCGCAGGTCTCACCGTCGGCATCGGCAAGTGACCATGAAACAGCCCAACATCCTGTTCATCCTTTCGGACCAGTTCCGGGCGATGTGTCTGGAGGACGACCCGGTGCGCACCCCGCATCTGGACGCCCTGGCTGCCAACAGTGTGAAACTCACGGAGGCCGTCAGCTGCTACCCGGTGTGCAGTCCGCACCGCGCCATGCTGATGACCGGGCAACACCCCAGCCGCAACGGGGTGCCCATGAACGTCAACTCGCACAACTCCGCCAAACATCCGGGCGGCGTGGGGCTCAAGGACCTGCCGACCTGGTCGTCGGTCCTGCTCAACCGTGGATACCGCACCGGACTCATCGGCAAGTGGCATCTGGAGCCCCCTGTTCTGCCTGACGACGAGCTGTACGGCGAGGGTCGTCGTCCCGAGGACGGCAAGGTCTGGGACGCGTGGTCGCCATTCGAACGCCGTTTCGGCTTCGAGTTCTGGCACTCCCACGGCTGCATGGACCGCCACCTCAAGCCGCACTACTGGGTGGAGGGTGCCCTCCGGGAGGAGCGCACCGACGTCGACCAGTGGTCGGCGGAGTACGAGACCGACGTGGCCATCGAGTTCCTCGAGAACACGCCCAGGGATCGTCCGTTCGCAGTGTTCCTGTCCTGGAATCCCCCGCACCAGCCGTTCGAGGAACTGCCGCCGGGCGCACCGCTGGAGCACTACCAGGCCATGACCCCGCAGGAACTCCTCGTGCGCGGCAACGTGGACCACGACTCCGACGTCGGCAAGGAAGCCGCGCGCATCGCGCCGCTCTACTTCGCGGCCGTCGAATGCATCGATGCCCAGGTGGGTCGGGTCGTGGAAGCCTTGGATCGGCTGGGGCTGGCGGAGGACACCATCGTGGTGTTCACCGCCGACCACGGCATGCAGCTCGGCAGCCACGACGAGATGTACAAGATGACCCCGTGGAGCGAGTCCATGCGGCTGCCGTGCCTCATGCGCATCCCCGGAGTGGCCGGTGGCGAGTCGCGCGCCATGATGTCCAGCGTTGACATCGCCCCCACCCTCATCGGACTCGCCGGACACGGCGACGTCATCCCCGAGGAGATGCAGGGCCGCGACCTGTCGTCGGTGATCCTCGGGAAGGACCCCTTCGACGAGGACGAGGTCAGCCTGTACTACCGCTGGCCCCTGGACGCTGCACCGAGCAGCGAGCGCGGGTTGCTCACACACCAGTGGAAGTACGTCGTCACGCACCAGAGCGACGGCACGTGCACCAGCATGCTGCTGCGCCGCGAAGGTGACCCGTACGAACTGAACCCCCTCGACGACCCCGGGACCGAGGCCGCGCTTGCGCGCCGCCTCATCAACGAACTCGAGGCCGTCGACGAAGAGTGGGAGGGGCTGGATTGGCTCCGCGCCCACGCCGAAGTACAGGCCGCCTGAGGGCGGCACCGGGTGGGTGTGCAGCCGCCGCCGCACACCCACCACTCCGGGCCGCACCGGCCCCACCACACAACAGCTGACTCCCCACATCTCGACCCACGACCCACACGGGCACCGATGCCCTCCCCCCACCGGAAGTGATCCTCATGTCCATCAGCCGCATCAATCGACGCAATTTCCTCCTTGCTAGCGCTGCCGTCTCCGGCACCTGCGCCATCCCCCTGGTCGGCCTGTCGCCGGCTTACGCAGACCGCCTCCTCCCACTGGAGGAGAACGGACCCTCAGTGGTTGCGCTCCCCGTGGGCAGCAGCCTTGCGGAGATCGAGGCCGCGATGCTGGCCCTGGACCCGCCCATCCTCCTCCTTGAAACAGCCGTGCCGGCCGGCGTCACCACCGACGCGGGCAGCGCCCTGGCCATCTCCGCGACCCATGCCAAGTGCGGTGACCACTCCATGCAGTGGGACCACACGTCCGGGGCGAAGCTCCGGTTCGACGGCGACCTCAAGTACGTCCCCAGCGACTTCGTGCCGGGCGGCGACCAGTCACTCATGGGCGTGGTGCCCATGTTCTCCTTCTGGGTGTACAACGAAAAGCCCGTCGAGGACGCGCTGGTGGTGGAGTTCGGCAACGGAGACCGCGTCGACTCCCACTTCCGCTTCAACCTCAACTTCAGCGGCTGGCGCACCTGCTGGATCCGCTACGGCTACGACATGGTGGGTACCCCCAAGGCGGACATCGACCGCATCACGGTCACGGCACCCAAGCGCGCCGGGCAGCTGTGGATCGACCTCGTGACCAAGAACATCGAGATGCGCCCCGACCACGCCACGCCGGACTTCCAGGTGCCTGAGGTCCAACCGGAAATCAAGCAGAGCGACAACTACCACTGGCTGGGACTCAACAACTACTGGAAGCAGATGTCCGACCCCGGATTCGACGACTCCCCGGCCACCGCCGCCGAGACCAAGGATGCGGCGACCGTCCGGACCAACCTGCTCACTCGCGAGCGCAGCAAGCAGGCCATCACCGGCGACGCCCTCACCACCCTGGAGGCGCAGCTCACCACGCTGGGCATCCCCGAGCTCGCTGACCCCGACGCCATGGGCGACGCCCTGGTGCCGGCAATGCCGGGCTCCTTCGTCAACGGCTACCAGACCGCCGTTCTGCCGGCGGAGTTTGTCCCGGCTCTCACCGCAGCCGCCAACATCGTGGACCTGCGCAAGGTGTGCGACCTCATCCTCAAGGTGGCCCGGACCTGGGACACCGCCACCACCGCCACGGACGCGGCCGCCGCCACCCGCGCCGAGAGCATGCTCCTTCGCTTGGAAGCGCACATGCACGACCAGGGTTGGGCGCTCGGCAGCGCCCAGGGCACCATCCACCACATCGGGTACCAGTACCGCGGTTGGGCGTCGTCACTCCTCATGACCGAGCCGCTGCTCCGGACACGGAAAATCTGGGGCCAGGTGAGCAATGCCGTCGCCTGGTACTGCGGGGTGGGCCGGCTCACCAACGACTTCAGTGACATCCGCACGGACAGCTCCGGGCTCGTGGACGTCCTCAACACACTCCTCGAAGGGTTGCTCGCCAGCAGCCTCGCCCCCAGTGATTCGACGAAGCAGATCGGACGACTCCGCGCCTTCCGCGACTGGATCAACCACGCCCACCACTACACACCGGGCCTCCTCGGTGGCTACAAGCCGGACGGCTTCTACTTCCACCACATGGGTCCCTACCCCGCCTACGGCCGCGACGCGCTCAACGGCTCCATCCCCGTCATCAGTGACGTGACCGGCACCGTCTTCGAGCTCGGGACAGCCGGGGCGGCCATCCTGCGGCAGGCGATGTTCACCATGAACGACATCACCGACACCTACGAATGGCCCATCGGCCTGTCGATGCGTCACCCCACGGGCACCGACGGCATCCAGGGGCTGGTCAGTGCGTTCGCACTACTGGGCCGTAACCCGCTGGCCGGCTACGCCAACGACAACGGCGTCGACGAGGAAATGGCGGCCGTTTACCGGAGCCTTGTGCGCGAGTCGTCCTCCAGTTTCCAGAAGGGTCAGGACAAGTACTTCGCCGACAAGGGCGTCGAGCCCGCATCGGCACCGCAGGGCTATCGGCAGTACGGCTTCGCGGCGTTCGGCTCCTCCCGCCACGACCAGTGGATGGCCTCGGTGAGAGGCTTCAACCGGTACCTGTGGTCCTCGGAGATCTACGACGGGGCCAACGCGTACGGCCGCTACCTGTTCTACGGGCAGATCGAGGTCCAGTCGATACTCGATGCCCAGAACATCGTCACGCACGCGGCAAACGGCTGGACCCAGCCCGGCTACGACTGGAACCACATCCCCGGCGCCACCACCATCGTGTTGCCCTTCGACGAACTGAAGGCCGACCTGACGGGGACCATCCAGCAGATCCCGCTGACCGAGTCGCCCTTCGGTGGGGCCGGCCGCCTCACGGGTCTCGCGACGCTGTTCGGCATGCACCTGGAGGAGCACCCCTACTTCAACCCCACCCACAAGGCACGGATCTCCGCCCTCTTGGTGGGCGACCGCGTCATCGCGCTGGGATCGGACATCCAGAACGACGACGGTACCCACTCCACACACACCACTCTGTTCCAGCTGACGCCGGAGACCATGACGGAGCCGAAGGCGCTGACAAAGGGAAACAACTGGGCCACCGACCCCGCCGGCAACGGCTACGTCGTCTCCCAGGGGGCGATGACTGCGCGTACCGCGCCGCAGACCTGCCCGAACCAGGACGGGGTGTCCGAGGGCGCCACCCTCAACATGGCGCTGGGTTGGATTGACCACGGCACCAAGCCCAAGGACGCGGGCTACGACTACGCGCTGCTCGTGGGGGCCGGCAAGGAGGGCACCGAGGCATTCGCCACAGCGATGGCCGGGGACGAGAGGCCCTACGTCGTGACCCAGCGGGACAAGGTCGCCCATGTGGTGGCTGATCGTGCCTCGGGCGTGATGGCACACGTGCTGTTCGAGGCCGACACGGACCTCGTCGACGCCTCCGTCGTCAAGCGGGCCACCCGCGCCTGCCTGGTCCTGATGCACGCAGGCGACGAGACCGTCTCGCTCTCCATCACGGACCCCGACCTCCACCTCTACGAGGGCAAGGACCCCGACCAGTACGACGAGGACGGCAACTACACGGGCGAGTTCTCCAGCTACTCCCGCCCCTGGAGGATCAACCCGAGCCCGCAGACCAACATCAGTGTGGTCCTGCGCGGACTGTGGACCGCCCCGCTCTCGAGGGCGCGAGCACTGAGCGGGGTCATGCTGGAGCCGGAAGGCAACGACACCCGTGTGACGGTGACCACCCAGAACGCGGCCACCGTCGAGTTCCAGCTCGTTCGGGAAGAGGTGCAGCCCACGGGCACCCCCACCCCTGAGCCGTCGGCCAGCCCGTCCGGGTCGCCGTCGGCCAGCCCGTCGGGGTCGCCCTCCCCGACGCAGTCCCCCACGTCGACGTCGAGCAGCACCGTGACGCCGTCCCCCACCCAGTCCCCGACCACCCGCCCCACGGGAACATCCCGGCCCACGTCGCGTCCGAGCGCAACGCGACCGGGTCGGCCCGGGCTGCCCCACACCGGCAACTGACCTGTTGCCCCGATGAGTTGTGCTGCGGTCCCATCCCCCGAAGGGCGGGGCCGCAGCCGCCGCTCCCACAGCAGACGCCAGATCAACGTCGGCCACCAGCATGGCCGTCCCCGCCACCGAAGCACCCCGCCCGGTGGCCCAACAGATGCGGAGCTCATAGTCATGCGAGGCGCCACCGGCACCCTGGCCGAGATCGAGACCCAACTGCTGGCCCTCGATCCGCCCATCCTCCTGCTGGAGATCGCGATCCCACCCGGTGTCACCACGGCACCGGGAAGCCGCCTGTCACTGAGCGCGACACACGCCAAACTCGGCGACCACTGCCTGCAGTGGGACCACGCACCCAACGCCCAGTTGCGCGTCGAGGGTGATCTGAAGTTCGTCGCCAGCGACTACGAGCCCGGTCTCGACCAGTCGCTCATGGGTGTGGTGCCGATGTTCAGCATGTGGGTGTACAACGAGACACCCGTCAACGAATCCATGCTGGTGGAGTTCGGCCGGGGCGAGCGCACCGACTGCAGCTTCTCGTTCCGGCTCAACTTCCGCGGCTGGCGCACCTGCTGGGTCCGGTACGGCTACGACACCGTCGGCACACCCGCCCAGGGCATGGACCGCATCACGTTCACGGCGCCGGCCAGGAACGGGCGGCTGTGGATCGACCAGTTGGCCAAGAACATCCCCATGCGTCCCGACAACGCCACACCGGACTTCCAGGTGCCGGAGATCCAGCGGAGCATCACCACCAACGACAACTACCACTGGCTGGGCCTGGTCGACTACTGGCGGCAACTCTCGGGTCCCGGCTTCGACACCTCCCCGGCCACCCCCGGGGAGATCGAGGCCGCCGCGACCGTACGGTCGCGACTGCTTGTCCGCCTGAGAGGTGCGCATCCCCTCACCGAGGCCGACGTGGACGCGCTGGAATCCCGGCTCATGGAGCTGGGCATCCCCCAACTCGCGGACCCGGACGCCACCGGTACCGCCCTCGTGCCCGCGGGACCGGGCTCCCTCGTGGACGGCTTCCAAAGCGCCGTCCTCCCCCGCGATCTCCTGGCATCACTCACGGCGACGGCCGCCATCGTGCCGATGCTGAGCGTCTGCGACGTGACACTCGCGGTGGCCCGCGCCTGGGACAGCGCCGTCGCGGCCGGCGACACGGCTGCCGCCGACCGTACGGCAGACATGTACCTGCGACTGACCGCCCACCTGCAGGACCAGGGGTGGGGTCTCGGGAGCGCGCAGGGCACCATCCATCATGTCGGCTACCAGTACCTCGGCTGGGCGTCCTCACTCCTCCTGGCGGAGCCGTTGCTGCGGGAACGCCGGATCTGGGAGCCGATCCGGGACGCCGTGGCCTGGTACTGCGGCGCCGGTCGGATGACGAACGACTTCAGCG
>JBDSRF010000013.1:0-3419 GCA_039929445.1 Arachnia sp. | reverse complement strand
CGCCCCCGCAGGGAGTAGGGGGCGATCGTGGTCTTGTTGCCATTGTTCTGGCTCCAGTCGAGTAGCACCTTGCCTTCTCGTGCACTCTTCTTCATCTCACTGACGACGAGGTCTGGGCGCATGCCCTCGAGGGAGCGTGCGAGTTGGTGCGCGAACTCCGAGGCGGCCTCACTGGTCAGGGAACCGTCCAGCGGGGAATACAAGTGGATGCCCTTGCTACCCGAGGTGACGGGGTGGCACGTCATGCCGGCCCCGTGCAGGACCTCCTTGATGAGGTGTGCCAGTTCGACGCACTGGCCCATGGTGGCCCCCGGCCCGGGATCCAGGTCCAGGACGAGCCTGTCCGGTTGCTGCCGTGTGCCGTCCGGGTCAAAGCACCACTGGGGTACGTGCAGTTCCAGCGCCGCCAGTTGGGCCAGCCAGACAAGAGTGGCCGCGTTGTTGATGAGCGGGTAGGTCTTGGGTCCGTCGTCATGCTCCAGCACCGCCGTGGCGACCCAGTCCGGGGTGGAGCGATGATCCAAGCCCTTCTGGAAGAACGCACCATCGGCTTCGGGTCCGGTCCCGACACCGTTCGGCCACCGCTTGCGGGTGGCTGGACGCCCCGTGACGTGGGGCAACATCCACGGCGAAACGTGGTGGTAGTAGGCGATCACCTCACCCTTGGTTGTGCCGGTGGCCGGATACAGCACCTTCTCCACATTCGTGACGCGGACCTGACGCCCGTCCACCTCCACCTGGGCGGGTGTCGCCGCTCCGAACACCAATCAGTCCGACGACTCTTGGCGGCCCGTCTCCGGCACGAGGTCCCGTCCGTAGACGAGGTCTCCGCCGATGAAACCCGCCGCGCCGTAGGCCCCGGCGGCGCCGAACAGGAGCGCACGGCCGATGCCGTGACGCCCGGTGAGCCGGGAGACCAGGGAGAGGGTGGCCAGGGTGGTGCCCGTCGCCGCTGCAGCTGCGTGCAGCGCACCGACCCGCCGCTGACGGTGATCGGGGCGGCCCCTCGTCCATTCGGCGATGCCCGTGACCGCAGTCGGGACTGCCGTGGCCACGGTGATGCCCGTGAGGATCGTGGTCGCCGCCGCGAACCTGCCCCACCCCACCACCTCGAGGGCGGCCGCCGCCATGGTGACGCCGATGGGGAAATGCACCAGTGCCGGATGTATGGGGTGGCCCGTGAGCGACTCACCGGTCAGGGTGTCGTACAGCTCACGGTGCCCTTCAAGTCCGTCCGCCACCGGATCCAGCGCGGCCGCAATGCCCTCCACTGCGGGTTGCTTCGCCAGCGAGGCAACAATCTCGTTGATAACGCGATACTTCGGCATGTGGTCAAGTCCCCCTTCGTGCTCGTGGACAACATCATGCCCCGGCGCCCGCCGGCCCGGAAGGATTGCGCACGATCGGGGCATACGCTGGCACCCATGGACGAGCCCTACCGCTATGAGGTACTCCCCCTCGACGCCCCCGACGACGACCCGCGCTGGGCCGCCTACCTCGACATCTTCGACTTCGGCTTCCTCGATCGCCGCGCGGGCGAGGCCTCCGTGGGCACGTACCGCAGCCATCGCAGGCGGGACGACGCCACACTCGGCATGGTGACGACGGTGGGGCCGGGCCTCGATGGCCGTCAGCCGGTGGGCGCCTTCGCGAGCGCCCCGTACACACTCAACGCCGGTGCAGGGATTGTCCCCTGCCTCGTCATCAACACCATCGCCGTGATCCCCAGTCACCGCCGCCGCGGCCTGCTCAGCGAGATGATGCGACGCCACCTCGGCGCCGCACGGGATCAGGGCCTGGGGTGCGCAGTGCTGTCCGCCAGCGAGGCCACCATCTACGGCCGGTACGGTTTCGGCGTCGCCACCCGGCAGATGGATCTGACCATCGACACCGCACGCTTCCGGCTTCGCGACGACGTGGTGGTCGCCGAAGGACACATTGAGTTCGTGCACCCGACCTTCCTGCAGCCTCACTTCGACCGCATCACGCTCTCCCACCAGGAGCGGTACCGCGGGGCGCACGGTCGCGTGCACGGGCACTTCCTCACCCAGACGGGCGCGTGGGACCGGGCTGATGAGGGACCCTCGCGGAGCCTGCGGGCGGCGGTGCACTTCGCCGCTGACGGCCAGCCCGACGGGTTCGCCGTGTTCAAGCACAAAGGATGGGAGACGTCGCCCGTGACGGCGTCGGTGATGCAGGTCTGCTCCCCCGACCCAGCCATCGACCGTGCGCTGTGGCGTTGTCTGGCGGGCATCGATCTTGTGGAGAAGCTCACCTACGACAGTTCGCACCCGGGCGACCCGCTGCCCATGGCCCTCGTCGATCCGTGGGCCGCCGGGATCACCGGCGGCGGCGACGCCGTGTGGCTGCGACTGCTGGACCTCGAGACCGCCACGTCCGAACGCGGGTTCGACGCCGACGGTGATGTCACCGTCCACGTCGTTGACCCCCTGGGTTTCTGCGACGGAACGTGGCAGTTCACGGTGCGGGGCGGTCGCGGCACCGCGGAGCGCACCGACATCAAGGCCGGTGTGAGCGTGGGTGTTGATGCGCTGGCCAGCATGTGGCTCGGGGACCGCACCGCCGAGACGTTGGCCCTCGCGGGCCGCGTGACCGGGGAGCCGGACGCCGTTCGCACCCTCTCAAGGATGCTGGCAACGGACCTTCCGCCGGTCAACCTGGCGCACTTCTGACCGGTCTACCCATTGGTACACGGCGCCGGGTGACAGTCTGGACCGATGCATTCATGAACAGTCTGTGGCGGGCGAGGACGAACTCGTGCGCCGACGAGAAGGAGAATGGCATGGACAACTGGTTGACCACACTGACGACTTCCACCCCTGAGGAGGGCTTCGAACTCGCCATCAAACTGTCGCGGATGGGTGTGAAATACACGCAGCCGGACATGGAAGTACTCAAGAGGTTGCGCCCCGAGTACGCCAATGACGCGGACGGACTGACGGCGGCCTCCCACGTGGTGGCGCTGAACTTCCAGACAGTGGCGGCGGCCAACGATTATTGGCGCTCCGCCTGACTTGGCCCCCGCGAAACATCTCACCCACAGGGGTGTGATGCGGCCTCCCGTTGCTTTCCCTTCACGCGTGATACCCAATCCATCCGCGTGTCGGGCTCCAAATACGGGATCTCAATGACCCATTCCGCGCTAGCATTGTGATTGTTGAAAAGGCAATCGCCCGCGCTGCGGGCAGAAAGGAGAAATCATGATCACTCTCGGAGTCATCCTGATCATCATCGGCCTCCTCGTGAAGAGCTTGAGCATCCTGTGGACCATTGGCATCGCGCTGGTTGTCATCGGGCTCATCCTGAACCTGGTCCCGATCGGCGGCAGCCGCCGCCGCGTCTTCTAGCGCGCCTCAGCCCGACTGGGCGGCCGGCGGCGCGGGACGGAACGCGTCGCC
>JBDSRF010000012.1:0-6485 GCA_039929445.1 Arachnia sp. | reverse complement strand
GACGGATCGTTGTGGCTGGCCGGTGGGGCTGCGCGGCGGGCTCGTCATCGGTTTGTCCATTCGGTGGCTTTGGGCGAGGAGAGGGCGACGGTGAGCAGGGTGCCGAGGCCGAAACACACCTAGTCGTAGAGGCGCACCTTCGCCTTGCGGCCGATGGGGGTGTCGAACACACCTTCGCCGACTGGTCCGGGTGTTGCCTGGATACCGTCATGGTTGCAGTCTGTCCCAGCCCGGGGCCGGTTGGGTCAGGCCCGCCCGACGCGGACCTCGTCCGGCGTGGGGGACGGGGACCGGTGAAGTGTCCTTCACCCTCCCTGCTGCCCCTGTGCCCTTGCACGCCGAATGAGCTGGACGGCCGAGAAGACGAGGAAGACGGCGAAGACTCGGGACATCCACTCGGGTGGAAGGACGAGGGCGAGGGCTGCTCCGATGGGTGCGCCTGCAACCCCGCCGGCTCCGAGCCATGCGCCTGCGCGCCAGTCCGTGTAGCCGTGACGGGCGTTGCGCCAGGCCCCCATCAGTGAGACCGGCACCATCACGGCCAGGGACGTTCCCTGTGCCTCATGTTGGGACAGCCCGAAGATGAGCATGAACGCGGGCACCAGGATGACGCCTCCACCCACGCCCAACAACGCCGAAAGAACGCCCATGGCCAGGCCGGTGAGCAGGTAGCCGCCGACGATGAGCGGCTCGGCTCCGGCGACCGCCTTGGTGACCGGCGCCATGGCTGTTGGCCACAGAAGTCGCACGGCGACGCCAACCATGAGGACGGCGAAGACGTAGCGGACCTGATTCTCGGACAGCCGCCGCAGCAGCCAGCCTCCGATGACGGCACCCACGAGACCACCCACCGCCACGATCGCGGCGGGAAGCAGCCTGACGTCACCGACCAACCCGTAGGACACGGCCCCGAGAGCGCCGTCAGGACTATGGCCGCCAGAGACGTCGACTGGGCGCGTTTCTGATGGAAACTCAGCAGCAGGACAAGCGCGGGGACCAGGACGATTCCTCCGCCGACACCGAGGAGGCCCGACATCACGCCCACCCCCAGCCCAACGCCGACGAGGGTGAGCGCTGAAACGTCACCGCTGGTTCCGGCCCCTGCTCGACTCACTCCGCGCTCCTCGCCATCCCTTCGGGTTCCGGCCACTGCGATCCGTAGGAAGCTTCGCCGTCACACCGGGGCGCAGCCCTGCTCCACGCTAGCCGCTGGCCCACGTGGATTTCCCGGGATGCCTCTTCAGGGTCACACCGGGGATGCGCCGGATGTTGCTGCGGCCCGAAGTCCCCGAGGATGGGGAGATGCACCCGCGCAGCAGCTCCCAACGACGCACACCCGGACATGCGGCGTTCGTCGCGGCCGGCATGTTCGGCGTCATCCACGCCGGTTTCAGCCTCTTCTGGGCGGTGGGTGGCACATGGTTGCTGTGGTCCCTGGGTAGCGGACTACTGCAGACGTTCGAGGGGCGGGAGTGGATTCTGTTCCCTGTGGGTGTCGTGAAACTGGTGGCCGCGGTGACGCCGCTGGCCCTTTTCCTTCGGGGTTGGCCGGCGCATCGGCTCACGCGCGCCGCGTGCTGGGTGGGGGCCTCGGTCCTGATCCTGTGGGGAGGGCTCAACACAGTGGTGGGCAACCTCGTCCTCTCGGGGCTGATCCAGCCGTCGGCGGGTTACGACCGTCCCGGAATGATCGGCCACGCCTGGATGTGGGACCCGCTGTTCCTGGGTTGGGGTGTTGCGCTGGTCATCGGGTTGCTGGCCTCGGGGCGTCGGGATCGCGCCGTGCCCCAGCCAGGGCAGTTGCAGAGCGTACGAGATCTCTGAACGCGGAGCGGTCGAGGGTGTCGTCCGGCTTCACCTTGACGGTGAGCATCCTGCTGTTCGTACTCTCCTCGAACAGGCCGTGAGGGTCGGGGAGTTCCCGCCCGCGGAAGAAGTAGACGTTGACCCACTCCTTGGCGCAGAACCATTTGGTGACTGCGGCGCCGTCGAGGTCGAAGTAGGGGTTCCCCCACTTGATGTGTTCGGTGAGGTCCGCAACGTCGCGAATGTCGTCGAGCAGTCGCGAGCACGCCTGGCGCTGCCACCCCTCGCCCAGCGCCTCGATGAAGGCATCGATCTCAGTCGTCACGAAATCCAGTATGGCGAGAACGGGCAGCCGTGGGAACGGATATGCCGTGCTCATCGGGCATGATCACGTCTTCTGCTCCAGGAGCCTCCGTAGGGTACCGGCGGCCTGATGGAAGAACACGGGGTTGGTGTGCTCGTAGTAGTGGAGCCCGCCGATCGCCATCTCCAGCGCCCAGCCGCGTCCCCGTTCGTGGGCCGCATCGCTCAGTCCCACCGCTTCCAGGAACACGCTCCTGGCGGGCTCATCGAAGAGCACCCACGCGGGCTGCAGGTCGGCGGCCGGATCCCCGAAGACGGGGACCGAGACGTCCACCATCCCGGTCAGACGGCCATCGCGCACCAGAAGATTGCCGGGCATCGGATCGCCGTGGATGTAGACGGCTGCACCGGGATGGGGATCCGCCCTCAGCGCCCGCTCCCAGGCTGCCGTCACCCGGGCTGCGTCGACGAGGTGGGACGACTTGGCGATCGAAGAGCGCACCCACTCCGAATCCTGCAGTGGCGTGCCGCCCCGACCGGCCCCGTTCCACGATCGTCCGCCAGTGGGCATGCTCTGGTGCGCCCGGATGAGGCCCCCCACACCGCGGGCCATACGTACAGGATCCGCGGCCGGTGCATGGTCGAGCGAGACGCCCTCAAGCCACGTCCACAAGGACCAGGTCCCCGGATAGCCGGGGAACGGTTCACCCACACCGACGGGGGAGGGAACCTCAACGGGCAGCCGGCCGCGCAGGTGGCGGGCGTGGGCCTGTTCGAGGTGGAGGCGGGCGCGGGCTTCCTGAGAGTCCTCGGGGACCAGGGGGACACGTGCGAGCAGATGGTCGCCCACCCGGAAGGGCGCGACGACGGTCCCGGCGGAGTCCACGCGGCGTACGGGGAGTCCGGCGTACTCAGGGAACTGGCGGTCCATGGCTGCCGCCAGCGACCCTTCGTCCACCTCGACCTGGCCCTCGTGCATCACGGAACCATCCTCCACTCATGCAGGGTCAGAGGCTTTGCACGGGGAAGGGACGCCCGGGTCAGGCGTAAGTGGGTGCCTGGGGCCAGCCCTCCGGGCTGTCCTCGAAATCCTGCTGCCTGCCGTAGACGGTCCGGTCCCAGATCGCGGCCACCGGCATGATGGCCTCCGTGCCGCGACGATCGGTGCGGTAGGTGAGGAAGATGCCGTCGTCTGTGCGCAACAGGTATGAGTAACCGGGCTGGTCCTGTCCATCGACCGTCCACCCCCAGTCCGCGTTGAAGGTGTTGCCGGACGAGGACACCCACGTGAGATGCTCCCAACCCTGCTCGGTGCGCCACTCCTGGAGCTTCTCCACCGGGGCCCTCGACACCAGCGCGAAAGCGATGTCATTGGGCGCCAGCAACTCGACGAGGTCGCGGGGCATGTTCTTGGTCCCCCATGTGCAACTGGGGCATCCTTCGTTCCACTCGGGGTGGAACATGAACGTCTGCAGGACCAACTGCCGGTGCTCCCCGAACAGCTCGATGAGGCGGACAGGCCCGTCCGTGCCGTCGAAGAGATAGTCGTCCATGGGGGTCATGGGGAGCCGGCGGCGGCGGGCAGCCACCCTGTCGCCGAAGCGTGTGAGTTCCTTCTCCACCTCCACCTGCTGCGCAAGCAGCCTGTTGTACTCGCCCCGCGACACGACGGGCGGAGCCGCGTTCGATGTGGTCATGGCCATTCCTTTCACCAGTGGTCTTCACTATCCACGCTAACCGGGCAGGGTCCGCTGCGGGCCAGCTTCGACGGATGGGGGCACCCACCAGGTGTGGAGTGAAGCAACCGCCTCGGGCGACCGTGGCCGGGAGTACGATTTCACGGTTGAGGCACGCCTCCTGCGACGACGCGCGGGACGGTTCCAAGCGAGGAGACCACGCCATGTCAGAAGACCCGCCCGTCACCAGCGACACCGTCGCATCCGCCGACGGCACGAGCATCAGCTGGAGCAGGCAGGGCGCCGGCCCGGCCCTCGTGATGGTCCACTGCGTGGCCACGTCGCGTGCCGGGACGCCCCAGCCGACGCTCGCATCCGCGCTCGCCGAACATTTCACGGTCTACACCTACGACCGACGCGGAACAGGGCTGAGTGGCACCACAGCGCCATACGCCGTCGAGCGAGAATTCGAGGACCTTGCGGCCGTCATCTCGCTGGCGGACGGCCCCGTCGATGTGTACGGGTTTTCTTCAGGCGCGACGCTGGCCCTGTTGGCGGCGGAGGCGGGAACCGCCATCCGGCGGCTGGCACTCCTGGAACCTCCGCTGAACCACGAGAGCGATCCCGGACTTGCCATGCGCGACGAGGCCCAGCGCCGCATCGACGTGAACCTCGCGGATGCGCGCCACTGGTTCGACACCCAGGTGGTGGGGGTACCGGAGGAGATCGTCGCTGGGTTCAAGCCCAGCGCGGAGGACCTGGAGAACACGCGCACGATCGTCCACGAACTGACGTTCCTGCCGGGCACGCCACCGCAGCGCTTCGCGGGTGTGAGGACGCCGACGCTCCTGATGGCCAGCGACCACACGGCGGCGAGTTTGCTGGAATGGTCGGCCCAGTTGGAGGAGGCCATGCCCCATGCGACCCGCAAGGTGCTCCACGGTGGTTGGCACGGCGTGGACGACGACACGCTGACCCGCACAGTGACGGAATATTTGTCAGCCGGTTGACCCGCCGGAGGGTATCGCTCGGGGTGCCGGGCGCGTCAGCGGGCCCGTGTTTCATCCCTCTGCCGGCGCCGCCATCTGCTGTAGCGCGCGAAGCCGAGGTAGATGATGACAACGCCCACGGCGCCCACCATGAGGCCGCCAATGAAGTACTGGAACAGCGGTCCGGTGGAGTTCGGGTCCGGTGAGCCGACCATGGAGCCTGCCAGCAGCCCGAAGAGTGGGCCCAGAACTGTCAGAACTGCTCCGAGGATCATGATGGGAACCCCCGGCGTACCACCGGGACGGGCGGGGCCTGTGGGTGTGAACTCAGTCATGACTGGCCCTCTCTCCGTGGCTGTTCCTCGCGGGGGCATCACCGAGGGGGTGTGTCTCCATCCCGTCGTACAGGGTGCCGTCGCGTCGGGGTTCGGGCGGCTGGCTGGTGGTGAGTTTGGACAGGATTTCCGGCGCCTTCTGGAGGAACGGCCCGATGATGTCCATGGGCAGGGGGAACACCACGGTTGAGTTCTGATCGGCACCCAGTTCGAGCAGCGTCTGCAGGTACCGGAGTTGTAGCGAGGCAGGCGCACGACCCAGGATCTCGGCGGCCTGCGCCAGTTCCTCGGACGCCTGCAGCTCACCGTGTGCGTTGATGACCTTGGCGCGCCGCTCACGCTCTGCCTCCGCCTCGCGTGCCATGGCGCGTTGCATGGCCTGCGGGATCTCGACGTCCTTGATTTCGACGACGTTGACCTGCACGCCCCATGGCCGGGTCTGGCTGTCGATGCTGCGCGCGAGGTCCTCGTTGAGGTCGGCGCGGTGAGCCAGCAGGGTGTCGAGGTCTGCCCTGCCGACGACGGAGCGCAGCGTGGTCTGCGCGATCTGGGACGTCGCCATGGCGTGGTTCTCCACGGCCATCACCGACTGGACCGGGTCTGTGACCTGGAACATGACCACGGCGTTGACCCGCGCCGGAACGTTGTCCTTGGTGATCACCTCCTGCGGGGGGATGGTCAGTGTCACGACACGGAGGTCGACGCGCACCAGGGAATCGACGATGGGGACGAGCAGGCGCACACCGGGCTGCAGCGGTTCCCGCAACCGTCCGAGCCGGAAGGCCACGCCTCGCTCGTACTCCTTCAACACACGGATGGACGCCGCGAACAGCGCGAACAGGACAACCGCCACGACGATGGCTGTGATGGCCCACGGGTTCATGAATTGCTCCTCGTCCGCCGGACCCCTCGGACGGGGAACCCCGGCTGGTACTCCTCGATCGGCTTCGATCGAGCGTCGCTGGCGTATCGGACCCGTGGCATCGGCAGTGGCGTGGCCGGTGCGAGGGCCTGCCTGCCCTCCTCGCCGTCGCTGCCGTACATGGACCGGCGTTGGCGCACCGTCGCCGCCAGCGCCTGCTGCTGCGCCACGGTTTCGTCGAGGTCCTGCACCTGGACGTGGATGGGGAAGTTGGGGCGACTGTGGCGCAGGTGGGACCACAACGGCACGCTTCCCAGCACCACCACCACCAGGACGGCCGCAAGCATCACGTGCTCCAGGACACCCTCGGCTGTGAAAAAGGTGATGGCGGGCCACAGCATGGCCAGCACGACGACGCAGCACGCGATTCCGCGGTGGAAACGCTCCGCCTCGGAACTGGGCCACGGGTCGACGTTCCGGCTGATCTCCCTGCCGGTGTTCGATGCCGTGCAGG
>JBDSRF010000011.1:0-5680 GCA_039929445.1 Arachnia sp. | reverse complement strand
GTCCTTCATCAACACCGCCATCATGTGGTCAGGGTTCAAGAAGGTCCTGGCGGAGCGCGTCCCCAACGCCAGCAAGCGCGGCCTTCTGATGTACATGTTCAACCGCACGCTCATGGTGAGGCGCTTCCGCCGCCCCGGCCCGCGCGTGGTCCGGGGAGCATCCATCTGATGGCGTACTGGTGGAAGCCGGGTTCCGGCGCCTACTCCGCCTCGGAGCTGGGGAAGGCCGGTCTCCTCCCCCGCTTCGAGGACCAGGAGCGGGCGGAGGAGTGGCTCTCGTCGTTCTTCGATGACCTCATGGAGGGGGGCGTCGGCGACGTGTCCCTCTTCGAGGAGGATCGGCTGGTCTACGGGCCGATGTCGCTGGACGCCTGAGGAGACGTCGCCCCGGGCCGCCTTCGCAGCGCCACGGCCACACCGAACCCCGTGGCCGCGAGCCCCAGGACCACCACCACCGGCGCCGACTGCCGGGCCGCTGCCACCCGCTGCTCGTAGGTCTGGGTGCGGGTGGTCTCCACATCCGTGTAACTGGAGTAGGTGCACACGTCGCCGGGCCCCATCTCCTGCCCCCGGCACTGGGTGGAGGGCGACACCCACGTCGCAATCCCCCACACGGTCAGCGCCAACGCGGCCATCACGAACGCCCACAGCGCCACCCGTCTCGTCACGGTGGCCAAACTACCCGTCGCACCCCTGAACCCCCAACCGGCAACCCTGTGGGTAGGGTGAAGCCGTGACTCGAAACAACGCGAACCTCAGCCTGTCGAAGAACATTGAGCGCGACGCCGACATCGTCGTCCTGGGCCTCACTGCGGTCGGCGGGGAGCCGACTCTCGTGGGCGCCACCGGCGACCTCGAGAAGTCGTACCAGAAGGCGTTCGGCACCCCGCTGCGGGCCCTGGCCCTGGCCCTGGGTGCCGCCACGAAGCTGGAATCCACCGTGCTCCTGCCGCCCGCGAACCAGCGCGTGGTGATCGTGGGGCTCGGCGACGCCGACGTGACCCCTGACCAGCTGCGCCGCGCTGTCGGCGCCGCCCTCCGCACGGCTTCACAGATCCCCGATGCGACGGGTCTGCGCGTCGCCGTGTCGCTGGAGCTGGCGGGACCGGAACTGGTGCAGGCCGCCGCCGAGGGGGCCATCCTCGGCGCCTACGAGCCGGAGAAGTTCTCCAGCCTCCCTCGTTCCCCGAGGATCGCCTCCATCGCCGTCGTCGCGGCCGGCCGCACCGACGTGCGCGGCGCACTTGAAGCCGCCCGCGTGGTGGCCGACGCCGTATGCCAGGCCCGTGACTGGACGAACACCCCGCCCAACCTGCTGACACCGGCCGTCTTCGCCGAGGCCGCCAGGGCAAGCCTGCGCGACGAGCGCGTCTCCGTCGAGGTGCTCGACGACAAGGCGCTGGAGAAGGGCGGCTACGGCGGAATCATGGCCGTCGGCGGGGGCTCTGCCAACCGGCCGAGGCTGGTGCGGATGCAGTACGCGCCCCGGGGCGCCACCTTCCACCTTGCGCTGGTGGGCAAGGGCATCACCTTCGACTCCGGCGGCCTCGACATCAAGCCGGCGGGCCAGATGGCCGGCATGAAGTACGACATGTCCGGTGCCGCGGCCGTCATTTCGGCGGTGCGCGCCATCGCCGCCCTGGGGCTGAAGGTCAAGGTCACGGCGTACGCCGCCATGGCCGAGAACATGCCGTCCGGCACCTCGTATCGCTCCGGCGACGTCATGACCATGTTCGACGGCCAGACCGTGGAGAACTACAACACCGACGCCGAGGGCCGCCTCGTGATGGCCGACGCCATCGCCCGTGCGGCGCTGGACCAGCCTGAGTTGATCGTCGATGTCGCCACCCTCACGGGCGCCTGCATGGTGGCCCTGGGCATGCGCGTGGGCGGCCTCATGGCCAGTGACGACGAGACGGCCGATAGGCTGCTCGACGCGGCGGAGGCGGGCGGCGAGGAGTTCTGGCAGCTGCCCATCACCGACGAAATCCGTTCACAGCTGGAGTCCTCGGTTGCCGACATGCGCTCCGGCGGCAAGAACCGCTACGGAGGCGCACTGGCGGCTGGCGCATTCCTCCAGCGGTTCGTGCCCGCGGGCGTGGCCTGGGGCCACCTGGACATCGCTGGTCCCGCCAACAACGAGGACGCCGCCTACGGCTGCACGCCCAAGGGCGGCACGGGTGTGGCGGTGCGCACGCTCGTGGCGCTCGCCCGTCAACTGGCGATCTGACCCGGGCATTCTGAGTGCGGGTCCGTCAGCGTCAACCCCTGTGACGGACCCCGTACTCGCGCATCCTTCTGGGGTACGGCACCACACCCGCGTCGTAGGCGGGGATGTCGTGACCGGCGGCGAAGTCGTAGCCGTAGTCAATGGAGGGGATGGCGCGACGCGTGAACTCGCCATCGGCAGCAACGAGCAGTATCGACGGTTTGTTGAAGCTTGTGGGCTGCTCGAGCCACGCCTCCACGCCACGCCGTGTGGTCACGAAACCCGACAGGTGGTCGCGGAGAACATCCGGAACTTCACGGGCTTCCCGTGCCACCTGCGCCTGCTGCTTTTTTCTGCTGAACCAACCCACGCCCACCAGTATGCCGTGGTCCCGCGGTGGACCGCACGGGGGGGCACACGCAGACATCCCCGCCCTGCCGGGGCAGGACGGGGATGGTGGTGCCGCGAGGGGCTTGGTGTCAGTGGCCGGTGGACGGCAGGCCGGGGTTGGTCGGCCGTGACGGCGACGCCGTGACGGTCGGCTGCACCGACGTGGACGGGCTCACCGTCGGGGTGACGGAGGCCGAGACCGACGGGGACGGACTGGGCTCGGGAGTGGGTGCGCCGCAGATGCTCAGTTCGGCGGAGACGACGTCCTCGCCTCCGGAGATTTCCACGGTGTAGGTGCCGCACTCGAGGTCCTCGGGGAAGACGACCCGGCCGGTGACGGAGAAGTCCTCGTCAGCGGAACCGAGCGCGGTCGAGTACACGGAGGTCTCGGAACCCGCCGGGATGACGTCGAGGGTCACGTCCGTGCCGGGAAGGAAGTCGCCGGCGGTGATACTGACGGTCTCCCCCGTGTGGAAGGTGTCGGGCTCGGCCTCGATGTAGCTGACGCCGAACACCTGCACGGAGTCACTCGAGGAGGAGACGGCCTCCCCGGATCCTTCTGCTGGCGTGCAGGTGGCGGAGAACTCCACCGTGCCGGGTTCGAGTTCGTCATGGGCGAAGCCAGCCGTGTAGGGGAGGTCGCCCTCACCCACCAACTCGCTCAACGACGAGTCGCCATTGATCATCAACGCCAGGGTTGAGCCGACGGCACAGCCATCGACGGTGACCGTGGCGATTTCGCCGGGCGCCAGGTAGTCGGCGTCGATGACGAGGGTGACAGGGGCGGCATTGGCGACGCCGACGGCGCCTGCAAACACGGCGAGGCCGGCCAGTGCGGTGGCGCTCGTGAGCGAGCCAACCTTCTTGAAGAGATTCACGTTGCTGGGACTCCTGGAGGGGATGCGTGGGGTGCGGGTCGGGCGACCCGGGCACGAGACTAGCGGTTGACAGGGCGCTTGGCCCTCATGGGACACCCGCAACGCCGCTCATCGGTCGACCTGCGCACTCGCGGTGCCCGGCGCGCGAAATGGGCCCGTGACAGACTGACTTCCATGAGTCAGGAATTCGACGTCGTCATCCTCGGTGCTGGATCGGCCGGTTACGCCTGTGCCCTGCGCGCCGCGCAGCTGGGCCTGTCGGTGGCGCTCGTCGACGAGGGGCCCGTGGGCGGCACGTGCCTCCACCGTGGCTGCATCCCCACCAAGAGCTGGCTGCAGGCTGCCAAGGTCCGCAAGACGGTCATGTCGGCGCCCGCGTTCGGCATCGGCGCCGAGCTGGGCGACGTGGACGCCGCCGCGATCCTGGGCTACGCCAACGGGGTCGTGGGCCAACTGCACAAGGGCTTGCAAGGGCTGATCGCGTCGCGTGGCATCAAGCTGGTCAGCGCCCGCGGCACCCTCGTGACGGACCAGCGGGGCCCCGGCATCGACGTGGACGGGTCCGTGCTGCGCGGCCGTGCCGTGGTGATCGCCACGGGCGCCGAACCCATCACCCTCGGGCTGGCCGTGGACGGCAGCCGCATCCTGACGAGTTGGGATGCCCTGCAGCTCTCGAGGTTGCCGGAGCGTGCCGTCGTGCTGGGGGGCGGGGTCATCGGGGTCGAGTTCGCGTCGATGTGGTCCGACCTCGGCGTCGCCGTGACACTCGTGGAGGCGACCCCCTCGCTGCTGCCCACCGAGGAACCGGACCTGGTCAGGATTCTCCACGCAGCCCTCACGAAGCGCGGCGTGGACGTGCGTGTGTCCTCCCCCATCTCCGCCGCCCACGCCACCGACACCGGGGTGCGCGTGGAACTCGGCGGTGACGTGCTCGAGGCCGACGTACTGCTGGTGGCAGCCGGGCGGCGTCCCATGCTGGAGGGCATCGGCCTCGACGAGGCAGGTGTCAGGCGCGCCGGGGCGCACATCAGCGTGGACAGCGCACTCCGCACGAACGTGAAGGGCGTGTACGCGGCCGGCGATGTGGTCAGCGGCCCACAGCTCGCCCACCGCGGCTACGCCCATGGCCTCTTCCTGGCCGAACACATTGCCCACACCCAGGGGAAACACGCCTCCAGGCCCACCCTGGGCGTCGACAGCAGCATCGCCCGCATCACTTATTCCCACCCGCAGGTGGCATCCGTGGGGCTCACAACGGCCCAGGCCGAGGCGGACGGCGGCGTCGAGGTGGCGGACTACCCGCTGCGCGGCAACGGCCGGGCGTTGATGTCCCGGACGCCCGGCGAGCGCGAGACAGGACTCGTGCGCGTGATCCGGCGCAGCGGTGCCGAGATCGTGGGCGTACACGTGGTCGGGGACGACGTGGCGGAACTCATCGCAGAAGGGGCGCTCCTGGTGGGCTGGGGCGCCACACCCGAGGACCTTCGCGACATCGTCCATCCCCACCCCACCCTGTCCGAGGCTCTGGCCGAGGCGAACCTGAAACTGGCGGGCAGTCCACTGCACATGCACTCCTGACAGGGGATAGTGTTGCCCGGGAGAACACTCCAGGTCCGCGAAGGAGCAATTGTCACCATGTCAACTGAAGTAACCCTGCCGGCATTGGGCGAATCCGTCACTGAAGGAACCGTCTCCCGATGGCTGAAAGCCGTCGGCGAAACCGTCGAAGTCGACGAACCCCTGCTGGAGGTCTCCACCGACAAGGTCGACACCGAGATCCCCTCCCCCGTCGCCGGCATCCTGCTGGAGATCCGCTTCGAAGAGGATGACATCGCCGAGGTTGGCGCCGTCCTTGCCATCGTGGGTGACGCGGCTGACGCGGACGCATCCGGCCCCTCCGACGAGGAGAAGCCCGCCGCGGACGAGGCCGAAGCACAGGAAGTCCCCGAGGAGGCCACCGAGCAGGCCGCCGACAGCGCCCTGGCGAATGCCGCCGACGCCGCCAAGGGCGGCTCGTCGACCCCGGCCGGCGGCTCCACCTCCGGCACCGAGGTGACCCTGCCCGCGTTGGGCGAGTCCGTCACCGAGGGCACCATCTCCCGTTGGCTGAAGGAGGTGGGCGAGGCCGTGGAGGTTGACGAACCACTCCTCGAGGTCTCCACCGACAAGGTCGACACCGAGATCCCCTCCCCCGTCGCCGGCA
>JBDSRF010000010.1:0-6095 GCA_039929445.1 Arachnia sp. | reverse complement strand
ACGTCACAAATCAGCTGTCGGGGGGCCAGCAGCTGTCTGTCGTCTTTAGCCCAGCGGTCGCGTACGCCCGCGAGCTGGAAGGCCGGCTGGGTGAGCGACCGCACGCCTTCGCCCATCCCTTCAACATGATCCGGAAGATGGCCTGCAGTTTTGGTTGGGACTGGGGACCGGATCTTCAGACCGCCGGTATGTGGCGACCTGTCCGCATCGAGCGATGGCACACCGCGCGACTCGTCACGACACGTCCGGTGGTCGACCTCGATGCCGGCGGCGTGGGCCTCGTGCAGGTGCACATCGAGGTCGAACGCACCGCAAGCGGCCGGGATGTCCCCCTGACGATTCAGGTCCGCCTGGATTCACAACACAGCGTGGAGGCGCACCTTGCCGCAGGCCAGGACCGGATCGTCGTCGAAATGCGGCTGCCGGACGCGCCCGTGTGGTGGCCCCACGGGCATGGCCCGCAGCCACTCGTCGCTCTGCATGTCGACCTGCTGGCGGACGAGGTACTGGACACCACACACCAGAGGATCGGCTTTCGTCACGTCGAACTCGTGACGGAGCCCGACGCCTACGGCACGTCGTTCCTCCTGACGGTCAATGGAAAACCGATCGAGGTCAAGGGGGCCAACTGGATCCCGGATGACCATCTCCTCAGCCGCGTCGACCGCCCCCGCTCCCACGAGCGGCTCACGCAGGCACGGGACGCCAATGTGAATCTCCTGCGTGTCTGGGGCGGGGGCATCTACGAGGGGGACGACTTCTATGCACTCTGCGACGCACTCGGGATGCTCGTGTGGCAGGAATTCCTGCTCGCCTGCGCGGCGTACCCCGAGGAAGAGCCGCTACTCGGAGAACTCATCGCCGAAGCCCGTGAAAATGTCGCCCGGTTGGCACCGCATCCAAGTCTCGTCCTGTGGTGCGGCGGTAACGAGAACCTGTGGAGCCGCGTCCTGCACTGGGGGCCCAAACTTCATGGTCGCACGTGGGGGGAGCTCTACTACCGGGAAATTTTTCCGGACATCGTCGCCGAACTCTCACCAAGGACGCCGTACGTTGAAGGCAGCCCCTACAGTCCCGGGTCGGGCCTGTGGGAGATCCCTCCCAACGACCCCGACCACGGCACGATGCACATCTGGGACGTGTGGAACAACGTCGACTACACCTGCTACAGGGACCACGTCCCCCGATTCTGCTCCGAGTTCGGCTTTCAAGGCCCACCCACATGGAGCACCATGCATCAAGCCATCCACGACGACATCCCGACCCCCACCTCACCGGGCGTTCTCGCTCACCAGAAGGCCGGCGAGGGCCAGGAAAAATTGGCCCGCGGCTACGCCGGCCATTTCCCCGAACCAACAACCTTTCAGGATTGGCACTGGACGACGCAACTCAACCAGGCGCGCGCCATCGCGTTCGCCATCGAGCATTTCCGCTCCCACTGGCCACGCACCACCGGATCAATCGTGTGGCAACTCAACGACTGCTGGCCCGTCACATCATGGGCGGCAATCGACTACGAAGGTCGGCTCAAGCCGTTGTGGTACGCGCTCAGGAGCGCCTACGGCCCGCGACTGCTGACCTTCCAGCCACGTGGGGAGCAGTGGCAGCTGGCCATCGTCAACGACACCGATGAAGCGTGGCTCGGTGTTGCGAGGCTCCGGCGCGAGCAGTTCGATGGAACCGTCCAGTGGGAAGTCGATGTCGACGTGAGTGTCCCCGAGCGATCGACCGAACTCGTGGAACTGCCGCCCCAAGCGACGACGCCAGACGATCCCACGGGTGAGGCATTGAGCGCCGAGTTCGAGAGCGTCCGAGCGTGGCACGTCTTCTGCGAGGACGTCGATCTCTCCTACGACCCGGCTCCGCTGCGGATCAGTCTGGAGTCAAACTCCGACGGGTGCCGCATCATCGTCACCGCGAAGAGCTTCACGCGGGACGTGACTGTGATGGCAGACCGGTTGTCACCCGAGGCCGTCGCCACCGCGGGCCTGTTGACGCTACGCGCGGGTGAGCAGGCGGTCATCGATGTGCGAGCGGATACCCCCGTGACGGTCGACGACGTCGATGTCACCGCTGTCGTGCGATGCGCAAACGACCTGGTTCACTCTCGAGCCGACGTGGTCACCAGCCCCCGCACAGCAAAGTTGGGCTAGTGGGCGACACGCGCCTCCCCACCCGACGGTACGGTCTATGGCGTACTGCACTCTCACTTCCCAGGGACGCACATGAGCCTCATCGACCACGCCATCTGGTGGCACGTCTACCCCCTCGGCGCCTGCGGAGCCCCCATCCGCCAGGAACACGGGGAGCCCGCCCACCGGTTGCAGCGGCTGGACGCCTGGCTGGACTACGCCATCGAACTCGGCTGCTCCGGGCTGCTGCTGGGCCCGGTCTTCGCATCCACGGCGCACGGCTACGACACGCTCGACCACTTCCGCATCGACCCGCGACTCGGTGACGACAAGGACTTCGACCACCTCATGACCGAATGCGGCCGCCGGGGCCTCTCGGTGGTCCTGGACGGCGTGTTCAACCACATCGGCATCGAGCACCCCATGGTCGCGGCTGCCCTGGCCGACCCGTCGAACTCCCTCATCAGGCTCCAGCGGGATGGCGACGGCGTGCGCCCGGAGGACTGGGAGGGCCACGGCGGCCTCGCGAACCTGGACCACTCGAACCCTGCCGTGGTCGACCTCGTCGTCGACGTCATGCTCCACTGGCTGCGCCGCGGCATCGCCGGCTGGCGCCTCGACGTCGCCTACGCGGTGCCCTCGGAGTTCTGGCGTGAGGTGCTGGTGCGCGTCCGGTCGGAGTTCCCGGAGGCCATCTTCATCGGCGAGGTCATCCACGGCGACTACGCCGCGATCGCCAGCGCGGGCACCCTGGACACCGTCACGCAGTATGAGCTGTGGAAGGCCATCTGGAGTTCGCTGAAGGACCAGAACTTCTTCGAACTCGCCTGGACGCTGAAGCGCCACGACGAGTTCTCCCGCGCCATGGTGATGCAGACGTTCGTGGGCAACCACGACGTGTCACGCATCGCCAGCCTCGTGGGCGACGCCGGTGCCGCCCTGGCCGCGGCCATCCTCATGACCACGCCGGGCATGCCCAGCATTTACTACGGCGACGAGCAGGGTTTCCGGGGGGAGAAGGGCACCGACGAGGCGGCCGACGACCCCATGCGACCGCCGCTGCCGGACTCACCGGCCGACATGGTCGCCAGCGGCGAGTGGCTTCACCGCCTCCACCAGGACCTCGTCGGCCTGCGGAGGCGCAACCCGTGGGTCACCCGCGGGCAGCTGAGCGTGGAGGCCAACGACCAGACGTCCATCACCTACCGGGTCGAGGCTGACGGCCACACCCTGCGAACCCAACTGCAGGCCGCGCCCCACCCCAGCGTCAACGTGCTCGTCGACGGGCAGCACCAGTTCAGCTGGAACGGCTGAGCGGTCCTCCTGGGGTGTCAGATCCGGCTGGCGATGGACTCGACCCAGACGTCGGAGCCCAGCTTCAGGATGAGGACCCCCACGACGACCAGGAACACCACCCGCACAAAACCCGAGCCCTTGGCGATGGCGGTCCGTGACCCCAGGTAGCCGCCCGCCATGTTCATGACCGCCATGCTGAGACCCAGCCCCCACACCACGTTCCCGGTGGGGATGAACAGAGCCAGCGCCCCCAGGTTCGTGCCCAGGTTCACGATCTTGGCCTTGGCGCTGGAGGCCATGAAGTCGTAGCCCAGCACGCTGACGAGCGCGATGATGAGAAACGTGCCCGTGCCGGGCCCCAGCAGCCCGTCGTAGAAGCCGATGACCACGCCCAAACCGCAGGCGATGACCAGGTGACGTCCCCGCTCGAAGCGCAGGCTGGTGGCCGCCCCCATCATGGGGCGGACGGCCACGAAGATCGCCACGCTGAGCAGGGCCACCACGATGATGGGTTTGAAGACCTCCGGCGGCAGGACCGTGGCGACGGCGGCACCGCCGAAGCTGCCGGCCACCGCGAAGCCCGCCATCGGCAGCGCGGTCCTCATGTCCGGCCGGATCCGTCGCACGTAGGTGACACTGGCGGTGGCGGTGCCGAAGATGGAGGAGAGCTTGTTGGTGGCCAGCGCCTGCACGGGAGCCAGACCGGGAACCAGCAGCAGGGCGGGCAACTGCAGCAGCCCGCCGCCGCCGACGACGGCGTCGACCCATCCGGCCGCGAACGCCACGAGCATGACCAGCGCGAGCATCTCGATGCCCATCCCGTCGGGGAGGAAGGCGTCGAGTGGGATCACGAGCACAATCTAGCGGCCGACCCCGCCACCGGCGGCGGCCAGCCGCACCGGTCGGGACCGGCTTTGGCCCGGGACGCTCCGGCTCCCCCTGTCCGGCCTACCATCGGGGCATGATCACGGCCGTCGTCTTCGACCTCGGCGGGGTGCTTGCCTCGCCACCCTCCCTCCTGCCGACGTTGGCGGCCCGCATGGGCGCCACCGCCCAACGCGTCGCGGAGCACTACTGGACGGGCCGCGCCGCCTACGACGCCGGTGGCAGCGCCGAGGGGTACTGGGGGACGCTCGTCGCCGCGTCAGGCGGTTCAGCCGGGAGCGACCCGGACGAGTTGGCGCTGCTGGATGCCAGCGTGTGGTCGGAGCTCCGCCCCAGCGCGTGGCAGGTGCTGCGCGACTGTCGTGCCGCGGGTGTGATCGTCGCGATCCTCAGCAACTCCCCCCACGCCATGCAGAGTGTCGCCGACCGATCCGAGTGGCGATCCGACGTGGACCATCTGTTCGTCTCCGCCACCCTGGGCATGATGAAGCCTGATCCCCCCATCTACCGCGCCGTCGAGGTCGCATTGGACCTGTCGGGGGAACGGATCGCGTTCATCGACGACAAGCAGGCCAACGTCGATGGCGCCCTCGCTCTCGGCTGGCAGGCGCACCTGTGGACCGACGACGCCGACACCCGCGCCTGGCTCGTGGGTCTGGGCGTGCTGGCGCGCTGACCCGACTCCCCCGCGTCGGGCCGAGATGCTGGACGGGTCAGCGGACGAGGCGGTCGTGGGCCAGGTCGACGAGCTGGGGCAGCACAGTGCCGGTGCGCAGACCGCTGTGTTCGTGCTCGCTCGTGATGCGCAAGCGGACGTCCGGCATCAGCCCGGCGGTGGCCATCGAATGCTCGACGGGCACGAACAGGTCGTTGTAGTAGACGGCCGCGGCGCCGCGGATGCCGGAGGCCGCGATGGCCTCCGCGTTGTAGAGCGTCGGCCACTGCACCCCTGCCAGCGCGTCCGCCACCTCCCGCCAGGGCTGGAAGGCCGGCACCGTGTCCGCCCATTCGCGCCGGACGTGCTCGCCGGTCAGCAGGGTGGGGTCGGCCGCGAAATCGGCGGGCTCGGCGCGCTCAGCAGCCCAGTCGGTGACCACGCCGTCGGCGTAGGAGGACTCGTGCAGCACGTAGTAGAGCGGGTTGCGTCCCCGAAACGGCAGGGCCGCCGCCAGGTCGTGCCGGAAGGCGTTGGTGGCGGGGTCCTGGTCCAGCAGCGACCAGAGTGTCTGCCACCCGTCATCGCTGCCCAGCAGCATCCCCAGCGAGCGGACCCGGGACACCGACACCACCTCGTGATCGGGCAGCACGATGCCGCCGGTCGCGGCGAGGTCGACGAGTCGCGCCACGGCGTCTCGGTGGTGGGGGAAGCGGCGGTAGTGCCGCTGCGTGGCCGTGCGCATCTTGTCGTAGGTGAGGGCGTAGACGTCCTCGGCCGCGAGCCCGATGCCGCTGAGCCCACCCGTGAAGTAGGCCCGGTCAAGGGAGGCCGCGTCGGTGCTGAGGTACGCCAGGGTGGTGAAACCCCCGAACGACTGTCCCAGCGTGTTCCAGGTGCGGACGTCCAGGTGCTGGCGCATGGCCTCGGCGTCGCGGACGATCGAGTCGGCCCGCAGGTGCGTGAGGTGTTCGACGACGGCGTCGGTGCCGCGCTGCAGGTCCTCATCCCTCACGGGGGTGGATTTCCCGGTGCCCCGCTGGTCCAGCATCACGACGCGGTGGTGCTCCAGCGCATGGCCCAGCCACGACGGGGACGTGGGGCGGGCCAACGGTCGCGGCGCCTCC
>JBDSRF010000009.1:0-4044 GCA_039929445.1 Arachnia sp. | reverse complement strand
CGGCGTCGAACTCGGTCCGCAGTTCCGCCACGAGAGTGCGCATGCGCTGGTGGACGTCGGCGATCGACTCGCCACCACCCCAGCGGACCTCACTGATGTCCTGCCCATCCGGCACGGGCTGCGCGGCCAACTCCGACGCCAGCCTGCCCTCCAGCTCGCCCAGGTTCTGCTCCCGCAGCAGCACCGTGGGCCGGACGGTGAGGTGGTGACGGGCGACGACGACGTGGGCGGTCTGCAACGCACGCAACTGGTCGCTCGCGAGCACCGCCTTCAGTGGCCTGTCCATCAACTCGGCGGCGGCGTGCGCCGCCTCGATGAACCCCGTCTCGGTGAGCGGCACGTCCATGGTTTGGCCCTGGAGCCGTCCCTCCACGTTCCACATGGTCTGGCCGTGGCGTACAAGGTGGAGGATCACGGCCCCGAGTCTAGGCCCGCATCCCGCGGCCGATCCCGCCGGGATCACGTCGAGCGGCCGGGGTGTGGGACGATCGATTCCATGGACCCCATTGACGAGATGATCCTTGCCGAGACGCCCGAGCAAGCGGGTGCCGTCGCGGTCATCGACGCCCCCGGCCTCGTGGAACACGCGCTGGAGCGCAGCGACGACGTCCGCGTCTGGTGCGACGACTGGCGCGACGCACAACTCGTCGACCCCGCACTGCTGGTGGAGCACCCCACCGACCTCTCCGGGGTCAACCTGGCGTGGGCGCACCTGCCCAAGTCGCTGGGTGCGCTCGACGAGCAGGCCGCCAGCGTGCAGGGCGCCGACGACGTCACCTTCCTGGCCGGTGGCCGGGTCAAGCACATGAACCTGTCCATGAACGAGGTGCTGGCCAAGCACTTCGTGGCGGTGTCCGCGAGTCTGGGGCGGAAGAAGTCGCGTGTGCTGCGCGCCTTCGGCCCCAACAACCTGCCCTCCGACTGGCCCAAGGCACGCCACCACGACGACCTGAACCTGGTGGTGACTGCCCACGGGTCCACCTTCAGCGGCACCAAGGTGGACCCGGGCACGAAGCTGCTGCTGAGCAAGATCAAGGTGGACGGCGACACCGTCCTCGACTTCGGCTCCGGCAACGGCGTCATCAGCGCCTTCCTCAACCGTCGGGGACATCGGATGCTGGCGCGCGACGTGTCGTGGTCGGCCGTGGCGTCGACGCTGGAGACGGCCGCCGCCAACGACCTGTCCGTCGAGGCCACGTGGGGCGACGGCCTGGCCGGCTACGCGGACGGCAGCATCAACGCCATCGTCACCAACCCGCCGTTCCACCAGGGCACCACCAAGGACTCCTCCGACACGCTGGCCATGTTCGACGAAGCCGCCCGAGTCCTGGCCCCCGGCGGCCAGCTGTGGTGCGTCTACAACTCGCACCTGCCGTACCGCAAGGAACTCAACGTCCGCCTCGGCAGCACCCGCGTCGTCGTCCAGGACCGGCAGTACACGGTGACGCTGACCACGCTCTGACGCTGGCGGCGCCCTTCGATATGCCGCAGCTCCTTCGCCCCGACGCTGCTCACGACACAGGTGTCCGCGCCGCGTGGATCTCAAATCAGGCCAGCGCCCTGTAGACCGTAGCCCGGGAGACGGCGAACATCTCGGCCAGGTCCGCGAGTTTGTAGTCGCCGGTGGCGTACATGTGGCGCAGCGCCGCCCGTTGTTTGACGGTCAGCTTGCGCTGGCGACCGAGCAGCCGGCGCCTGGAACCCTCGAGCAGCATGGCCTCCTTGGACATCATCCGCCGCACGTCGAGATCGAACTCCGCGAAGGTGGCGACGACGTCGAAGAACACCCTGCCCGTCGGATCGGTGGGGTCGTACAGCTGTTCCCCGAGGCGGAGTTTGATGCCTCGCTCGGCCAGCCCATCGACGATGTCACGGGCCTCGGGCGCCGACCGCGCCAGGCGCGCCAGCTTCGTGACGACAAGGGTGTCGCCTGCAATGACGGCCGAGAGTGCCTCGTCGAGCCCCGGCCGTTCATGCCTCGGATCGGCCAGCCCGTGGTCCAGGTGGACGCGGTCCTCGGGTACGCCAAGCTGACACAACCGGTCGCGCTGGGAGGCGGCGTCGTGATCTTCGGTGGAACAAAGGGCGTAGCCAATCAGTGTTTCAGCCATCGATGGAGTCTACCAAGCCACTGACGATCCCGGGGATTGTTCGGTGAAGACAATGCCCGATCGGATCGACCGGACACGCCTCACCCACTCCCAGCCACGACACATACGTCCACGGTGAACACTCGACGCGGCGTGTCCGGTCACCGGGGCGTCGCAGCGTGCTGGAGCCAACGCACAGGCGGCACGCAGGCAACGCACAGCAGACGCACAGCTTCCAGGAGTTGATTGGAACACATCAGTCAAGAAGCCCTGGAGGATCTGATGAGCAACGAACCGATGGCCCCCCGCCCCGAGTTCAACCACCCGCAGCAGCCGCAGAGCGTGCAGCCGCAGCAACCCGGCCCCTGGGCGGGCCCCGGACCCAGCTCCCCGGCGGGACCCCCCATGCCTCCCGCCTACGGCCCCCCGCGGAACGTGACCTACGGCACGCCGCAAGTATTCGCCCCCCGCCCCGCCAAGCGGCGCGCCGGGATCGCCGGTCTGCTGGCGGTGGCCGTGCTCTCCGCCGGCATCGGCGGTGGCGCCGCACTCGGCGTCGACCACTGGTCCGGCAACACCAACAGCGGAACGGCCCCGGCCTCCTCCACCCAGGTGGTGCAGGCCGACCCCAGCAACCCGGACTGGGCACAGGTGGCCAACAACGTCTCCGACGCCGTCGTCGCCATTCAGGTGAGCAACGGCCAGAGCGGCGACCAGGGCTCCGGCGTCATCCTGGACGCGCAGGGCCACATCGTTACCAACAACCACGTCATCGAGGGTGCCGGTTCGGGCGCTCAGATCGCCGTACTCATCAACAACCAGATGTACAAGGCGACGGTGGTGGGCACCGACCCGTCCACCGACCTCGCCGTCATCAAGCTCACCGACCCGCCGTCGGGCCTGAAGACGGTGACGTTCGCCGACTCCTCCAAGCTCGTGGTGGGCCAGCCCGTCATGGCCATCAGCAACCCGCTGGGGCTCTCCGACACCGTGACCACCGGCATCGTCTCCGCCCTCAACCGCCCCGTCACCACCAAGGCTGCCTCCTCGAACGTGGGCGACTCCAGCAACGGCGTCGTCGTCACCGCGGCCATCCAGACCAGCGCCGCCATCAACCCCGGCAACTCGGGCGGCGCCCTCCTCAACTCCGCGGGACAGCTGATCGGCATCACCAGCTCCATCGCGACCCTCTCGAGTGGGTCCGGCGGACAGTCCGGCAGCATCGGCATCGGGTTCGCCATCGGATCCGACCAAGTCCGCTACATCGCGGACCAGCTCATCCAGAGCGGGTCGGCCAAGCATGCGCAGCTCGGCGTCAGTGCCAAGGATGTCCAGGACAGCGCACAGCTGGGGGCGCAGGTGGCCGAGGTTGTCACCGGCTCCGGCGCAGACAAGGCCGGCATCAAGGTGGGCGACGTCATCACCTCGGTCGACGGTGTCGACGTCAACTCGTCGGAATCCCTCGTGGCCCTGATCCGCAACGCCCAGGTGGGGCAGCAACTCAACCTCACCCTGCAGCGCGGTGGAGCCAACACGTCCGTGACAGTCACCCTGGGCAGTGCTGATCGCTGACCAGTCCCCCACGCAGAGGTTCGTGAACATTCCCGGCGCACGACCGGCTGCGAATGTTCGCGAACCTCTCGTCATGCCCGGGCCGGTAGCCTTCCGCCATGCAGATTCGCGTTGTCCTCGTCTCCCCCGTACCACTGGCCGACGCCGTCGTCGCGCTCCTGCCCGACGGCGACACCCACCTGTCATCGGCGACGGCCTACGGCCACGTCACCAGCATCCTGTGCGACCACGGCGACCCCGACAGCCTGCGTGGGCTCCTCCGCGAGGCCGCCGGCCCCGCGGTGGCCGTGGGCGTCATCACGGGCCCCCTTGCGACCGCTCCAGCCGGGCTGATCCTCCTCGACGTCGACTCCACGTTCACCACCACCGAGGCCGTCGACCT
>JBDSRF010000008.1:0-8998 GCA_039929445.1 Arachnia sp. | reverse complement strand
CCTGGCAACCACCCTCGATGGCCGCGGCGGTGGGCTCCATGAGCACCGCGAAGTCGGCCTCGAGGATCTCCGGCGAGTTGTCGGCCAGTCGCTTCAACCCGTTCAGCTCCGCCCCGACCTCCTCATGGTCGTAGAAGAGCCACGTGATGTCGCGGGTGGCGTCCGTCAGTTCGGCGGCCAGTTTCAGCTGGACGGCCACACCGCCCTTCATGTCGCAGGTACCCCGCCCCACGACGCGGAGACCCTCCGGCGTCTCCTCCAGACGGCTGGGGAGGTTGTTGGCCACGGGGACGGTGTCGAGGTGGCCCGCGATGACCACCCGCTGCTCGCGCCCGAAGTGGGTGCGGGCCACGACGCAGTCGCCGTCGCGGCTCACCTCGAGGTGGTCGTGGGCGCTGAGCGCCTCCTCCACCATGTCGGCCAGCTCCCGTTCGTTGCCGGAGACACTTTCGACGTCGGTGATTCTCTGCAGGAGGGTCACGAGGTCGGTGGTCAGGTCCAGGCGCATGCTGGCGAGCCTATCGCTGACCACCTGCGGTCAGCCCCTACCAACACCCCACGTCCGTCGACACGTCCGCCCTCATGGACCGGCCGAGCGGTTGATGCGAGGATGTGTCGCGTGAGGATTCGTGCGACCCGCGCTGACGTGGCCGGTGCGGCCGGCGTGTCCCTGTCCACCGTGTCCCACGTCATGAACGGCAGGGCCGCTGAGCTGCGCATTGCACCCGAGACCGTGCAGCGTGTGCAGGCAGCCGCCCAGCACCTCCACTACATTCCCCGTGCTTCGGCCCGCTCATTCCGTTACGCGACCAGCCGCACTATCGGTCTGCTCTTCTCGCGCGTCCCCAAGTGGAACACTATGCCTGTGTTCCAGACCGTGCTTCTGCACGCCATCTCCCATGCCAACGAGTGCGGCTACCAGGTCATGCCCATACCGGTTCCCGACCTGGGCATCGACGACGTGCCACGCTTCACGGCGCAGATCTTTGGCGACGTAGAGATCGCCGGGGTGGTGTGCGAATGGTTCGCATCATCGGGATTGGTGGGTGAATGGTTGTCCCAAGCCGGTGTTCCGCTCGTCTGGTACTCCACATCGGGGATTGTCACCGACACCACCCAACGCGCGGTGTCCATCGAGGAGGAGCCGGGTGTCAACGACCTGCTCGGGAATCTTCAGCCACGAAAGACCACAGTCCTGTTGAAAGGCCCCGGCCCCAACCGTGGCCGCTACGACGTGGCCCGGAAGCATTTCCCCGGCCTCGTCGAACTCGACCTCGCAGGGTGGCAACAGAGTGACGGCATCGGGATCTGGGACCAGTTGGTCACGTACGCGGACCCCCTCGTCATTTGCCCGAACGATCCCGTGGCGCTCGGAGTAATGAGCGCCGCCCAGCGCTCCGGCCGAATTGCCCCGCGGGATCTTGGCATCACCGGATTCGGCGACAGCTCCACCTCACAATTGGAGATGGCCAACCTGTCCACTGTCGGATGGCCCATAGCTGAACTGGGTGATCGCCTCATCACGGAGATGATGTCGATGCTCGGCGACGGACCTACCATGGCACCTCCCATCGTTCTCACGACGACGGCGATGCCGCGCGGCTCCGCCTAGTGGCTACGAGGTGACACCCGTGCCACGGACACGAGCGGCGGAGGCGCACGCGAGAGTGGGTGAGGCGGGACGTCCGGGCACCAGCTCGCCGTCCAGCACGAACCCCTCTTCCCGTCCCTCGAGGGCCTCGACCAACTGCTCGCGATACACCGAGAGGGTGGCCCCATGCGAGGCAAGGCCGGCGAGGTTCTTCTCCTCGCCGGGGTCACGGTCGAGATCAAACAGTTGTTCGTACCCGTCCGAGGACCACCAGACGTATTTGTGCCCCGTACCAACGATCCACTGCATGGATTGACCGAATATGTAGTGCTCGCCGTGGAGTGACTCCCGCCACACGGCGGTGCCGGGTTCGAGGAGACGGAGTGCAGACCGACCCTCCACCACGCTTGGGATGGGGATACCTGCCGCCTCGAGCAGGGTCGGCATGATGTCGCGCAACTCAACGAGCCCGTCGCTGCGCGCCCCGCTGGGGATCCCAGGCCCACGGAGGATGAAGGGAACCCGGCTGGACCCCTCGTACGCGTAGCCCTTCCGCCACATGCCGTGATCACCCATCATGTCGCCGTGGTCGGAGGTGAATGCGACGACGGTGTTCTCCGCCAACTGGAACTCACCGAGGATCTGAAGGAAACGTGCGATCTGGTGATCGACATGGGTCATGAGCCCGTAGTAGCCCGCGCGCGCCTCATTCACCATGTCGGAACGGAAGTCAGCGACGTGCGCCTCAGGGTCAAAATCGCGTCTGAACTCGTCGAGCCGATCCACCCAGTCGCCCTTCACGGGCGGGGTGAGCTCGGCATGCCTGTACTTGTCGAAGGCCCATTGCGGCGGGTCCAGGGGTGCGTGGGGGCGGTGGAAGGAGAGGTACAGAAAGAACGGCATCGTGGGGTCGCGCCGATACAACCAGCGTTCCGCTTCCGTGACCGTCCAGTTTGTGGGGTGGACATGCTCAGGTTTGTCCCACGGGCGGGCGACGATGGAATTACAGCTCACCCCGTGGTCGAGGTAATCCGAAGTGGCGGGCTCACCTGCCTGTTCACGCAGCCATGGGACGTAGTCGTCGTACTCTGCAATCGGGCGGGAGCGGACCCGGGAGGCATGTAGGTACCCGTCGTGCAGGATGACATCGTCGAATCCGATGCGGCCGCGCTCAGGCCAGTAGTGCATTTTTCCGATGGCCTGCGTGTGGTAGCCCGCGTCCCGGAAGGCGCGAGGCATCGTCTCCTCGACATTGAACGCAATGCCGTCAGCGTAGCCAACGCGACCGTGGGTTTCCGGTGTGAGACCCGTCATCAGGGACATGCGAGCCGGCACACACGTGGGTGTCGCGGAGTAGGCCCGTGAAAAGACGGCGCCCGTGTGGGTGAGTTGGTCCAGCGTTGGCGTGTGGACATCCGGGTGGCCGGTTGCCGAGATGCAGTCCCCCCGCCACTGGTCGACGCAGATGAGGACAACATTGGGGCGAGTGTTCATCCCTTCACCGCTCCCGCGGTCATGCCCTGGACGAAGTAGCGCTGCAAAAGGATGAAGACGATGGCGATCGGAAGGGTCACGATCATCGATCCCGCCATTGCGTCAGACCAGCGATATTGGTACTCCCCCACGTAGGTCGCCAGGAAACCGGGCGGAATGGTCCGCTTGTCCGGCGACGATGTGAGTGTCAGGGCGATGAGCATGTTGTTCCAGGCATTGAGGAATGAGAACAACGCCACGGAGATGAGCCCCGGGCTCACGGCTGGCAGAAGCACGTGCCACATGGACCCCATCCGAGACGTTCCGTCGACGAATGCAGCCTCTTCAAGTTCTATGGGGACAGAGTCAAAGAATCCGCGCATCATCCAGATGGAGAAAGGCAGTGACAAAGTGGTGAAAGCTAGGGTGAGACCGAGATAACTGTTCAGCAGCCCCAGCCGGTTGTACAGCACGTAGAGCGAGATGACCACCAGCATCACGGGGAACATCTGAGACGCCAAAACCGCCAGGAGAAGCCCCATCTTGCCGGGGAAACGCAGACGGCTCAGCGCGTACCCGGCAAGGACCGACACGATGATCGACAGGATCATGGAGGCGCTGGCGGTGATCAGCGAGTTGCGGAAGTAGGTGAGGAAACCCTCGGCATCGCTCAACTGCCGGATGACGTTCTCAAGCGTCAGGTTGGTGGGCAACAGGTTCAGCGGCAGGGTGTTGGTCGTCGAATTGGGTCGCAGGGCTGTGAGGACCAGCCAGTAGAGCGGGACCAGCATCGGCACGACGAGGAAAACGAGCACCAGCGACACCAGCACGTTGCGGACAACGCGTTCGCGGCCGAGGACGGCGGGGTGACTGTCCTGAGATTTCACTTGAGTGCCCCCTTGGCCATGACGCGGATGTAGAAGAATGCGAAGACGAACAGGATCAGGAGCCAGGCCACGCCCAGGGCTCCTGCATACCCGAGGTTCTGGGCCTCGAAGGCGGTGCGATAGACGTAGACCACCAAGGTCGTTGTGGCCGTGATGGGGCCGCCCTGGGTCGTCGACCAGATCAGGTCGAAGTTGTTGAAGTTCCAGATGGTCATGAGTGCGGTGGAGATCACCGTCACCCCCCGGAGTTGCGGGAAGGTGATGTGCCAGAACCGTTGCCATTTGGAGGCGCCATCCACGCGTCCGGCCTCGATGATGTCGGTTGGCATGGATGACAGCCCAGCAAGGATGTTCAACATGTAGAACGGCACCTGATTCCACACGCAGGCGAGAATCAGGAAAGTCAGCGCGGTGGATGGCTGGCCCAGCCATGCCTGGAAGCTGTCCAGTATCCCCACGCTCTTCAGGACGTAGTTCAGTAGTCCCGACTCACCGTTGTAGATGAAGAGGAACAGCAAACCAACGACAACCCCGGGCGTCACCCACGGGACCAGCATGAGGCCCCGGATGACGCCACGGCCCAGAAATCGTTCGTTCAGTGCCAGGGCGAGGCAAAGGCCGATGATGTAGGCCAGCACCACGCTGCAGGACGTCCAGACGACCGTGTTTCCGAGGGCGCTCCAGAACGATCCGTCCGATACCAACTTGGCGTAGTTGTCGAGGCCGACGAAACTGCTGCGCTCCGGGCGCAACAGCGTCGTCTTCGTGAAGGAGAGCGACACTGCCTTGAAAAGCGGATATGCGATGACAATGCCGATGATCACGAAGGCCGGGGTCATGAGCAACAACGCGAGGCTGAGGTGCCCCCTGCCGAAACCGCTGTCGATGCGCTGCTGCTCGCGCCGGTCACGCCGCCGCACAGTTGTAGTGGTGTTCATCCTGCTCCCTGTCGGGTTGCAACCACGGGTGGTCAGCTGAAGATGGTCTTGAGAACGTTCTCGGTGTCAGCTGCGACTTTCGCGGGATCCTCGGAATTCACCGAGACACGCTGAAGCGCTTCGAGCACCTTGGGGGTCGCCTCTGCGTAGTGCGGGCCGTAGGGGCCTTGCTGCATGGCAGGCAGGATCTTGTTGAGGTAAGCGTCCGCGATCTCGGGGTGCAGCGCCTCACGCGTGGCATCCGACTCGGCGGCCGAGACAAGGGACGGAATGACGCCTTGGGGCAGCTGGTACTCGTTGATCGAGATGTCGGAGTCCACGAGGAACTTCACGAACTCCCACGCAGCCTTTTGTTGCTTGGACTCCGACGAGATCCCGAGCTGGTGCATGTTGGCCACGGCACCGTTGTCTCCCGTGGGACCCACGGGGATGGTGGTCACGCCGAATCGCTTGTAGAAGGCGTCGCCCTCGGCCAGAGCGGGGTTGAGGCTCTTGTAGATCCCAGCGACGAACGGTCCATCGAGCCTGAACATCACCTTGCCGTTGGCCTGGAGTTCGCGCAGCTGGCGGATCTGCTGGCCGATGGGAGTCGCTCCCACCTCGACCATGTGCTGCAACCATTCGAGTGTCGCAACAACCTCCGGCGTGTCGAAGCCGGGCTTGCCGTCGTAGAGAGGCCGGGCCCCGAAGGCCAGGAAGTAGTTCATGAATTGGAACAGAGCGACGTCGACATTGGTGGTGTCGATGCCCAGCGCGTAGCGTCCCTCCCCCAGCTTCTCCGAGGCCATTTCGACCTGCGTGGTGAACTCGTCAAACGTGGTCGGGGGCTTGTCCGGGTCGAGGCCGACCTCTGCCATCACTTCACGGTCGTACCACAGGCCGAACGAGGAGATGATCCACGGGGCCACCACCATCTTCCCGTTGATCGTTGACGCCTCGATGGCCTTCGGGAAGTGTGCGCCAGCCCAGTCATCTTCGGCGAGACCGTCCCCGAGATCCGCCAGGAAATCCGAGTCAGCCAGTTCGAAGGGCACGTTCTGCGACATCTGCATGACGTCCGGACCGTCCTTCGCCGAGAACTTCGTCAGGATCTGCTGACGAACCTGGTCGAACGGCACGGGCATGTTGTTGATCTTGATGGAGGGGTTGGCGGCCTCGAATGCCGCGATGACCTTGAGAAGGTTCTCCTTCGTTGCCTCCTCCGACGTGGCCCAGTTGAGGAATGAGATGGTCACCGGCGCGTCGGCCGTGCCTTCCTCCTCCTGTGCAGGTGTGTTGGAGCAGCTCGTCAGGACGGCAGCCGCGGAAACACCGAGGCCCCCCTTGAGCAAGAAGCGGCGTGACAGGTCAGCGGTCATCATTGATCTCCTCATTTTCGGGCCGGCTTCGGCGACGGCAGGAAGAAGCTACCACGTGGTAGGTCCAGGATGTCAACGGTTTCCAACACAATGCGCAGAGGTAGCGCATCCGCCCTTCGCGAGGCCAAGAGGGCTGGAAAAGTCACGCAGCGCGCCCCACCGGCGTCGTCGCTCCAGCCGGATCCCGCTCACCGCGCACTGCGCCACCTGATCGACATTCGCAGCGAAATGTGGAGCACCCCCCATCGGATCACTTCCGATGAGGGGTGCGCGACGTGTCGCTCTGGCGTGTCAGCTGGCCGTCACCCTGCTGGGGATGTGGTGGAGCCTGACCGCGACCGGGTCCGCATTCTGGCCGCCCGCGTCCTGCAGCATGGCCGAGGCGATCCAGGTCTCGGGGACGCCCATGCCCTCGACGAGTTCGATCGCCTTGTCACGGAGCTGCAGGTTCAGCGAGTCCACCGCCGTGGAGATGGCCTTGCTGCGGGTACCGTCGATGCGGTTGTGCTCCATGTACCAAGCGCGGTTCTCCTCGATGGTCGCGAGAGCGTAGAGGTCGCAGACCTTGATGAGCAGCGCCTTGATGTACTCGTCGGTGCACTGCGAGATGCCTCCCACGAATGCCTCCAGCACGGTGCGATCCGTGTGGGCGCGGGCTGCCTCCAGCATGTGCTCCTGGCACTCGTTCACGGCGTCGAACACCGTGTCCTCCGACGCCTTCGAGGCGGCCCGCATGCGGCGCGCCAGCGTCTCGACGAGGTGCTGCTCACGGAACTCGAACATCTCCACCTGCCAGCCGCGGGCGTGCAGCCGCTCGGACTCCGGCTTCAGCTTGGCGTTCGCCACCAGACGGCTGATCGTGGAACCCGCAGTGGTGCGCTCCATGAATCGCCCGCTCAGCAACTTGGCCGTGGCCTGCGCTGTGCCGCGCAGATCCATGTCGCCCCACGTCTTCTTGTAGTCCACGAGCAGTGCCTTGGCGACGAGCTGAAGCAACACGGTGTTGTCGCCCTCGAAGGTGGCGAAGATGTCGGCGTCCTGCCGGATCAGTGTGATGCCGTTCTCACTCATGTAGCCGGCTCCACCGCAGGCCTCGCGGCACACCTGGATCGTGTCGTTGGCCCAACGGGTCAGCACTGCCTTGAGCCCGGCTGCCCTGGTCTCCAGTTCCCGGGAGGCGGACGGGTCCTCCCCTGCGCCGTCGTGCACGCGCTGCAGGTGTTGGCTGACCTCGTTGACGGCGAACCCGTAGGCGTAGGCCTTGGCGATGTTGGGCAGGAGTTTGCGCTGGTGGGTCTGGTAGTCCAGCAGCGTCACGTCGGACCCCGACCCGGGCCTGCTGAACTGCTTGCGCTGCAGGGCGTACCGGGTGGCGATGCTGAGCGCCTTGCGAGTGGCCATGGCCGCGCCGCTGCCGACGCAGATGCGCCCCCGCACGAGCGTGCCCAGCATGGTGAAGAACCGGGCGTTCTTGCTGGCGATCGGAGAGGTGTAGACCCCGTCGTCGCCGACGCCGCCGTAGCGGTTCAGCAGCATCTGGCGGGGGACGCGCACGTGATCAAACGTAAGCAGGCCGTTGTCGACCCCGAGGAGTCCGCCCTTGTGCCCATGGTCGCCCGTGGTGACTCCCGGCAGGTCCTCGAGGTTGTTGTCCCGGATGGGGACGAGGACGGCGTGCACGCCCTGGTTGGTGTCACCGACGAGGAGCTGGCCGAACACGACGGCCATCTTGCCGTCCTGCCCCGCGTTGCCGATGTAGGCCTTGGTGGAGCTGGGCGTGGGTGAATGGATCTCGTACTCGTCCGATTCGGGGCGGTAGGTGATGGTGGTCTCCACAGACGACACGTCCGACCCATGACCCAGTTCGGTCATGGCGAAACAGCCAGTCAGTTCGCACGAGATGAGATCGTCGATGAACGTCTCGTGGTGCCAGCTGGTGCCCAGGTTGGTGATGGCACCCCCGAACAGGCCGTGTTGCACACCGGACTTGATGTTCAGCGACAGGTCACCCAGCGCCATCATCTCGAAGTGCGCCACCGATTCGGCAACGCTCCCCGGATGGCCTGGAAACCCTGCCACCGCGAAGCCGCGGTTGGCGATGTCGACGAGGTGCTGCAGCGTCCACGCGCGCGCCTCCGGGAGCGACAGGGAGGGGTCGCGAACTACGTCGTCCGCAGTGATGGTGGACCTCCAGTGGTCCTTGACGGCGTGGAAGGGGCCATCGAGGGCCACCATGAGTCCGTGACCCGTGGGTGTGGTCATTGTGCGCTCCTTTCGGGGCTGCGCGGTGTGGGTTGCTGATTACTGAAAGCTGGTTCGAAGAGGCGAGCGGTGAATTCGACGATGTCGGCCCGGGCCCGCTGGTGACCCGTGGTGATCCACTTGTCGGCGATGGCCCAGACGAACCCGACCACGCCGTGGCCCCACGTGTTGGCGGCGCGCGTGTCCAGGTCGTTGGCGCGCAGCCACGTCCGGAACGCCTCGGCCACCTCGTTGCCGATGCGCCCCGTGATGCCGGTGACGGGGTCCTCGACAGAGGACTCCCCCAGCGGCCGCGTGACCACGAACTGGTAGATGTGGGGGTCGCGCTCCACGAGGGCCAGGTACGTGTCGGTCAGTTCGCGGACGAGGGCGGCCGGCTCCAGGGTGTCCTCGGAGATGTGGTGCCTGAGGCGGGACCAGATGAACTCGTGCACGGATTCCACGACGGCCGAGTACAGGCCCGTTCGACCACCGAAGTGGCGATAGATG
>JBDSRF010000007.1:0-5410 GCA_039929445.1 Arachnia sp. | reverse complement strand
GCTGCCCGCCCCGCTGGAGGCCCCCGCTGGTCTCGTGTACGCGGGGCGCGTCGCGGCGTTCCGGGAGCTGGAGACCATCTCCACGGCCAGCCGCCAGGTGGACCTGCCCATCACCGTCGTCGGACCCTCCGACGACACCTGGCTCACCTCGTTCGACCGGGGCCGCCTCGACGTGCGGCCCGCGCTGCCCCTGGATGGCGCCTCCGACCTCATCCAGGCCGCCGGCCTGTCACTGGTGACGCACTCCGACAAGTGGGAGAACCACCGGCTGGCCATGCCCAACAAGCTGTTCCACGCCGTCAGCCTCGGGGTTCCTGTGGTGGCCACCGAGGTGGGGGAGCTGGCCCGCATGGTGCGCGCACACAATCTGGGAACCCTTTACACGCCGGGCGACGCGCGGTCGATGGTGGCGGCAATTCGTGATGCGGTGGAGCAATACCCGACACTGGTGAGTAATGTCGGGCGAGCGCGTCCGGAGCTCAGCTGGGAAACGGATGCTGATCGCCTCCTGGCGATCTACACGCAGTTGGGCGAGAAAGAGCAGAAGGAGTTGCCGTGATGCGGTGCCACGATCGTGGTCTGGGGCAGGCATGGCTGTGAGCAAGCAGCCCGCGGACACGTCCAACGTGCGCGTCTACACCCCGCACAAGGCGGGCCTGCCGAACCTCCGGGAGTACTTCACGGAACTCTGGAAGCGGCGGGACTTCGCCAAGGAACTTTCCGACACCAACATGCGGGCCAGCAACACCAACACGGTGCTGGGTCAGGCGTGGCTCGTGCTGAACCCGCTGATGCTGGCCGGCGTCTACTACCTGCTGATCTTCATCATCTCCAATTCCAAGACCGCGGACTTCGCGCAGATCACGTCCGGTCTCTTCCTGTTCTTCTTCATCTCGGGCGTCATCACGTCCTGCGCCACGTCGGTCACCAACGCCGGCAGCCTGATCCTCAACATGAGCTTCCCGAAGTCGTTGCTGATCATGTCCAACCTGTACCTGTCGCTGCGCCGCTTCGCGCCGACGATGCTGGTCTACCTCATCATCCACATCATCTTCCGCAAGCCGTGGACCCTGAATCTGCTGTGGCTGCCCTTCGTGGTGCTGCTCGCCAGCATGACCGCGGCCGGCATCGGCGCCATCGTCGCCACCTGGCACGTGTACTTCCGCGACACCGCCCAGTTCCTGCCCTACTTCATCCGGGTGTGGATGTACCTTTCGCCGGTGCTGTACTCGGCGGAGACGTTCGTGACACGGTTCGGCGACCACCCCGTCGGTAAGTTCGCCCAGTACATCAACCCGCTGTTCGGTTCGTTGGGCATCTGGTCCGACGCGCTGGCCGGCAACCGCGTCCCGTGGCACTACGTGGCCATCGCTGTCGCGTGGGCGGTCGTGCTGTTCTTCGGCGGCCTTCTCTACTTCATCTCGAGGGAGCGTGATTTCGCTGTCCGCCTCTGACAACCACTCGCTGGAACGCGACCCCGGCGCGGCCGAACCCGTCGCCGACAATTCTGTTGACCGTCCCACCGAGCACGGTGGCTCCGCCGTCGTCATCGACGACCTGCACATCACGTACAGGGTCAACCTGGAGCGCAAGAACACGCTGAAGAACTTCCTCGTCAAGGGGGCCAGGGGCCAGCAGGTCAACTACCGCGAGGTCAAGGCGCTGCGCGGGGTCTCCTTCGACGTGCCCAAGGGTCAGTGCACCGGCATCATCGGCGCCAACGGTGCCGGCAAGTCGACGCTGATGCGCGCCGTCGCCGGCATCCTGCCCCCCACGCAGGGGCGCATCGAGATCCGGGGCAAGGTCAGCACGCTGCTGGCGCTGGGCGTCGGGTTCAACACGGCGTTGACTGGGCGTGAGAACGTGATGCTGGGCGGCATGGCTGCGGGTCTGTCCCGCGTCGGTGTGAAGGAGAGGTTCGAGGAGATCGCGGACTTCGCCGACCTCGGCGACTTCATCGACATGCCCATGCGCACCTACTCCTCCGGCATGTTCTCCCGGCTCGCGTTCTCCGTGGCCGTCCACATGGAACCCGACATCCTCATCATTGACGAGGCGCTCAGCGCCGGCGATGCCCAGTTCAAGGAGCGGGCCGCCCAGAAGATGGCGTCCCTCATCGAGGCCGCCGGCACCATGCTGCTCGTCTCCCACGCGCTGCAGACCATTCAGGACCTCTCCGACGAGGTGATCTGGCTCCACAAGGGCCGGCTCATCAAGCGCGGCGACCCCAAGGAGATCTGCGACGCCTACCTCGAGTTCCTCAAGGTGGGCGACGACAAGATCATCATGGAGGACTTCTGAACCCCCGGATCGCCATCGTCACCACCGGCCACGACGTGGCCGACGCCCGGCTGCACAGGACGTCGGCGGCGCTGCTCCGCGCCGGTTTTGACGTGTCCGTCCGCGGGCTGGGTGACGCTTCGCTGGGCCCGGCGGGCTGCCGGGTCGTCGCCGAACCGCAGGTGGGCAAGTTGCGGCGCGGGCTGCGCGCCCTGGTGTGGCCGTGGCAGGCCAGCGCCGACGTACTCCTGACCATCGATCCCGACCCCACCCCCAGCGCATGGCTCGCCGGCAGGGCCCGTCGCATGACCTGGGTGGCCGACGTCCACGAGGACTACCGTGCCCTGCTCAAGGACAGGTCATGGGTGCCGAGGCCCCTGCTGGCGCTGCTGCAGGCCGCCGTCAGCGGGCTGACGTGGGCCACGCGGCACGCCGACCTCGTGCTGGTGGCCGACGAACACGTCCCGCCCCGACGCGCCCCCCGCCGCTACGTCATGCGCAATGAACCTGACTTCACCCTGCTGCCCGAGATGGTGACCCACGTGGACGACGGAGCGTGGCGTGCCGTCTACATCGGCGACAACCGCCGCTCCCGCGGACTGCAGACCATGGTGGAGGCCGTCGCGCTCACGGCAGGCGACGACCAGCCGTGGGAACTCGACATCGTCGGCCCCGCCGCCGGCGACGACCGGGAGTGGCTGTTGTCACGGCTCCGGGACCCCGACTGCGCCCGGATCCGCTTCCACGACCGGCAGGAGCCGAAGCGCTCCTGGGCCATCGCCGAGGGTGCCGACGTCGGGTTCTGCATGCTCGCCAACACCCCCGCCTTCGCCGAGGCCATGCCGTCGAAGATCTACGAGTACCTGGCCTGCGGCCTCCCCACCATCGCCACGCCGCTGCCGCGGGTGGCGGAGCTGCTGCACCGCACCGGCGCCGGGGCCATCGTCGAATCGCCCGAGGAAACCGCCCGCGTCCTGCGCCGCTACGCCACCGACCCGCTGTGGCGCGCCGACCTCGTGGCGGCCGCCAGGGAAGCCGGCGAGGTGGCCCGGACCCGCCGCAACACCTACGACGAGGCCGCCAGCCGCATCGGCGGGCTCGTCAGCGCCGACTGAGCCGACAGTGCTCCCGGTTCGGACGCTCGGAAAGCCAGACGGTATGCTCGCGAACGGGCTCAACGGAAGGAAGATCTGCATGGTGCGCATCCAGGACAGTGCCGACGTCTCGCCTGACGCGGTCATCGGGGAGGGCTCATCGGTCTGGCACCTGGCCCAGGTGCGCGAACAGGCCGTGCTGGGCAGGAACTGCATCATCGGACGCGGCGCCTACGTCGGCACCGGCGTGCAGATGGGCGACAACTGCAAGATCCAGAACTACGCGCTGGTGTACGAACCCGCGGTGCTGGAGGACGGCGTCTTCGTCGGTCCGGCCGCCTGCTTCACCAACGACTACTTCCCCCGCGCCATTGACCCCGACGGCAACATCAAGGGCGGCGACGACTGGGACGCCGTCGGCGTCACCTGCCGCATGGGGTCCTCCATCGGCGCCCGCGCCGTCTGCATCGCGCCCGTCACCATTGGCCGCTGGGCCATGGTGGCCGCCGGCGCCGTCGTCACCAAGGATGTCCCCGATTTTGCCCTCGTCGCCGGTGTCCCCGCGCGTCGTATCCGGTGGGTGGGCCGCGCTGGCGTCCCGCTGCAGCCCGGAGAAGAACCCGGCCAGTGGGTGTGCCCGCAGACCGGTTCCCTGTACAAGCAAGACAACGAAACACTCGTGGAGGTTTCTCAGTGACCGATTTCATCCCCCCGGCCAAGCCCATCATTGGCGACGAGGAGCGTGAGGCCGTTGATCGTGTCCTGCGTTCCGGCATGATCGCGCAGGGTCCCGAGGTCAAGGCGTTCGAGGAGGAGTTCTCGGAGCACTTCAAGCTTGGGCGTGCGTGTGTGGCTGTGAACTCCGGCACCTCGGGTCTGCACCTGGGTTTGTTGGCGTGTGGCATCAAGGCTGGTGACGAGGTCATTGTGCCGTCGTTCACGTTCGCGGCGACGGCGAACTCGGTGGCGCTGACGGGTGCCACCCCGGTGTTTGCCGATATCGCGGCGGATGACTTCACGTTGGATCCGGCGTCGGTGGAGGCCTCGATCACGGAGCGCACGAAGGCGATCATGCCGGTGCACCTGTACGGGCACCCGGCGAAGATGGCGGAGTTGCAGGCCATCGCTGACAAGCACGGCCTGTTGTTGTTCGAGGATGCCGCGCAGGCCCATGGTGCGTCGCTGAACGGCACCCCTGTGGGTGCGTTTGGTGAGTTCGGGATGTTCTCGTTGTACCCGACGAAGAACATGACCTCGGGTGAGGGTGGCATGGTCTCGGCCGCCAACGATGAGGTGGAGCGGAACCTGCGTCTGTACCGCAACCAGGGGATGCTCCAGCAGTACCACAACGAGGTTGTTGGTTTGAACAACCGCATGACCGACATCCATGCCGCGATCGGTCGGGTGCAGCTCACGAAGGTGGGTGCCTGGACCAAGCAGCGTCAGGACAATGCTGCGTTCCTGACGGCGAACCTGGAGGGTGTTGTGACGCCCCCGACGCTGCCGGGTGCGGTGCATGTGTTCCACCAGTACACGGTGCGGGTGGCCGATGACCGGGATGGTTTCTCGGCGGCGTTGAAGGAGCAGTACCAGGTGGGCTCCGGGATGTTCTACCCGGTGCCGAACCACCGGTTGAAGCCGTTCCAGTCGCCGGTTGAGTTGCCGGAGACCGAGCGCGCCGCGAAGGAGTGCCTGTCGTTGCCGGTGCATCCGTCGCTGTCCCAGGGTGACCTGGAGCGCATTGTGGCTGCCGTGAACGCTCTCGCGAAGGCAGGTGCCTGAGATGGCGAATCTGAGGGCTGGCCTGATCGGGATCGGCATGATGGGGCGTCACCACGCCCGGGTGCTGGGGTCCCTGCAGGGTGTCGACCTGGTCGGCATCATGGATCCCGGTGGCGACAAGTTCAACGTTGCTGGTGGGCGTCCGGTGTTCGACACCGTGGAGCAGTTGCTGGAGCTGAAGCTGGACTACTGCATGGTGGCGGTGCCGACGGCTCTGCACCTGGAGGTGGGGTTGAAGCTGGCTACGGCCGGTG
>JBDSRF010000006.1:0-63926 GCA_039929445.1 Arachnia sp. | reverse complement strand
CGGGCTCGGTGGGGCCGCCGCCTGAACAGGCAGCGAGAGCCAACATTGCCCCGGCCAACAGCCCGGGGATCAGCTTGCGAGCGACGTTGCTCATGGGTTCTCTCTTTCGTTGAGACGGTAATCAGGAGGATTACATACCCATTGGAGCAACTAAAAAAGGTAGTATTAAAGTAGTAATTGGAAAAAGGTTCTGGAATTTCTCGAGATATCAACTCAGGGGGATTTCGGCACGATCTTCAACACTGCTCGGCCGGTCGTGTGAGGGAACCGTCAGGAGCTGAGGGTCATCGCCTCGGCGGCTGGGCGACCCGCCTGGAGGAGGCGCGCCATGAGCTCGACCGTGGGGGTGGCGTGCGTGAAGAAGCGGAGGTAGCCGTCACACAGATGGTTGTGCCCGGCTTCGCCGTCGTCGGAGGAGGCGAACCGGTCCTTGGGGCAGCCCCCGTGGCACGCCCAACGCACCGGGCATTGGAGGCACTGCTGCGTCAGAGTTGTGCGCTTGGATCGGCCGAACTCCCGCTGCTGGTCGCTGACGAGGACATCAGTGAGTCGGTCGGAGTGGATGTTGCCCAGCTTGAAGCCCGGTTCCACGTAGTGGTCGCAGGAGTAGACGTCGCCGTTGTGCTCCACGGCCAGCGCGGTCCCGCACTCCGGAGCGTGCACGCACAGGGAGTACTGCCCGAAGCGGGCCGCCAGCATGGTGTCGAAGTGCTGCACGTACACCTGACCGACGTCGCGGACGCGCCACTCGTCGAACACCTCGCACAGGAACTGTCCCCACTGCGGCCCAGTCACCGAGCGCGACGTCACGGCATCCCCGGCCTGGCGGTAGAGCAGACGGGCGCCGTCCGGGCCGATCCAGCCCTCCTCGGCCGTGGCGAGGTCGGCCGCGGGGACGCGCTCGACGATGGGGATGAACTGCAGGAACGTGACCCCCATCACGTCGCGGAACCAGCGGTACACCCGCGCGCCGTGCCCGGCGTTGGCCGCATTGACGGTGCACAGGACGTTGGTGTCGACGTTGTGTTTGCGGAGGAAGTCCCAGCCGCGCATCACCTGGGTGTGGGTGCCGCGGCCCGCCTTGTTGACGCGGTAGGCGTCGTGCAGTTCCGCCGGCCCGTCCACCGAGAGGCCCACGAGGAAGTTCTCCTCTGCGAGGAACTGGCACCAGTCGTCGTCGAGCAGGGTGCCGTTGGTCTGCATCGAATGCTGCACGCTCTGGGCCGGCCGCTTCAACTCGTTGCCGAGCCGGACCGCCTCCCTGTAGAAGGCCAGACCGCGCATGGTGGGTTCCCCGCCCTGCCACACCAGCATCACGTCGCCGTCGGGCTGCGAGTCCAGCTGATTGGCGATGTGGGCGCGCAACGTTGCCTCGGACATGCGCTGGCCGTCGGCGTCGTACAGCAGTTCCTTGGACAGGAAGAAGCAGTACGTGCAGTCCAGGTTGCAGGCGGCACCGGTGGGTTTCGTGACGACGGAGAACGGGAGGTCGCGGCGCATGGGCAACTCCTCACATCGTCTCGTGCCCGGTTGTAGGGTCACTGTAACCACGGGCGCCGGGGCCCTTTCGAGCGGGTGGGGCAACGCGCGCCGATCTGACCACCGCGGAACTGCGAGAGGCGCCCTCATGACAACCATCGACGTGATCCTGGACGTGGACACCGGCATCGACGACGCCATGGCCCTGATGTTCGCGGCCCTGCGGCCGGAGTTCAACATCCTCGCCGTGAGCTGCGTGGCGGGCAACGCCGAACTCGCCCAGGTGGGCCGCAACACCCGCGAGGTGCTGGACCTCGCCGGTGCGTCGGACGTCCCCGTTTTCCTGGGTGCGGAGAAGCCGTTGGCGCAGGACGCGGCCCCGGCCGGGCACGTCCACGGCTCCAATGGGCTCGCGGACCTCCATCCGGCGGACTACGGCACCGTCGGGATCGGGGCAGTGGACGCCCGGCCCGCCGTCGAGGGGCTGCGGGACATCATCCTGCGCAACCCCCGGCCCGTCACCATCGTGGAACTGGCGCCCATGACGAACCTCGCCATGCTGTTCGAGCAGTACCCCGAGGTGCTGGGCAACGTGGACAAGGTGTGGGTCATGGGCGGGGCGGCCACCGTCGGCAACGCAACGCCGGTGGCCGAGTTCAACACCTGGCACGACCCGGAGGCGGCCGACATCTGCCTGCGGGCGGCGCCCACCCTGCTGTACCCGCTGGAGGTGTTCTACCGTCCCCGCGTGACCGACGACGACATCGCCGTGCTGCGCGCCGGCACGAACCGGCTGGCCAATCTCGCCGGCGACCTGTTGGCGGGGATCTCGGAGCCCTACGCCGGCGATTCCCGCGTCCACGAGGGGTCGTACCGGTCCTGCATCGGCGACGCCGGGCTGCTGTGCCTCATGGTGGACCCGACGCTCGCAGTGATCAGGCGCCATCCCGTGCGGGTGGCCCTGCACGACCCGCTGACCCGCGGCATGACGGTGGTGGACCAGCGCTGGGTGGACGGCCGTGAGGTGCAGACGGCGCCCATGCAGTGGACGACGCCAATTCTGGAGGTGGCACTCGACATCGACGGTGACGCCATCATCAGACTCTTCCTCGACACCCTGCTGAACTAGCCCAGACCAACGGGACGCCACCGCGTTTCTCTTGCGCCACCGCTGGCTGAGTTCGCCACAGATACATCTGTGGCGAACTCCACCGACGGTGGCGTCGCGCTGTACCGGTGGCGAATGCACCAGCCCCAGACCCCCCGGGGGCTCAGTCGTTGCCCTCCACTGCGTCGTAGTCCTGGTGTGAGATGGCCGTCATGGGCACGTCGAAGTCGGTGGTGGCGAGCATCCAGTTGGCGAACGCCTTGTCGCCCCGATCACGCAGGATCGAGTGCAGTCGGGTGGCCAATTGCTTGCGGATACCGTCCACTTCCGGGTCGCCGTGGCGGTTGGTCAGCTCGTGCGGATCATTGACCCTGTCGTAGAGCTCGTTCACCGACTCCGGGCTGACCACCAGCTTCCACTCCGGGGTGATGAGCACGCGCTGCTGCAGCGGGAAGTGGTGGCCGTGGAACTCGGTGACGATGTCGCCCCGCCACGGCTCCGTCTGGGCGTCCCACGCCAGGTGCAGCAGCGAGCGGCCGTCGACCACAAGCGACTGGTCGAGGCCTGCGAGTTCCATGATGGTGGCGGGCACGTCCAGCAGTGAGACGAAGGCGTCGGACTGGCCGTGGTGGGACACCCCGGGAACGTGGGCGAGCATGGGAATGTTGAGGATGTCGTCGTAGGCCGCGGGGCCCTTGTCGTTGAGCCGGTGGGCCCCCGTGAACTCGCCGTGGTCGGCCGTGAAGAAGATGCTCGTGTCCCCGTCGACCCCCTGCTCCGCGAGGGCGTCCAGGAGGCGGCCCACCTCCAGGTCGATCATGGCGACGTAGCCGTGGTAGATGGCGATGAGCTTGCGCCACTCAGCGGCGTCGAAGGAGTCGGCCGACCAGTAGGTGGAGTAGTTCTGCTGCACCGGCGGCTTGTTGAGGAATGTCTCGCTGAACGAGGCCGGCAGCTCGATGTCGTCGGGATCGATGAGGTCAAAGTACTCGTCGGGGATGAAGTACGGCAGGTGCGGGCCGAAGTAGTGCATGTGGAGGCAGAACGGCGTGGCGTCGCTGTGCCACTCAGCGGCGTACTCGCGCACCTTCCCGATGGCGATGTCGGTGAGGAAGCGCTCAAAGGTGGCCTCGAGTGGCTGCTGCAGCCTGCCCGCCAGGACGTGACCGGGCCGGTTGCCCGGGAGGGTGCCGCGGATCGCATCCGTGATGCGCACCGGCGGCAGATCGTTGTCCGCGAGCCACTGGGTGTAGCGGGGATTGCCCACAGGGTTGGTGGCGCCCTCGAACGAATCGTCGTCCATCCCGAACACCGAGGGCGGGTTGGCCTCGCCCACGTGGTACTTGCCGACGAGACCCACGTTGTACCCGGCGTCGCGCAGGGCCTGGGTGTAGGTCCAGCTGCTGGGGTCGAGTTCGGTCTGGTAGCCGATGTTCCATTCATGGTTGGCAAGCACTTTGTGGCGAAACGGTGCAGCACCCGTGAGGAGGCTCGTGCGAGCGGGGGTGCAGATCGGTGTTGGGGTCATGGCCTGGGTGAACGCGAAGCCCTCGGCGGCGAGTCGGTCGATGTTGGGTGTGTGCACACCCTTGGTGCCGGGCTCCAACAGGGCGCCGATGGTGTCGACGCGGTGCTGGTCGGTCATGATGACCAGAATGTTGCGGGGGCGCTCAGTGGGGGATGGGGTCATGGGTCTCGTCGCCTTCCAGGATTCTCACTCGGCCCGGGATGGTCGAGGGCAAGTAATCCGTCCACCTGCAATCTAGCCGCGATCCCGGGGCGCCCGTCGCGGGTGAGCGGAACCAATCGTCGCCGAGTGTTGGGCCTGAACGTGACGGCGTGGTTCGACGGTCTCAACCAGAACGGTTCGGCATATCAGACACACCCCGACTCGGATGGACCGGACAATATTCGAGGGTGTTGCACCGGCACCGCGGCGGTTCGCTGTCACCACGGGAAACGACCGGTCTTGTACGCGAGGAGCCACCATCCTGATTTCCAGCATCGGGGATGAAGTCCCACCCCGCCCTCAAAAGTTCGCGATGCTCCACCCGCTTGCGTCGGCGACCGGTCAACACCAGCGCGGCGGCCACGCCGATCACCAGCGCCACCAGGAGCCAGCCGGTCATGGGTCGGCCGCTTGTTGCCATTGGCACGTCACTGCGGGCGGTCAGTGCCAGTGCCAGTGCCAATGCAGCAATGGTGCACAGCGTCTGCAGAAAACTCATCGTCCCCCACAGCCACCCCAGATTCCGTGCCTCGCCAGCCCTCAGGGAGGCGCGCATCCGCAGTCGTTGACTACGCCTGCCGAGCATGCACCCCAGTGCCACCGCTACAGGACCACAGGCCACGATGATTGCCGTGGCGGTGTTCGGGTCGTTGAGTGGACCACAGGAGAGCCCTGCCACCCGATTGACCCCAACACACAGCGCTGAGTGCACGCTCAGCAGCCACATCATGGCTCCAAAAACGCTGGCGGCCGACAGGAGGCCACCAACCAGCAGTGATCCGAGCCCCAACCAACGACGGTTCAACCCTGGGCCTCCCTCGGTCCGAGCAGCCTGCCCGAGGCTGCGGAGCGTGTGTCAACGGTGTGGCAAAACTCAGCCTACGGGTGACAGGGCCGGCGGAGGGGTCTCAGTCCGAACTGACGGACTTCAGCGCTGGTCGATCGGCACGTAGTCGCGCTCGGTCTCGCCCACGTAGATCTGCCGAGGACGGCTGATCTTGCGGGACGGGTCGCCGTGCTCCTCGCGCCACTGCGCGATCCAGCCGGGGAGCCGGCCGAGAGCGAACAGTGCCGTGAAGTACTTGGCCGGGAAGCCCATGGCCTCGTAGATCAGGCCGGTGTAGAAGTCGACGTTCGGGTACAGCTTGCGCTCAATGAAGTACTCGTCGTTGAGGGCCGTCTCCTCCAGTTCCAGCGCCATGTCCAGCAGGGCGTTGGACTTGCCGGACGTGCGCAGCAGCTCGTCGGCGTGGCCCTTGATGATCTTGGCCCGAGGGTCGTAGTTCTTGTAGACGCGGTGTCCGAAGCCCATGAGCTTCACGCCGGACTTCTTGTCCTTGACCTGGGAGACGTAGGTCTTCATGTCCACGCCCTCCTCGCGGAGCTTCACGAGCATCTCGAGGACGGCCTGGTTGGCGCCGCCATGCAGAGGGCCGGACAGGGCGTTGACGCCGGCGGACACCGATGCGTACATGCTGGCGTCCGAGGAGCCGACCATGCGCACGGTGGAGGTGGAGCAGTTCTGCTCGTGGTCCGCGTGCAGGATGAACAGCGTCTCGAAGGCCTTGACGACGGCGGGGTCGATCTCGTACTCCTCCTGCGGTGTCCCGAAGGAGAGACGCAGGTAGTTCTCGACGTAACTGAGGTTCTTCTGGGGGTACTGGAACGGCTCGCCCACGGAGCTCTTGTAGGCGTAGGCGGCCAGCGTCGGCATCGATCCGATGAGGCGCAGGCTCGCGGCCTCCACCTGGGCCGGGTCGTGCACGTCGAGCGTGTCGCGGTTGAACGAGCCGAGTGCCATCACGCCGGAGGCGAGCACCTGCATGGGGTGGGCGCCGCGCGGGAAGCAGCGGTACAGCTCGCGCATGCGCTCGTCGAGCATCATGCGGCTGGAGACGTTGGCCTCGAATGTGGAGAGTTCGTCCGTGGTGGGCAGGTGACCGTAGATCAGCAGGTAGGACACCTCCAGGAACGTGGCCTGCTCGGCCAGCTGTTCGATGGGGTAGCCGCGGTAGCGGAGGATGCCCTCGTTGCCGTCGATGAAGGTGATGGTGGATTCACACGAGGCCGTGTTGACGAAGCCGACATCCAACGTGACGTTGCCGGTCTCGGACATCAGCTTGCTGATGTCGTAACCGTCATTGCCGTTGGAGGCCTCGACGACCGGGAACTGCAGCTCGGTGTCCTGATGCTTGAATGTGGCGCTATCGCTCATCGTGAGAGAGTGCCTTCCTGATGCCGACGACATCGTGGTCGTGGGGGGTCCAACGCTGGTTTGCCCTCGCAACCATACAGGCCGCGGGGGCAGGTGTTGTGGGGATGCCACAGGGCATGGGATGACCCGGGTGCGGGGACGGGCCGATCCCGCCGTCTGGAACCAGCGGTGATCGACCCGTGAAGAGTGCCCCAGTGGGACTCAGAGGCCGTCGTGCGACTCGGAACGCGTGATGGTCTCGCCCGTGCCGGGATCGTTGACGGTGCGGGTCTCGACGCTGCGGTTGCGCTGCGAGGCCACGATGGACCAGATGAGCCCCACCACGCCGCAGGCCATGAGGATGTAGCCGACGAGGTCAAGGCTGACGAAGGGGACGTCGGCATTGACGGCGAAGGCCAGGACCGCGCCCAGCGCGAGCAGGAAGATGGAAGTGCCGATACGCATGCTGTTCTCCTTGTGAAAATCATGTGAACCCGGAACGGGCCTCCCCACCCTAGCGCCGTACGGGTCACACGGGACAGCGTTCACTGGCACCCCAATGCGGCTACCCTCACGCCTGTGAGCACTATTTCCGGCGACGGCGCCGATCCGCAGCCCTTGCCCGTCCACGAAAGCGACCTGCCGGAGGGTCACCGGGAGGACCTCGCGGAGGGCAACCTGGCCACGGGGAAAGCGCCGCGCTGGAAGGTGCTGAGCTGGGGCATGTGGGACTGGGGCACCCAGCCGTTCGCCACCGTCATCACCACCTTCGTGTTCTCGGTGTACCTGACGTCCCCGGTTTTCGGGAACAAGGACGACACCTCCGTGGCCCTGTCCTGGTCCACGGCGATCGCCGGCCTGTTCATCGCGCTCCTCGCACCGGTGCTGGGCCAGGGATCAGACCGCTCCGGCAGGCGCATGCTCAACCTGCGCTGGCAGACGTGGCTGCTGGCAGGGATCTCGGCCTCCCTGTGGTTCGTCGCGCCCGAACCGTCCTACCTGATCCTCGGCCTGGTGCTGCTGGGCGTCGGCAATGTCGTGGCCGAAATCGCCAACGTCAACTACTACGCGTCCATCGACCAGGTGGCCACGCCCACGTCAGTCGGCCGCGTGTCCGGCCTCGGTTGGGGGCTGGGCTACATCGGCGGCATCGCGATCCTGCTGCTCATCGTCGCCATCCGTGGCATTGATTTCACAGCCGACGACGTCCGCTTCTCCATGCTGATGTGCGGTGCCTGGACACTTCTGTTCACCATTCCCATCTTCATCGCACTGCGGGACACACCCAGGACCGAAGCCGTGCCGAAGCAGTCGGTGCGGGACGCCTACCGGTCGCTGTTCTCCTCGCTGAAGCGCATCCACCGCAACTCTCCCAACACCACGGGCTTCCTGATCGCATCTGCCCTGTTCCGCGACGGGCTAGCCGGGGTGTTCGTCTTCGGCGGTGTCCTGGCGCAGGGAACCTTCGGCTTCACCTTCGGTGAGGTCATCATCTTCGGGATCGTCGCCAACCTCGCCGCGGGGCTCTCCACGATGCTCTTCGGACTCCTCGACGACAGGGTGGGCCCCAAGAAAGTGATCCTGATCTCCCTGATCGCCCTCATCGTCCTCGGTTTCGCCATCTTCTTCCTGCATGACGGCGGCAAGACGGTGTTCTGGATTTTTGGACTGGGCATGACGCTGTTCGTGGGCCCCGCCCAGTCCGCCAGTCGGTCCTTCCTGGCCCGTGCCATTCCGGCCGGGAAATCCGGAGAGGTCTTCGGCCTGTACGCGACCACGGGCCGTGTCGTCTCGTTCCTCGCGCCCCTGGCGTTCGGTCTGGCCATCGTGATCGGCAAGAGGGCCACCGGTGGTGGTGAAGCCCAGTACTTCGGCATCCTCGGCATCGTCCTGGTGCTCGTCGTCGGTCTCATCGCGATGGTCCCCGTCAAGGAGAAGGGTCATAGCTTCGACTGATCGATCACAGTTGGGGCTCGCTGGTATCAGGGGGGCGGCACCGTGCTCTTCACCCGTGACGGCTGATCGGCCGTCACGGACCGAGGAGCACGACATGTGGTCACCAGACGAATTTCCGGGCGCCGACAATGTGCCCTGGCAACTGCTCATCCGCGCACGCTACGTCGACGAGATCGACGCGATCGTTGCCCACACGGTGGTGTCCTCGTTGGCGCCACTCATGGCCAAACAGCGCGCGCGCAACCTGGCTGCGACGATGACGAAGGTGGCGGCGGTGGACGGCGGCAAGCGAGTCGAACTAGCTGCTGACCAGCGGATCGCTGCCCTCAGTGCGTTCGCCGACTGGGACGGAGAGATCTGCCCGGTCGGGTGGCCGTGGCCGTGGCCCTGGCCGCCGCGGCCACGGTGGTTGCGCGATTTCGATGATCCGGCCATCAGCCTGGCCCTGGACGGTGTCTCGAAGCTCGTCAAGGGCGCGGGATCTCAGGGGCTCGCGGCTGCTGTGGAAGAGGCCATTGGCCACGGCGGGTTCAGGGGCTGAGGGCTGTTCCGGAAGATGCATGAGCGGCGGTGGCCCGATTTCTGCCGGGCTGCCGTCCGCCTGCGAGCATGGCCTCGACACACGCGTCCAGTTCCCGGAGCATCGTGGCATCACTGCCCGGCATGGGCGCGATGATGGTGTTGCCGCGCGCCACGTCTGACGGGACTCCCAGAAGGTGGATCCGGTGGCGACCGGCCGGTCCCACCAGTTCGCTGGTCACCTCGTCGATGCGGAGCCCGGCACCGGGCACCCGGCCGCCCTCGGCGTCGCGCCGGGCGAATGGCTCAGCCAGACCATCCGCGATGAGTTGCTGCATGAGGGGGTCGCGGGTGCTGCGGGCATCGTGCAGTCGCACCCACGCGTCAAGCAGAACCCTCGCTGTCACCCGGGACCCGGTGATTGCGGGGGAGTGTGCCGTGAATGAGTCGCCGTCGACGTCGACGTGCACGTCGGGACCGATGAATCGCACGAGGCCCGCGTCGACGAGCGCCAGCAACTGCCGGGTCCTGAAGGCGGGTGGCCCGCTGCCGATCATGCCGCCGAATGTCAGGAACTCTGCAAGGTCCCCGTCGAAGCCCTCGGCATCGCTGCCGTCGAAGGCGGCGCGCTCGATGGCCCAGCGCCGCGCCCCGTTGACCTCCCAAAGCGCTGCCTTGAGCGGGGAGGCGAGGCCGGCCTCAGCCTCGCTCAGATCTGCGTCGACAGCAGCGTGAATGGCGCGCTCGTACTCCTGCGAGCTGCACGGCGGGACTCGGAGATCCAGCAGCGACTGCAAGTCGAAGGGCTGCGTTCCCGGCGGCAACAGGTGGCGGATTCGTTCGGGGAGGGTGTCCAGATCGCCGTCATCGACGGCCGAGACAATGCTGGGCAGGTCCAGGGGAACGTGGCGGGACAGTGTGGTGTAGAACGCCTCGTTGGCATCGCGCACCAAGTGGGGCCACACCTCGGCGCGGAAGCGGAGTGGGCTGGTGAGGCCCCGTCGCTCGGCGGCCCGGACCCGACGCAGGGCGGCAGCCGGCGGCAGCCCGTCGTAGACGGACTTGGCGAGGAACGGCAACCCCCGCCGGGACCCGACGTGGACCACGGGCTCGTGCCCGCTGGCCACGTAGCGCAGCCGGTCCGCGGAGGCGTTCTCGAAGTGGCCGCCGCGCCCGATGGTCAACAGGGAGAGCGAGTCGAACAAGCCCATGCCCATGCCGCGGACGACCACGTCCTCGCCGCCCCGGATCTCCGTCAGGTCCTGGTGGATGGGACTGTCGGGCCTGACCCACACCACCTTCCGCCCTTCGGCAGCCATGGCCAACTCTTGGTCGGCGCGACCGGGTTCGCTGGGCAGCCACCCCGGCGCCAGGGCGACCGCGTCGGCTGTCAGGGACGTGCCGTCGGCCAACTCCACCACCGTGTGCCCGGCGGCAGATGGCCGGATGGCCACGGCGCGTGTCCGGTGCCGCGACACGTGCACGGCGGGTCCCAGGCGGCCAAGCGCCGTGCGCAGCACCCAGTCGCAGTAGAACCCGTACAGCCCGCGGCTGGGGTGTGATCCCGCTCCGGTCCGTTGTGCTTCCGCGAGAAAATCGTGGTCCGCAACCACGGCCTCGACACCGGCGCCGGCCTCGAAGAGTGAACGGCGCGCCGTTGGGACGTCCACCCGTTCGCCACCAGCGAACTCGGCCACCAGCTGGCACCACTGGTGAAAACTGGGCCCCTCGACCACCGGGCCCGTGCCCGAGAAGGAGGCGTCTGTGAACAGCGTCACGGCTCCGGCAAGGGTGTTCATGCACATGTCCCGGTTCTGGTCGGTGCGCCAGAGACGACCAGCCCCGGGCTCGTGCTCGTCCACCATATGGACATCCAGTGCCCGGGCGGGGCGGGCGGCCAGGCGCTCCAGGAGGGATGCTCCGCGCGGCCCCATTCCTACGATGACTAGGGACAAGACGGATTCTGTCGTGGCGGCGGGACGTTGGGAAACGGAGTGGTGCACGACTGCACAACCCGGGAACCCTCCCAAACATTCCTTCCGGTGAGACGGGAATAAGTTGGCGCCTTGTCGGCTTGAAGGAGGCGAGCGTGTGGAATCCTCCGCCGCCGATGAAACACCAGGAGTACCGACATGCGACCAGCCATTCGCAAGGCCGCGGCAGTTGCCGCCTCGATTCTCACACTGGCGGCCATGACGGCATGCTCGCAGAACGCAGGTGCTGACGGTGGATCCGCTGCGACGGTGACGTTCGGCGTCTCCGGGCCCCTGACCGGTGACCAGGCGCAGTACGGCAAGGACTGGCAGGCGGGTTTCGACCTCGCCCTCGACGAGCTCAACGCCACCGGCGACGTCACCTATGCCATCGACTTCCAGGACAGCCAGGGCCAGGCGGCCCAGGCCAGCAACATCGCCCAGAAGTTCGTCTCGGACGACAAGATCAGTGCCGTGATGGGCGACTTCTCCTCGGCCACCTCCATGGTCGCCAGCCCGGTCTACCAGCGCGCAGGTCTTTTGCAGCTGGGCATCACAAACAGCCACCCCGACTTCACGACCACAGGGGACTTCATCTTCAGCCCCAGCATCACCCAGGACGTGGAGGGCAAGGTGATGGCCGACGGCGCCAAGAAGCTGGGCGACAAGGCCGCCGTGTTCTACCTCAACACGGACTGGGGCAAGGCCGCCTTCGGTGTCTTCCAGGGCCAGTCGAAGGTGAACGGGTTGGACATCGTCTACTCAAGCCCCGTGGAGGAGACCTCCACCGACTTCAAGCCGCTGCTGTTGCGCGCCAAGGAGTCCGGTGCCGACGTCATCCAGTTCCTGACCTACTACAAGACCACGGCGCTGCTGGTGCAACAGGCCACCGACGTCGGTCTCACCGACGTCGCCCTCTCGGCTGTGGGGTCCAACTACTCCAGCGAGTTCCTTGAACTGGCGGGCGATGACGCCGAGGGCGTCTACGTCGAAACCTCATTCTTCCCCGGATCCGACAACGCGGACGTCAAGAAGTTCGTGGACGGGTTCACCACCAAGTACGACCGGCAGCCCAACGTCTTCAGCGCCTACGCCTACGACGGCCTGAAGGAACTGGCCTGGGCCAACGAGAACTCCGACGGCAGCCGCGAAGGCATCCGTAACGCACTGCGCGACGGCACCGACGTCCCGACCATCATCTACGGACCCGCCAAGTACAACGATCAGCGCCGCATCGAGAACCCCACCTTCACGTGGCTGGTGGTCAAGGACGGCGAGTTCGTGGCCCAGGACCCGACCCGCAGCTGACCCGGCCACCAGGTCAAGGAGCCTCTCATGGACACAGTTCTCGCCGGCCTCATCAACGGCAACGCCTACGCGCTGGTGGCCCTCGGCCTCTCAATGGTCATCGGGGTCACAGGCATCATCAACTTCGCGCAGGGTTCCCTGTTCGCCGTCGGAGCCATGGTGGGGTGGTTCGTCACCACCTCGCTGGGGCTGCCGTTGTGGCTCGCCGCCGTGGCGGCCATGGTCGTGACGGCGCTGCTCGGGTGGGTGATCAACAAGGTGGCGGTCAAACCGTTCGCCGGCAAGGCGCCCATCGCCTCGGTGCTGGCCACGATCGCCGTCATGATCATTCTCGACGCCACCGCGGAACTGGTCTTCGGCCCCGAGATCCGTCCGATGGCTTCGGGTCTGCCGGAGGCGTCGTTCCAGCTGTTAGGGTTGCGCATCAACGCCATCGACGTGGTCATCCTGACCACCAGCGTGGTTCTGATGGCCGGGTTGGCGTCGTTCCTTCGATGGACGCGCTTCGGCCGGGCCATCAGGGCCACCTCGCAGGACCGTGAGGCGGCAGCCCAGATGGGCGTGCCCATCAACAGGGTCCAGTCCGGTGCCTTCATGATCGCCTCCGCCCTGGGCGGACTGGCGGGCGTGCTGGTGGCGGCCTACTTCACCACCATTTCCCCGACGCAGGGGTTCACCGTCGGCCTCGCCGGCCTGGCGGCCGCCACGCTGGGGGGTCTGGGCTCGCTCCTGGGGGCCGTGATCGGTGGGCTCGTCCTCGGGGTGGTGGAGGCGCTCGGCGTCGCCACGTTCGGGGACTCGGCCCGCCAGGTCATCACGTTCGGTGTGCTCCTGGGCTGCCTCTGGCTCCGCCCGCAGGGACTCCTCGGCTCCCGCACCGTCAAGCGGGAACCCCTGACCGGCACCTTCTTCTCCGCAGCCAGGAAGATCGCCATGCCCCCGTGGGCGGTGGGAGCCCTGGTGGTGGCGGGGGCACTGCCCATCATTCCCGGAATGTTCTCGGGCTACGTGGTGGGCGTCGGGGTGCAGATCATCACGTTCGCCCTGGCCGCGCTCTCCATGACCATCCTCGGTGGCCAGGCGGGCCAGCTGTCGCTGGGTCAGGCGGGCGCCGTCGCGCTGGGGGCGTACTCCCTGGCCATCCTCACCAAATCGGCGGGGGTGCCGTTCCTCGCGGCCCTGCTGCTGGCCGGGATCTTCGGCGCCGTGGTGATGACGGTGCTGGCCACCCCCAGTTGGCGGCTCAGCGGGCACTACCCGGCCATCGCCACGCTGGCCACCGGCGCGCTCATCGCCGCCGTGGCGCAGGTGTGGGATCCCGTCACCGGCGGAGGTGCAGGGATCTCCCTGATTCCACTGCCGTCGGTGTTCGGGATCCAACTGTCCAGCAACTCGGCCCTGTACGCGCTCGGCCTCGGGCTGCTGCTCATCTCCTGCTGGCTCGTCCACCGCTGGTCCCGCTCCCACCTGGGGCTGTACTGGCGGGCCATCCGTGAGGACGAGACGGCCGCACGGGCCGCCGGCGTCCCCACACCGCAGTACAAGTCGCTGGCGTTCGGCCTCTCCGGCTTCATCGCCGGCATCGCGGGCGGGTTCTGGGCAGGGCAGTACGGCTACATCAACGCCACCATCTTCAACCCGCTCATGAGCTTCCAGATCGTGATCATCGCGGTGCTCGGCGGCATGCTCAGCCCCTTCGGTGCCATCCTCGGCTCCATAGTGATGGTGGGCGGTCTGGAACTGTTCCGCTTCTCCTCCTCCGGCAGGCTGCTGGTCTACGGACTGGTGCTCCTGCTGCTCATCCACTTCCGCCCGCAGGGCCTGTGGACAAGCACGGGCGCTCTGTCCCGGTTGCGGAGCCGCTTCAGCCGTAAGCCTGTCCCCACTGCTGTTGCCGCCACCACACCGGATGGAGTTCCGGCATGAGCACCCTCCTCGAAGTTGTCGGACTCACCAAGCGCTTCGGGTCGTTGACCGCCGTCGGCGACTCCACGTTCACCATCGCCGAGGGGGAGGTGGTGGGCTTCATTGGACCCAACGGCTCCGGCAAGTCCACCACCATCAACCTCATCTCCGGGGAACTCGTCCCCGACGCCGGGCAGGTCCTCCTCGACGGCGTCGACATCACCGGCGCCAGCCCCGACGTCGTTGCCACGGCGGGTGCCCGCCGCACGTTCCAGAACGGGCGCGTCTTCGGCAACGCCACGGTGGAGGACAACCTCCTCGTGGGGCAGGCGTCGCTGGTGCGGGCCGCCCATCCGCTCAGCGGGCTGCGCCCGTTCCCGGTGCTGCGTTGGGTGTCACTGGTGGCGGAGGTGGTGACCGCGCTGCTGCCGTCGCGCGCCAGGCGGGACGAGGCCGCGCAGATGGACACGAGGGTCACGGCGCAGCTGGAGCGCTTCGGCGACCGGCTGGTGCCGCGCCGACTGCACAACGCCGCCACCCTCTCCTACGCCAACCGCCGCCGCACCGAGATCGCCCGGGCGCTGTCGTCGTCGCCCCGCTTACTGCTGCTCGATGAACCGACCGCGGGCATGAACACCTCTGAGACCGCCGAGGTCATGGAGCAACTGCTCGTGCTGAAGGGGGAGGGGCAGACGATGCTTCTCGTCGAACACAAGCTGGACCTCGTCATGACTGTCTCCGACAGGGTGGTGGTGATGGACTCCGGCCGCATCATCGCCGAGGGCACGCCCGCCGAGGTGCAGCAGGATCCGCGCGTGATCGAGGCCTACCTCGGTACACGGCGCGCCACCCGGCTGCGGCAGGGCGTCGACATGGAACAACTGACCGAGGGCGACCCGCTGGGAGTGGACTATGCCATCTGACCTGCTGCTGGATGCCCGTGACCTCAACGTGCACTACGGGCATTTCCACGCTCTGCAGAACGTGAGCTACACGATCGCGCCCGGCGAGATCGTGTCCCTGCTGGGAGGCAACGCCTGCGGAAAATCGACCACAATGAAAACGCTGCTGCAGTTGGTGCCGTTGACGTCGGGGGAGGTCATCTTCGACGGTGCCTCCACGGCCGCCGAATCGACGGCCGGCGTGGTGGCCCGTGGGATCGCGTCCGTGCCGGAGGCCCGGCGGGTTTTCCCGGAGATGACCATCGAGGACAACCTGCTGGTGGGTGCGCACACCCGGCGCGACGGCCGCGCCGCCATCCGTCGCGACGTCGCCGCCCAGTACGAGCTCTTCCCCCGGCTGGCGGAGCGACGATCGCAACTGGCGGGCACCATGTCGGGTGGGGAGCAGCAGATGCTCGCGTTCGCGCGTGCTCTGATGTCGCGGCCCAAGCTGATCTGCATGGATGAGCCCACCATGGGGCTGGCCCCCAAGATCGTCGACCAGGTCCTGGACATCATCCAGCGCATCAACAGGGAGCTCGGCATCTCCGTGTTCATGGTGGAGCAGAACGCGGAGCTGGCGCTGTCCATCGCCCACCGCGCCTATGTGCTCGTCAACGGGGTGGTGACGCTGTCCGGTGGGGCCAATGAACTGATCCGTGACCCGCGCATCCGGGAGGCCTACCTGGGGCAGAAGGCGGCCTGAGCAATGTGGTCGGGACTGTCACACCGCGGCCTGCGCCAGCGGCTAGGGTGAGCCCATCATGGACAATCGATCAGCCGCTGGCGGCATCGTCGTGTTCTCGGGTTCGGCTCACCCCGCGCTCGCAGATGACATCTGCGCCCACCTGAACCTGGCGCGCAGCGGAGTCGCCATCTCGCGATTCAGCAACGACTGCCTGCAGACCCAGCTGCTCGCCAACTGCCGGCAGCGCGACGTCTACATCGTGCAGCCGCTGGTGCCGCCCACGCAGGAGCACCTCATGGAGCTGCTGCTGATGATCAACGCGGCACGCGGGGCCTCCGCGGCCAGCATCACCGCCGTGATTCCGCACTACGCCTATGCACGCTCCGACAAGAAGGACTCCTCCCGGATCTCCATCGGCGGGCGCCTCGTGGCGGACATGCTGGAGTCGGCCGGTGTGGACCGCATCATCACCATGAACCTGCACGCGCCACAGGTCCACGGCTTCTTCTCGGTCCCGCTGGACCACCTCACCTCGCTGGGCGTCATCGCCGACCACTACCGGGGGCAGGACCTCACCGACCATGTGGTGGTCTCCCCGGACCTCGGCAATGCCAAGCAGTCGACGCTGCTGGCACGCCTCCTGGGCCTGCCCGTGGCTGCCGGCAACAAGCAGCGCCTCGCCGACGACAGGGTGGTCATCGAGTCGATCGTCGGCAACGTCAAGGGCAAGAAGGCCATCGTGCTGGACGACGAGATAGCAACCGGCGGCTCCATCATGGAGATCGTCCGGAAGCTCATGGAGTTCGGCGCCACTGGGGCGTCCGTCGCCTGCGCGCACGGGCTGTTCACGGGGCGCGCCGTCGAGAAACTGATGGGCAACCCCGACATCCACGAGGTTGTGTCCACCGACACCGTCCCCGCCCCCAAGGGCTTCGACTGCCTGAAGGTCATCAGCGTCGCCAGCCTGTTCGCCGAGGCCATCCAGCGCATCCATGACGGCAAGTCCGTCTCCAAGCTGTTCCGGGACGTCGACCCGTCCTACGCCCCGCCGCAGGAGGGCCTGTTCTGACGCGGTGATCAGTGCCTGTAACGCTCGATGACCTGGCGCCAGGACGGCACCACCACTCCCTCGGCCACCATGCTGTGACGGAGCCTCGCCCGCGTCACGAAGATGCCGATGAGGCCGACGGCGAACAGCGGGAATTGCAGTGCCATCGCCCACCTCAGGTGCTCCGACGTGTACGGACCGCCGCCGCTGACTCCGTCCAGGAACAGGCCGATGGCGAGGATGATGATGGTCCCGCCCGCGAATGACCCGGTGATGACCATCCCGTTGCCGGCCCCCAGACGGTTGGCGGGCAGTTGGGTGCGCGCATAGTCGAAGCCGATGCCCGTTCCCGGCCCGCCGGCGGAGATGGAGAGCACCAGCAACAGCAACAGCCACAGCGGGGCCGGCCCCGGCCACAGGAGCACCGCCGCCCAGCAGATCATCATGGCGAAGATGACTGCCAGTGCGAGGTTGCTGCGACGCAGCGGATGGCGGGCCGTGAGCCAGCCGATGACGGGCCCGAACACAGCGCCGGAGACGGCGGTGAGGCTGAAGAGGACACCTGCGACAGCAGCGCTGCGCCCCTCGCCGATGGTGAGGAAGGGGATGCCCCACATCAGGGCGAACGCGTTGACGGGGAAACCGGCGGTGAGGTGCACCCAGAAGCCCAACTGGGTGGCGGGGTGCCTCACCACCTGCCACACCTGCGCGGGAATCTCGGCGAGAGTGCCCCCGGAAACCACGCGCTCCACCCCGGGCGGGACGTCGCGGACGGCCAGCAGACAGCAGAGCGCCAGCACCAGGCAGAGGGCCGATGAGAACAGGAAGGTGGGTCGCCAGCCCGCCCAGTCGACCATCGGCAACAGGAGGGCGACGGCCGCCACCTGCCCCAACTGCCCGAGCATCCCGGTCATCTGGGACAGGATCGGGACCCTCTGCGGCTTGAACCAGAACGGGAGCAGCCGGAGGATGCCCGCGAAGATGCAGGCGTCACCGGCACCCAGGATGACGCGGGCGGCGATGGCCAGCCCGAGGTGGTCGGTCACTGCCATCGTGGTCTGGCCGAGCGTCATGACCAGCGAACCGGCCACCAGCATGGTCCGCGACCCGAACCTGTCCAGCAGCACACCAGCCGGGATCTGCATCAGTGCGTAAGTGGCAATCTGGACCACCACGAATGTCGAGATGATGCCCACTGAGGTGCCGAAGTGCGCTGCGGCCTGCGTCCCCACAACGCCCAGCGACGTGCGCTGCATGACCGCCGAAATGTAGGCGGCGATGCCCACCCCCCAGACCACCCAGGCCATGGGGGAGGGGCGCACCGAGGTCCCCTTCACACCCGTCAGGCGTCGAAGGTGGAGGTGTCGATCACGTAGCGGTACCGGGCCTTGGAGGACACCACGTCGTCGTAGGCCTGGTCGATGTCTTCGCCGCCGATGACCTCCACCCACGAACCCAGGCCGTGTTCGGCGCAGAAGTCGAGCATTTCCTGGGTCTCCGGGATGCCGCCGATGTTCGAGCCGGCCAGCACCTTGTTGCCGCCAATGAGGCCACCCACGTGCAGCTGGTTCGGCGCCGACGGCAGGCCGACGACGACGAGGGCGCCCTGCGCCGCCAGCAGGCTCAGCAACTGGTTGAGGTCCAGACCGTCGGAGATGGTGCAGATGATGATGTCGAAGCTGCCGCGCAGCTCCTTGAAGGTGTTGTCGTCCTCGGTGGCGTAGTAGGCGGAGGCGCCCATCTTCTTGCCGTCGTCCTGCTTGGACAGGGTCCGGCTCAGCACGATGGTCTCGGCGCCCATGGCCGCGGAGATCTGGACGGCCATGTGGCCGAGCCCGCCCATGCCGACGACGCCGACGCGCTTGCCGGGTCCGGCACCCCAGTGCTTCAGGGGGCTGTAGGTGGTGATGCCCGCGCACAGCAGCGGCGCGGCGTTCTCCAGGGGAATGGACTCGGGGATGTGCAGGGCGTAGTCCTGCTCCACCACGAACGCCGTGGAGTAGCCGCCGACGGTGGGTTCACCGTCGCGGCCGATGGAGTTGTAGGTGCCGATGATGCCGCCGCCGGTACAGAACTGCTGGTTTCCGGCCTTGCACTCGTCGCACTCACGGCAGGAGTCCACGAAGCAGCCGACGCCCACGCGGTCGCCCACGGCGAACTCGGTGACGTCGGATCCGATCGACGTGACGACGCCGGCGATCTCATGCCCCGGGACCAGCGGGAACTTCGACTTGCCCCACTCCTCGCGCGCGGTGTGGATGTCGGAGTGGCAGATGCCGGCGAACGCGATGTCGAACGCAATCTCCGTGGGGCCGGGTTCGCGGCGCGTCACCGTCGTCTTGTGGAAGCTTCCGGTGGGGGAATCGATGACGTAGGCAGTGACGTCGGGCAAGGTGAACCTCCTGGTTGGGACCGTGACCCCAATCCTATGCCCGGCTTTTCGGGCGGGACTTCACTCGCCGCTGACGGCCTCGACCCAGCTCTGGGGTGCGGGCGTTCCTGGCAACGGGGTCTCGGCGCCTGCGTCGGGGACGGTGCAGTTGGGCTTCTCGCCGGGGGCCGGGCCGAACTCCTTGCCGCCGAAAACGTAGGTTCTGGCGAACTCGTAGTAGGCGTCGTACTTGCCGGTGTCGTAGGGGTTCTCGAGTGCGCAGCGGCCCACGTAGTAGCCGACGACGTCGGCGAACGTCTCCGTGACGCTGCTGGAGGCGTACTCGGAGAACCGCCCCTGCTGGGCGTAGAGCTTCTGGAAGGTCTTCCAGTAGCCGGGTTCCTCGAAGCGGTCCGAGTTCAGGACGTGTGCCATTTCGTGCGTCACGAGGCGGACGAGGCGGCCTTCGTCGCCGCTGTCCAGGGCCCGCTGGAACTTGGAGAAGTCCATGGTGACGTAGTTGGGCTTGGTGAGGCTCCAGTCGCCCCAGGCGAAGCCGGAGATGCTGGCGGCGTTGATGCCGACGTTGCCGTTCACCTTGGCCTGCAGCGCCGTGACGTAGCCGGTGCAGTCAACGGCGTCGAGGGTCTGCCACAGGATCTTGATGGACTCGCGGCTGCTCTCGGTCCACTGCGACCCGGTGAGCTTGAAACCGAAGTTCTTCGTCAGCGCCGCCGTGATGGTGTCCAGTGGCGCCTTGTCCCCCGGCCATGCATACGTAACGGGGCACGGCGTCGGGATGCCCGTGACGGGCGCAACGGGTTCGGGGGCGACGGGCAGCGCTGCGGCCTGGGAGATGCCCAGGGATGCCGACATCACCATGACAGCGGTGGTGATCTTGACCAGCAGAGCGCGCAACTACCGACTCCTCATTCGCGTTGGGAGGTCTCAATGTCTCTCAGGATTCTCAGTAAAGTCAAACGATCGGGCCGTCCCGCTGGTTCCCGGGCACGCGGTGTGCGCGAATCGGTGTTTGGCCGGGAAGTTCGGGCCCCCCCGTCGCCCTCCCGCCCTTTCCTCGACGCCCGCCTTATTACCGTCCGTGGATGTGGGCGGCCCCCCCGGGTGGTCCCTGCATGCTCGACACTGGGGCCATGCATGCGACGACGACCCCACACGGGCGCAGTTTGGAGGACCTGAGCCTGCTGCTGGGCGGCCTGGGATTCGTCGTGGGCGGGGTGGTGGCGCTGCTGGTGCTGGACCCACCCGCGCCGCTGTTCGGCAAGGGCTCGGTCGGCGAGATTGCGGCGCTCCTCGGCGGCGCCGTCTCCGGTGTTGCCTTCCTGGCCATGGCCCGTCGCGTGGGGGCCGGGGGCAATGCGTGGCAGCGGCGGTTGTCGCTGTTTCGGCGCGTGGTGGACCTCATCGGGCTCACCTTGGTGCACGCGATCATCAGCATGCTCGCCACCGCCGCGGTGTTCGCGGTGTTCGCGGACGCCTTCCGTGCGCTCGACATGGACAGGTGGGCGGGCAGTTTTCTCGTCGCCGGTGCCTGCGCCGTCGGCGCCTATGTCGCCGCGAGCTCGGCGGCCTCCCTGACCACGCAGTCGCTGTCGATCCTCATTGCAGCCTTTCTGGTGGTGGGGGCCTTCACGAGCGCTCTCACTTCGTCAGATCCGCAGTGGTGGCAGGCGCACTTCTCCGCGTTGGGGGCCGCGTCCGACGCCTCCGGGATCACGTTCAACTTCACGCTGATTCTGACGGGGATCGTGCTGACCACACTCGCCGACTTCCTGACGCACGACCTCAGCCGCTGGGCGGCGCACACGGGGGAACCCAACTGGAAGGTGGTGTTCGTCCGCGTCGGTTTCATCGTGCTGGGGATCATGCTGGGCATGGTGGGCGTCATTCCCGTCAACCGCAGCCTGTTCTGGCACAACATGGTCACGTACGTGGCCGTCGGAGCCTTCGCGGTCATGCTGCTGGCGGTCCCGTTCCTGTTCCGCCGACTCTCCGGCGGCTTCGTGGGCGTCACCATCGTCGTGGCGGCCATGATGGGGCTCGGCGGCTGGCTGAATGTGGGCGCCAAGTACCTGAACATCACGGCGTTCGAGATCGCGGCCGTCGGCGCCGTGTTCATCTGGCTGATCCTGTTCATCCGCACCGTTGCGGCCGCCGTCGACGACATTCCCGCCATCTCCACGCACGAGCGCGAGGCCATCTCCAGTTGACTGCCGTCACCCCTGGGAAGCGAGGGCGAACGGCAGAACCGCGGCCGCGCCGGCACGACGGAGCAACCGGCCGGCCACCGTCAGGGTCCAGCGGGAGTCCACGAGGTCGTCGATGAGCAGGACCGGGCCGGGCAGCGAGCTGAGTTCGGCGGCCATGCTGTCCGGAACGCGGAACCGGCCCCAGACGTCGCGGACGCGGTAGGCGCTGTTGGTGGAGCGCGTCAGTGACTCGGCGTGGGGGGCCAGATCCAGCGGGCCGAGGACTCTCAGCCGTCCGGCAGTGGCGATGCCGGTGGCGATCGACGCCACCAGTCGCGGCCGGCTGAGGCTGGGCACCCATACGACGGCGGTTGGCCGCACCTCCCAGTCCCAGCCCTTGAGTACGCGCAGGCAGGCCTTGGCCAGCTCCGGCGGGACCTCTGCGTCGACGGGGTGGCCGTCGGCGTCGGTGGTGAAGAGGTCGCGCAGGGCGCCGCCCCACCCGAGGTCGGTGAGGCGGGCGACGACACGCCCCTCCAGCATCTGGTCGCCGGCGGGCAGCTTGCCCTTGATGGGCTTGCCGTCGGCCGTGACGCCGAGCCGGTCCAGCCCGCCCGGCCACAGGGCGCGCGGCGACAGGGGAACGCCGACGCGGTCCAGCTGCTTCTGCGCGGATTCGCCCGTCTCCACCGTGACGCCGGTGGGGTACCAGGCGTCCGTGCAGACATCGCACCGGCCGCAGGGCGCGGAGTGGGGGTCATCGAGTTCGGCGGTGAGGAACGCCATCCGGCAGGACTCGCCCCTCTCGTAGGCGAGCATGGCGTCCTGCTCGGCCACGCGGGCCGCCGCGATGCGGTCGTAACGGGGCTTGTCGTAGGTCCATGGTTGGCCCGTGGAGGTCCAGCCGCCCTGCACGTACTGCACGGCACCCTCGACGGCCAGCACCTTCAGGAGTAGCTCCAGTTGCCCCCGCTTCAGGTCGACGCGAGACTCGAGGGCCGGCGTCGAGAGCGGGGTCCTGGACTCCGCGAGCGCGCCCAGTACCGCGTCCGCCCGGGCCTGGGTGGGCATGGCATTGGTGGCGAAGAAGTGCCAGATGTCCCGGTCCTCGGGGCCCGGCAGCAGCAGCACGTCGGCATTGTCGGTGGCGCGCCCGGCGCGACCCACCTGCTGGTAGTAGGCCACGGGTGAGCTCGGTGCGCCCAGGTGCACCACGAAGCCGAGATCGGGTTTGTCGAAGCCCATCCCAAGTGCCGAGGTGGCGACGAGCGCCTTGACCTCGTTGGCCTTCAGCGCTTCCTCCGCCTCGATGCGCTCGGCAGGATCCGTGCGGCCGGTGTAGGCCCGGACCCTGTGGCCGGCCTTGGCAAGCAGCGCTGCGGTGTCCTCGGCCGCGGAGACCGTGAGGCAGTAGATGATGCCACTGCCGGGCAGTGCGTCGATGTGCTCCGACAGCCATGCCAGCCGACGCCAGGTGGTGCTCAGATCCAGGACGCCGAGACGCAGTGACGTGCGGGCCAGTGGGCCCCGGAGCGTAAACACTTCGTGGCCGCCGGTGCCCATCTGCTCGGCCACGTCCTCGACCACCCGTTCGTTGGCGGTGGCGGTGGTGGCGAGGATCGGCACCTCGTCGGGCAACTCGCTGATGAGGGTGCGGATGCGGCGGTAGTCGGGACGGAAGTCGTGCCCCCAGTCGCTGATGCAGTGGGCCTCGTCGATGACGAGCAAGCCCATCGCTGAGACGAGGTGGGGGAGTTGCTCCTCCCGGAACCGTGGGTTCACGAGGCGTTCGGGGGAGACGAACAGCACGTCCACGGCGTCGTCCGCCAGTAGTTGTTCGATCTCCCGCCACTCGGTGGCGTTCGCCGAGTTGATGGCGGCGGCCCGGACACCGGCGCGTTCGGCGGCGGCCACCTGGTCGCGCATCAGGGCCAGCAGTGGCGACACGATGAGCGCCGGCCCCGCCCCCGCTCGCCGCTGCAGCAGGGCAGCGATGAAGTAGACGGCCGACTTGCCCCAACCTGTTCGCTGCACGACGAGTGCCCGCTTGTGGTCGGCGACGAGCGCCTCGATGGCCTCGAACTGTCCCTGGTGGAAGTCAGCGTCGGGGCGACCGGTCAGGTCCCGGAGGATCGCGAGGGCCTCGTCGCGGAGGCCGTCGCTGCCGCGGTGGGCGGTGCTGGTGTTTGCCGCTCGCCTGGCCGGTGCACGCTCGGCACGCTCGGCGCGATGGGGGGTGTGGGGGGATGGCACCGGGTCGGCACGGCCGGCCGGCGCGGGCTCGTGGAACGGGTCCGGCGGAAGATCCCAGGGGTCCGGTGGCGGTTCGTCCGCCCAGAACGGGCCAGCGTCAGTCATGCCCCCACCCTGTCACGGACCACAGACATCGCCGCTTCTGATGGTCGACCCTTCGAGGTCCATCGGCCATGCCGGGCGTTGGATGTGTGTCCCCGGAGTCTCCCGCGGCGGTCATGCGGAGGAGTGGATCAGGGGTGGGGCACCCGGTTCGGCAGGTGAGCGCTGCGGTGGTGGCCGGGATCCGGGTGCCGCCCCGTCCGTGGTGAAGGAAGGGGATGCCCGGGTGGTGAATCGGTCCGTTCGGCCGGGTGGTGTGACCACCGGTGTGCCGGTGTTCGGGTCGAGGTGGATGTGCCAGCGGTCGCCGGGGCGGCTGAATCTGTCGGGCTCGACGAGTTTGTGGTGGTGAGGACACAGGAGCACGAGGTTCCACAGGGCGGTTGCGCCGCCGGCCCACCACGGCTGCAGGTGATGGGCCTCGCAAGCCGAGTCCGGGGCGGTGCAGTTGGGAAACACACACCCGCCGTCCCGCAGGCTCAGCGCCTTTCGAATGGCGGGGGTCACGAGCCGCTGGGTGCGGCCCACGTCCAGGATCTCGGAAGGCCCGCCCAGGACGGCCGGCATGAGGTCGGCGTCGCAGCACAATCTGCGCAGGTCCCCGGCCGTGATCTTGGCCCCGCGGGCCAGGACCCCGGCCTGCTCGGCGCGTTCGCGGAGGTCCTCCTCGCGGATCGTGACCACGATCCGTGGCCTGTCCCCCACACTGCCCGGGGCGTCACGGTGGTCGGCCACGATCTGGGTGAGGGCGTCGGCGCGGCGCTGCTCCGGTGTGCGGTTGATGTCCTCGACTGCCTGGTCCCGCATCACCTGGGGTCCGGGACCGGTGGCGCGGGTGGCCTTGAACCGGTCCCGGGCCGCGCGACGATCCGACTCCACATAAGCCTCCACCAAGGAGATCAGCGGTGCCGCCTCCAAGTGCGGCAGGGACCCGTGCAACCACATCGACCCGTCCCCGTCATCACCCCACCGCAAAGACCTTTTGCTGAACGCTCGGCGGCGCTGCTGTTCTAGCCGGGCGGCCTCGTCCTCCACGGTGGGGACCAGTTCGGGTGCGACTTCGGCCAGCACCTGCGGCGCCAACTCCGCCAGCCGTTTGGGGGTGTTCTTGTTTGCCCGGTCCAGGAAAGCCTGCTCCGCACGTGCCTTCTGCTCAGTGCTGAGTTCGGGAGGCAGCTGCGCCATCCCTTTACCGATCGCCGCGGCGTGCCGGGACGACACCGTTCCTGCCAGGGCCGCATCCTTCACCGCCTTGTGCCTGGCCAGGTCGCGGGCCTGGAACACCTGCCTGGCCGCGTCGCCACTGTCGCGCCCCTCATCCAAACCGATCAGAGAGGTGATCGGTGTCCCCGTCGCCGCCACAGAACTGTGCGACGCCTCATCCGTCAACACACACGCCAACGACACCGCTCGATTCTCGAAACTCCGGGCCCTCTTCATCAACACGAGCCGCTCCGGCGCCGACAGCTTCCCCCGCGCATCGTGGTCAATCGAGGACATCACAGCATCCAGCACAGTCAGTGCCTCCGCCGTGGTCCGCCACATCTGCTCCATGAAACAACTCTACGGAACACCACTGACACTTTCGAACGGGTGAGCTATTTTCTTGGATTATTCCTGGTTCCCCGTTGACTGGGGCCGTGTAAAGGCAGGTGCGCCTGGCTCCGAGGCCCTTCCGCAGAGTCCACTTCATCGCCCACAGAAATTCGGGATCAGACGGATGCGTCGCGACGGTGCCTGGGTGCGGCGTGTCCGGTCAGGATCGGGTGGGGGAGCGAGGGCGGGCAGCGGGAATCGTGGCAGGACTCGCGGTGGTGACTGTGCGGCGTGGACGTGAGCGTCGCGGTGGCGCTTGTGTGTGGCGTGTCCGGGCAGGGTCTGGTGGGGGAATCGGGGAGTGGTGGCCTGAGTGCGAGACGGCGAGTTGCGGGGATCGTGACCGGACTCGGGGTAGTGGGTGTGCGGTGTGGACGTGGGCGTCGCGGCGGTGCCTGGGTGCGGCGTGTCCGGTCCGGTCGGGACGGGACGTGGGCTGTTCAGTCGATGAGCCCGGCGTGGGTGCGCTCCAGGACTCCCGCGAACTCGGTGGCTGTCTGGGTGGCGTCAGCCGGGACCCTGCTGGTGATGCGCAGGCTGAGGTTGCGGTGGGTGTCGTTGAGTACGCAGTCGGTGCGCCCCGACGCCGTGAGGTCCGCAGGTGCGTTCAGGACGGCACTGTCATAGAGCCCCACCTGCGGTTGGAAGACGCAGGAGACGGAGTCGTTCTGAAGCGTGATGAACAGCGCGGGTTTACTCACGTCGTAGCTGGGGAGCGGTAGCGGCTGGCGGCCATTGACGATCGTCAGGGAAAACCTCTGGCCGTAGTCGACGGTGGCCCCGTCGCCCCCGTAGGCGATGCGGAAGCCGTACCGCTCGTCGTCCATCTCCTTCTCGTACACCTTGATGGCATCGATCGCCCCAGCCTCGCGCGCTGCGAGGTCCTCTCGTTGCAGCCCCACGAGGTTCTCCGGAAAAAGGTCGAGGGTGACAGGAAAGGGTTCAGGGTCCGCGAAGTAGACGTTCGCCAGCGCCCCCGCACCGACCGCACCGACGACGAGACCAGCCACGCCGCAGGCGACGAATGACCGGATCCGAGCCGGCCCACGACCGGCCCCAGCGGTTGAGGTGGGCGGATGTTCGGCTCGATACTCGACACCCGGATCAACGTGCGACTCCGTGGACGGGGCTGCCTGGCTCCCGGGGCGCTGGAAAGGCCTGTCGGTCATGGCCCAAGAGTAGGTGGGCCCCGGTACTGCAGACCCGGATCCTGCCCCGATCTGGACCGGTGTGCACGCCACACCCACAGCCGGTGCGCCCACGCGGGTGCTTTTAGCCGACGAGGCTGTCGTGGAGTCGTCGGAGCTCGTCCCTGAACGAGATGGCGGTGTCCAACGCGTCAGCTCCCCTGGCCTCCACGGGGTTCTCGATCCGCAAACTGAGGTTCCTCAAGGGGTCCGTGAGGACGCAGTCCGTCCGGCCGTCGCTGAGGAGGTCGCCCAGCCCCTCCATCCCCGTCTCCTGGATGACCGCCGGTTCTGGCTCGAAAGTGCAGGAGACGTCGCCACCGCGGAGCGAGACCAGTCTGCGCGTCAGCCGTGCGCGGCCGCTGAAGTCCACGGCACCGTCCCGTGGCAGGGGAGGGGGAAGGATGCCGTTGACGATGGTGAGATTGAGCAGGCGGCCGTACTGGAGCGTCGCTCCGTCGCCGCCGTAGGCGAAGCGGTAGGCGGCAAGCTGCTCGGCGAAGTCGCGGTCCAGTCGCTCGACCGTGGGGCCGAAGCCCGCCTCACGCAGGGGGATGTCAGTGCGGTCAGCCCCCAACAGTGCCCGGGGGAACGTCGCGAGAGTGATCTCAACGGGGGGTGGCTCGGTGGGCTCCCTGACGGTTCCTGAGACCCACACTGCTCCCAGGATCATCCCCGCAACGACGCCGAGCACCACGGCCACCACCAGTCGGGTGCCGCGTCGCGGCGAACTCTCCGGCTTCCGCGGTGGCTTTTCCCGGGCGTGGATCGCGTTGGGGGGCGGCTCCGGCGGGGTCGGGACGTGGTAGGGCCAGTGGTCCGGGGCAGGGCGCGCGACACTGCCCGGCCGCTCGAACTCCCTGTCCGACATGCTGCCAAGAATATGGCGGATGGGCGGCCGGGCCCCGGATCCGTCACTTGACGAGGTCCGCATGGATCCGCTGGAGTTCGTCCCGGAAGCTGTGGGCGGTGGCAACTGCGCCGGCGCCACGGGACGCCCCCACCTCCTCGATCCGCAGGCTGAGGTGCCGCTCGGCGTCCAGGAGAACGCATTCCGTCCGGCCATCGCTCTCCAGGCCGCCCAGGTCCCCGATGGCCGTGATGCCGTCAGGTGATGCTTCCGGCTCGAAGACGCACCGCACGTCGCTGGACCGCAGGGAAACGACACGTCGGGGGTCGTTGATTCGCCAGTTCGAGCCGATGCTGCCGAGGCGTGGGACCGACGGCGTGAGGACGCCGTTGACGATCGTCAGGCTGAGGCGTCCGCCGTACCGCAATGTTGCGCCGTCGCCGCCATGGCTGAACCGGTACGCCACGAGTTGTCGCTCGAATGCGGCGTCCAGACGGTCGGCGGCTGCGTTGGAGCTCCCATTGCGCGGACCGCTGTCGTCCCTTGTTTCCCCGAGTAGTACCTGCGGAAACGTATCGCGTGTCACTGGGATGGCGTCCGGGGAGGGCGAGTCCCGGGTGGCACCCAGACCCCAGGGCCCGCCCACGAGTGCGCCCGCCACGATGCCGACGGACAGGGCTGCTGCGACGGCGACACGACGGCTCTCGGGTCCCCCGGGGCGGCGTGGGGCTGCCGAAGAATCAATGAACACTTCTGGGATTGGATCCGTGCGAGCGGAAATACGGCGTGACCAGGTGCCAGCGCCGACCCGCTGGGTGCTTCCCGGACGCGCCACTACCGTGTCCATGCATCACAGAATAAAGCATGTGGATATTCATGGATAGAGCGGCTGGTGGAAAAAGAAATGGACGGCCGCCGCCCCGGCAGGGGCGGCAGCCGTCCATCTGTTCAGGCGTCGGCTCAGGGTGCCGGTACGAGGATGTCGCGCACGAGGGCGTCGAGATCAGCGTCGGCGGCCAGGAACTGCCGCAGCGTCTTGCGGGTGGGTCCGAAGTCCTCGAACTCCTCCACGGTCATACCGTTCTCGTCGTAGGCGCGACGGAACTCCTCGAGGCGGTTCAGCTCGTCCAGGTACTCCTGGCGCACGGGCTCGTCAATGCGGGAGATGGCTGTGTAATCGGAGTCGTTGATGATCTTCTGCCACTTGAACGGGGGCGACACGACGAGGTCGCCGCCCACCAGCGACGCCCACTGGTTCACGTTGCGGAAGGCCGCCGAGAGGACGCGGGACCGGAAACCGCGCTCGGTGAAGATGGCGTGGGCCTTTTTGAGGCAGGCGACACCCGCCCACTCCAGCGCCGACATGTCGAAGAAGATGCCGTCGCGGGCGACGACCTCCTTCAGCCAGTCGTCGAGGCGCCCGCCCATGATGGTGACGACGGGTCCCATGCGGGAGACGTCGTGGCCCTCGGCCTCGCGGCGCTTGAGGCCGCGTTCGATGGCCTCGGCGGAGCGAACAGCCTGCGGGACGGAGAAGGACACCGTGACGTTGATGCTGACACCGAGGGCGGTGGCCTCCTCGATGGCCTCGAGCCCCACCCGGGTGGCGGGCACCTTCACCACGATGTTGTCGGCCAGTTCATGGAACTCGACGGCCTGCGCCACGATCGCGGCGGCGTCGCGGTGCAGGCGCGGATCCGTCTGGACCGACAGGCGGCCGTTGCGACCGTTGTGCTCGTCGAAGATGGGCTTGAGCAGTTCCGCGGCCTCGATGGACATGTTCTTGACGGCCTGCCAGCCGATCTCCGACTCGCCCCATGTGGGGTGGGCGTCGGCGATCGCCTGCAGCCGGGGGACCCAGTCGGAGAGGTGCTGCTTGATGGTGGAGTAGGCGATGACCGGGTTGCAGGTGGCGCCGACGGCGCCGAACGCGATCGACTGCTTCAACTCGTCAAGGTCCGACGAGTCATTCCACAGGGCTGTGGCCGTGTTGCGGGCGGCGTCAAGCAGTGGTCCGGGGGTGGTGGTCAAGTCAGTCATCGAATGCTCCTGAAAGAACGGACGGCAACCTCGCCGTCAAGTGTGCGACGACCCCAGTCAACTTGAATGTCCGCACCATGTCAAGTGCTTGTTAGTACAAAGAGGATTCAGTGACTGAAAAGTGAGAACTTGAACGAGTACAGGCCGGGCCGATACACGTGGTTCCCGATCTCGACGGGGCGCCCTTCGGCGTTGCGTCCCACCCGGTGCATTGTCAGCAGTGGTGCTCCCACTTGTTCGCCCAAGGTCTCCGCCTCATCCTTGTCCGCGCCCCGTGCCCCGATCTCCTGCTGCGCCGAGGCGATCTGCACGCCGCGGTTGCCCAGGCACCGGTAGAGGCCGTGGGTGCCCAGTTCCTGCCAGGTGGGGGCGATGTCGAGGGGGATGACGTTGGTGAGGATGGCCAGCGGGTGGTCGTCGGCGTAGCGGAGGCGGCTGACGGACAGTACGCCCCCACCCGCCGTGATGCCGAGGCTGGCGGCCTCCTCAGCCGTGGCTTCCCGCACGAGATAGCTCAGCACCTTGGTGGACGGGGTGAAACCGGCGTCGGCCAGGTCCTCGTTCAGGGAGGAAAGCTTCATGGGCCGGTGCACGTGGGTGGGGGTCACGCGCGTGCCGACGCCCCGGCGCCGTGACAGCAGGCCCTTGCCCACCAGTTCCTGGAGGGCGCGGCGGGCCGTGGGGCGTGCGACGTCGAGGCGGGCGGCCATCGAGACCTCGTCCTCGATCATGGCGCCGGCCGGCAGTTCGCCGGAGGTGATGGCTGCTTCGATGGGCCGGGCGATCTGTTCGTAGAGGGGCAGGGCGGATTCGCGGTCGATCGTGATCGCAGGCATATACGCCTTGTCCATGCCATCCCCTAGTCATGTGCGGTGTTGGTGCGCCCGATGAGGCGCGACCTGTCGGGCAGGGGACCATCGTAGCCGGAGGATCCAGACTTTCCATGTATGGACAAAGAGTTGACCGCCGCATCCGACTGGGGCAGACTGACGGCGGATGAAGGAGGTCATCGGAGTGGATGGCTCATGGACGCCTGAAGTCCTGACAATCGGTCGCTGCAGCGTCGATCTCTACCCCCTCGAGGTGGGGGTGAAGCTTGAGGACGTGGCCACATTCGGCAAGTTCCTCGGCGGCTCCGCCACCAACGTGGCCGTCGCCGCGGCGCGGCACGGACACGGCGTCAGCGTCCTGACGGGCGTGGGCGACGATCCCTTCGGGCGGTTCGTCATCAAGGAACTGGAACGTCTCGGGGTCGACGCATCCCACGTCGTCACCAACGCCGCCTTCAACACCCCCGTCACGTTCTGCGAGATCTTCCCGCCGGATAACTTCCCGCTCTACTTCTACCGGCAGCCCACCACCCCGGACCTCGAGCTCACGCCGTCGGACCTGCCCTCCCGTCTCCGGGAGTACGCCATCCTGTGGCTCACCTCCAGCGGGCTGTCGGCTGAGCCGTCGCGCACCGCCCACCACGCGGCGGTCGCTGCACGCCGCGGCGGGATGATTGTGCTGGACCTCGACCACCGCCCGCGCTTCTGGGACGACGAGGCCACGGCCACGCGCGAGGTGGGCGAGATGTTGAGCCATGTCAACGTCGCCATCGGCAACCTCGAGGAGTGCCGTGTGGCCGTGGGGGAGTCCGACCCGGAACGGGCCGCCGACGCGCTCCTGGAGCGGGGCGTCGACATTGCCATCGTCAAGCAGGGAATGAAGGGCACGCTGGCGAAGTCGCGTGCGGAACGGACCTTCGTCCCGGCGACGCGGGTCGAAGTCCTCAACGGCCTGGGTGCCGGCGACGCTTTTGGTGGCGCGGTGTGCCACGGACTGCTGAACAACTGGGACCTGCGCCGCACGGTCTCGTTCGCGTCCGCCGCGGGTGCCATCGTTGCGTCCCGCCTCGAATGCTCCACGGCCATGCCCACGACGGCCGAGGTCGACGCACTGCTCGCCTCTGCCGGCGCAACTGAGGCAGTGGAGGGCCGACCATGACCCTCATCGAACAACTCTCCAGCACCAGGTTTGCGGAGCCGGAAGCTGTGGCCGCGGCGCTGGCCCGTCGCGTGCCGGCCGTGCGGAAGCCCGGTGAACCACTCATGGTGGTGGCCGCGGACCACGCGGCGCGCGGGGCCTTCGCTGCCGGCAGCGACCTCACGGCCATGTCCTCCCGGGAGGAGTTGCTGGCGCGGGTCTGCGTGGCGCTGAGCCGGCCCGGCGTCAACGGCTTCCTCGGCACACCCGACATGGTGGAGGACCTGGCCCTGCTGGGCGCGCTCGACGGCAAGACGGTGTTCGGCTCAATGAACCGCTCGGGTCTCGGTGGATCCGTCTTCGAGGTGGACGACCGCATGACGGCATTCGACGCGGCCGGCATCGTCGCCTCAGGGCTCGACGGCGGCAAGATGCTACTGCGCATCGACCCGTCCGACCCGGCCACGTCTCCCATGCTGGAGCGCGCGGCCGGGGCAGTGACGGACCTCGCCGCGGCGCACAAGGTGGCTCTCGTCGAGCCGTTCATGTCCGCCCGTCGGGGCGGTGCCCTCGTGAATGACCTCGACCCCGACGCCGTCATGCGCTCCCTGGCCATCGCATCCGGGCTGGGCCGCACGTCGGCGCACACCTGGCTCAAGGTGCCGTGCGTCGCGGACATGGAACGCGTCATGACGGCCACGTCGCTGCCCTGCCTGCTCCTGGGCGGTGAGGTGTCGGAGGACCTCGACGCCTCGTTGCGCCACTGGCGCGACGCGCTGCGCATACCCAACGTCAAGGGGCTCGTCATCGGGCGGGCGCTGCTCTTCCCACGGGGCGGCGACGTCGCTGCCGCCGTGGACCAACTCGTGGAGGTGCTGTGAACAGCAAGTACGTGATCCCATCCGGTTCGACCAGTCATGGTCAGTTCGAGACCGACGTCGACGCCGATCGCGCCGGCTGGGAGTGGTGTTCCATCCGCGTCCTGGGGCTGCCCGCTGGTGGCGCCCAGGAGGTCAGCACCGGCGGGGACGAGATGCTGGTGCTCCCACTGGCCGGGGCCTGCACCGTCGAGGTGGCAGGCCGGACATACGCGTTGGCCGGCCGTGAGGCCGTGTGGACCGCCATCACCGACTACCTGTACCTGCCGCGCGGTGTGGCAGCCACGATCCGCAGCGAGGCGGGCGGCCGGTTCGCCCTGCCCGGCTCGAAGGCCACCACCGACCTGCCCGTGCGTCACTGCCCGGCATCCGACGTCGTCACGGGTCTCCGCGGCACCGGCAACTGTTCGCGCCAGGTGAACAACTACGCGCTGGGCAACGCCCTGGAGACGTCCCACCTGCTGGTGTGCGAGGTTCTCACCCCGGGTGGAAACTGGTCCTCCTACCCGCCCCACAAGCACGACGAGCACAACGAGAACGAGCGAGTGCTGGAGGAGATCTACTACTACGAGGTGCGCCCCGCCGCCAACGGCACCACGGGCATGGCGCTGCAGCGCATCTACCCGTCGCCGGGCAACGACATCGACGTGTGCACCGAAGTCGGCTCGCGGGACGTCGTGATCATGCCGCACGGCTACCACGGCCCCTCCATCGCCGCGCCCGGCTACGACCTCTACTACCTCAACGTCATGGCCGGCCCCGCCGAGGACTCCACCTGGCTCATGACCGACGACCCCCACTACACGTGGATCCGCGAGACCTGGGACAGCGCCGACGTGGACCCACGTCTTCCCATGACCCCCCTCAACACCCAAGGACAGTGACCATGACCGCAACAGTTCGTCTTACAGTCGCCCAGGCGGTCATCCGCTTCCTCGTGAACCAGTTCGTCGAGCGCGACGGCCAGCAGGAACGACTCATCGCCGGAGCCTTCGGCATCTTCGGCCACGGCAACGTGGCGGGCATCGGCCAGGCCCTGCTCCAGAACGAGTTGGACCCAGAGCCCGACGGCGGCGAGATGCCCTACATCATGCCCCGCAACGAGCAGGGCATGGTCAACGCGGCCGCTGCCTTTGCCAAGGCCACTGAGCGACGCCAGACGTGGATGTGCACGTCGTCGATCGGCCCCGGTGCGCTGAACATGGTCACGGGGGCCGCCGTCGCCACCACCAACCGGCTGCCGGTGCTCCTGTTCCCGTCCGACCAGTTCGCCACCCGCAACCCCGACCCGGTGCTGCAGCAGGTGGAGGACCCCACCTCCCCGTTGACGGCTGCCACCGACTGCTTCCGCCCCGTGTCCCGGTTCTTCGACCGCATCGAGCGCCCCGAACAGTTGATCCCGTCCCTGATGGCCGCCATGCGCGTCCTCACCGACCCGGCGGACACCGGCGCCGTCACCGTCGCGTTGCCGCAGGACGTGCAGGCCGAGGCGTTCGACTTCCCGGAGGAGTTCTTCGCCCGTCGGGTGTGGCGCATCCGCCGCCCCGCACCGGAGGCGGTCGCCATCGAGCGCGCCGCCGACATCATCCGGAGCGCCCAGCGGCCGCTGGTGGTCTCCGGTGGCGGCACCGTCTACTCGCACGCCAGTCAGGAACTGCGCGACTTCGCGACGGCCACCGGGATTCCCGTGGCCGACACGCAGGCTGGCAAGGGTGCCATCAACTTTGACCACGACTGCGCCGTCGGCGGCGTCGGCTCCACCGGCACCACGGCCGCCAACAAACTGGCGGAGGAGGCGGACGTGGTCATCGGCATCGGCACCCGCTATTCAGACTTCACCACCGCCTCACACACCCAGTTCAAGAACCCGGACGTGAAGTTCGTCAACATCAACGTGGCGGCCTTCGACGCCGCCAAGCACGCCGCTGAGATGGTGGTGGCTGACGCCCGCGACGCGCTCACCGCCCTGACGTCGGCTCTCGAGGGTCACCGGGTCGACGAGTCCTACAGCCAGGAGGTCGCCCGCCTCCGCGAGGAGTGGGCCGGCATCACGCAGGAGTGCTACCACCTGGGCCACGGTCCGTTGCCGGCGCAGACCGAGGTGTTCGGTGCACTCAACGAACTCATGGGCGACGACGACGTCGTCATCAACGCCGCGGGCTCCATGCCCGGCGACCTGCAGTGCCTGTGGCAGGCCCGCACCCCCGCGCAGTACCACGTGGAGTACGCCTTCTCCACCATGGGCTACGAGATCCCGGCCGCCATGGGCGTCAAGCTCGCACGGCCGGACTCCGAGGTGGTGGCCATCGTGGGCGACGGCACGTACCAGATGCTGCCCATGGAGCTGGCGACCATCGTGCAGGAGGGCCTCAAGGTCATCCTCGTGCTGCTGCAGAACCACGGCTTCGCCTCCATCGGTGGGTTGTCGGAGTCGCTCGGCTCGCAGCGCTTCGGCACCCGCTACCGCAAGGCGGGCAGGGGCCACACGGTCGACGCCGAACTGCTGCCCGTCGACATCGCCGCCAACGCCGAGTCCTGGGGCATCACGGTGCTGCGGGTGAAGACGATCGCGGAGTTCAGGGAGGCCTACGCCGAGGCCGTCGCCATGGACCGGGCCGTCATGATCCACATCGAGACCGACCTCATGGGCCCCAACCCGCCCTCCTCCAGCTGGTGGGAGGTGCCGGTGTCAGAGGTGTCCCGCATCGAGTCCACGCAGCAGGCCCGCGACTGGTACGAATCCATGAAGGGGACCCAGCGGCACTATCTGCGCTGAGAGCGAGGCGCAGGACCTTCAGGAACGCGGCTCGTTGCGAAACTGTTGCACAATGCTAGCATTGTGCAACATGAAGACATTGTATTTGAGAAATGTCCCGGACGAGGTTGTGTCGAGGCTGCAGCGGCTTGCAGATCGCGACGGCACTTCCGTCAGTGCCTTGGCGGTCCGTGAGTTGTCCGAAGTCTCTCGGCGCGCCGACAACCCCGCCCTCATGGGCGACCTTGCCGACCTCGGGATCGACGTGTCCACGATCGTGGAAGGTGTCGAGTTGGATCGAGGAGGACGTTGATCGTGCTCGACGCCTCAGCGGCGCTGTCCGGGCTGTTCAACGCGGGTCCGGCACGGGACCTCCTCGCCGGGGAACGACTGCACGCACCCCACCTGATTGACTCTGAGGTCGCCAGCGGCTTGCGCCGCCATGTCGCGTCGGGCCGTATCACTGCCCCGGATGGTTGGGCGCTGTTGGACACCTGGCGTCGATTGGCGTTGAGCCGCCACGCCGTCCAAGGCTTCCTGGAGCGCATCTGGGGGATGCGTGACGATCTTTCCGCCTATGACGCCGGGTACGTCGCGCTCGCTGAGAACCTTGGTTGCGCCCTCGTGACGGCCGACGCCCGGATCAGCCGCGCGCCGGGCCTGCACTGTCCGATCACGGTCGTGCCGCGGTAGTTCGCACGTGTCGTCATTGACAATGTGTTGTCAAAATGACATTATACTGTCCATGACACTCACTGCCTACGTCGCCATCCACGACTCCCTCGCCGACTGGGAGCCCGGCCACCTCCTTGCCGAACTCCGCACTGGCCGGTTCACGGGAAACCCGTTCGACGTGGTCGCCGTGGCTCAGACGCTCGAGACCGTCACCACGATGGGTGGGCTCCGCCTCGTTCCGGATGTGGTGGTCGCCGACGTGGACCCGGGCACCGCCGACCTCCTGGTTCTCCCCGGTGGCGAGATCTGGGACACCGACGGCGGTGCCGCGTTCACGCACCTGGCCGCGAGGTTCCTGGCGGCCGGGAAACCCGTGGCCGCCATCTGCGGCGCCACCTTCGGCCTGGCCCGCGCCGGACTTCTGGACGCGCGGCGGCACACCGGTGCGGCGGCGGAGTACCTGGCGGCCAGCGGCTACGCCGGCGGCGGGTTCTACGTGGACGAGCGTGTCGTGGTCGATGACGAGACACTGCTGATCACTGCGGGGCCTGACAGCCCCGTGCAGTTCGCCGCCGCGACCCTAATGGCGCTGGGCCTGCTCAGCGACGCGGATCGCGAGGCGTACGAGGGCGTGTTCCACCGGGCCGACGCAACGGCGTACCCGGCTCTCATGGAGGCGGCGGAAGCGAACCGGGCATGACGAGCACGCCCTCGGCGGCCGCGGTCCCTGCGCGTGAGGAGTGGCCGGCGCTTGTTGACCAGTCCCCGGCGGGCGCGGCCCTAACCGACGTGATCCTCGCGACATTCCGCCTGAACGGCCGACTCATGGAGGCCGCCCAGGACCTCGCCGCGCAGGGCGACATGACTGCGGCCCGGTGGCAGGTGCTCGGGGGAGTGCTCGACGAACCACGCACCGTCGCCGACGTCGCCCGGCTCATGGGCATGACGAGGCAGGGCGTGCAGCGGATCGCCGACATCCTTGTGGAGCGGGGCCTCGCGGTGTATCGCGCGAATCCCGCACATCGACGAGCGAAGCTGCTCGCGTGCACCGAGGCGGGCTACTGGGCGGTGAGACGCATCTCGGTGGCCCAGCACCCGTGGGCGGACCGGGTTGGCGACTCCGTGGGAGCCGCAGAACTGCGCGCAGCCCTCGCTGTCATGCAGCGGCTCATCGGGGCACTGGAAGCGGATCACTCCTGACGGAGGCCTCGCGAGAGGAACGCGACGAGGGCCACCGGGTCCGCAACGTCGGCGAGCAGGGCGACGAGGTCGTCGCGCTCGTCGGGCGACACGGGTGCCAGCCCGCCGAAGATGCGCATCGTCTCCCCGGCGGGGACCACGCGGGCGCAGTACAGCTCACCGGGCTGGACCACTGTGCTGGCGGTGGCCGCACTCACCTCGTTGACGTCTCCGGTTCGCAGGTCACGCAGGGTCATGGAGGCGCCGGGCAGGACGTCGACGACGTCGTGCACCGAGCGCTCGACCAGCAGCCACTGCTCGGCGAGCGTCAACTCGTCGGCTGGGAGAAGGGGGCCCCGAAGGTGCAGGAAGTGCGCGAACGCGCCACCTTCGAAGAGCACGACGTCGCGTACGAGTTGGTCATCGAGCGCCCTCTCCAGGGCGTCGGGAACCTCCCAGTCCTCGGCCCGTGCGGACGCGACGGCCAGGAGCAGGGACGAGAAGGGGCCAGCCAGCAGGTCGGTGATCGCCTTCTCATACAGCCAGGGAGCCCGGTCAGCCAGGGACAGCTGCTCCCGCAGATGGCACTGCTTGTACTTGCGCCCAGAGCCGCACCAGCAGGGTGCGTTCCGAGGAAGCTCAGGGTGGGGCGTCGACTGGAAGGCCTCCAGCATTCGTACGAGGGGGGCCTCCGGAAGCGTGCCGGCGCGGCGCAGCAGTGAGAGACCACGCTCCGCATCGCCCCGGTCGCTCGCGAGGCGGGCCAGTGACAGCAGGGTGAGGGGCCACGACGGATCCAGCCCCTCCGCAGCGCGGAATGACTGTTCGGCCAGCTCGATCTCGCCGGCGTACTCGTGGGCCCTGCCCTGCAACCACAGCATTGCCGGGCGCGCAGCACGGGGGGCGACCTTCTCGAAGAACTGGGCGAACACGACCAGGGTGGTGGCGAAGAAGCCGTCCCTGGAGCTGGCCTCGGACAGGAATGCCTCCGCGACGATGGGCTCCTCGAAGAAGTCCAGGGCGTCGCGGGTGTCCATGAACCTGGTGTCGGCCTCGAAGTCGGTGGTGGTGGCCGCCTCGTGTGCGCGCTGCATCAGGTGGGGCAGGGGAGCGTCGTCGTCGCCCCAGTCCGACTCATCCGAGGTGTCGAACACGGCTCCGACCACGTCGCGGATCCTGTCATGCAGCCTCAGTGCCGTGAGGACGGCCGTGGCCTCGTCGAGGTCCAGGTCGTGCCGGGTCATGAGGTCCCCGATCCCTTCGCTTGCCCTCCAGATGTCGAAGTCGAACTCGGCGGGCGCAACCCACTCGCCCTCCAGCACAAGTCCCATGGCCGTGAGGAGTTCAACCAGGGGTGCCACCGGCTCCCGGAAGGCATCGATGTGCTTGTCGCAGACCATCCAGACCGAGTCGGCCACCGTTTCCGGGTGATCCGGAGGGCCTAGCCGGGCGGCGATGGCGGCAGCAGCCGTCGACTTCTTCACGGCGTCCACTGCGACGAGCTCGAACCCGGCGTCGGTGACCCGCACCCCGACGAGGTCCCCCGCCGACACCCCCAACCCGGCGAGGCGCCCGGGCGGCAGCAACCACGCCTCCTCGTGCTCCAGAAGCACCGCGGCGAGGTCCCGCTCCTCCCACAGGTCGTGATCAGACCAGCGTGTCGCGACCTCCAGGGGGGTGCCGTCCACGAGGCGGCGGTGGGCGGCGCCCTCGGTCAGCATGCTGATGGCATCCAGGTCGGGTCCGATGGCGAGGAGGTCCCTTGCCACCTCCGCCTCGCTGAGCCGGTGGGTGAACACGCGGCCGTCCAACAGACCCTGCAGCCACGCCAGGCGCCCGTCGTCCAACGCCACAACCACTTCCGCGCCCAGCTCGAGGACCTCGTACAAGCGATCCTCCGGGGCGGCGCCCAAGTCGACCCCGTCGGCTGCCAGGGCGTCGATGAGCTCGGCCGGAGGCATGGGTCCCTGCGATGAGAGGAGACGTCGGATGGCCGTGACGGCAGGCTCAACGGGGGTGGCTGACATGGTCGTGACACTACCGGGGCGGCCGGGGTGGCACCACGACCGTGGCCCAGGATCATCAGTCACAGGATGCGGCTGATTGCTTCACAGCGCCATCACAGGATCCGACTGGAATGTTGTGCACATGAGCACAGCCCTCACGCCCAACAGGCCACGCCCGGCGCCCCGGAACGGGAGACCTGTGCCGCCGCTGTCCCCGCGCTGTCACGGGGCAACCCCCCGCTGGTGGCGGGACGTGTCGGCCACCCTCGGGTGGTTGGTCCTGCTGTTCGTGGTCGTGCTGTGGGTGGCGGGAGGGGGTATCGCCAGCTTCGGCACGTGGGGCGGCGCGATCACGAGCGTCGGACGGCTGGCCGGCCTGCTGGCGTCGGCGCTGATCCTGCTGCAGGTGCTGCTGATGGCGCGCGTCCCGTTCGTGGAGCAGGCGTGGGGCCAGGACGAGCTCGCTCGTGTGCACAGGCTGGTCGGGTTCACGTCGTTCAACCTGATGCTCGCCCACATTGTCCTCGTCATTCTCGGGTACAGCGTCGGCACGAAGTTCGGGGTCATCGGCACCTTCCTCGACGAGGTCCTCAACGCCCCCGGGATGCTGCTGGCCCTGGCCGGTGCCGTCGCGCTGGTTATGGTCGTGGTCACGTCCATCCGGGCGGCCCGCAGACGGTTGCGGTACGAGTCCTGGCACCTGCTGCACCTCTACGCCTACCTCGGCGCCGGGCTCGCCCTGCCGCACCAGCTCTGGACCGGCCAGGACTTTCGGAGCCACCCCGTGGCCACGGTGTTCTGGTGGGGCCTGTACGCGACCGCGCTGGCCGCTGTTCTTGCCTTCCGGATCGTGCTCCCGCTGACCCGCTCCTTCCGACACAGGCTCGTGGTGTCCCACGTCGTCGCGGAATCGCCGACCGTCATGTCCGTGGTCGTGACGGGACGCGACCTGCACCGCCTGAAGGTGCGAGCCGGACAGTACTTCCACTGGCGCTTTCTCGACGGCCCCGGAAGCTCACGCGCCAACCCGTACTCCCTCTCGGCCGCTCCTGACGGCCGGTCACTGCGCATCACCGTTGACGCCGTCGGTGACTCCAGCGCGCGGTTGTCGCGGCTGAGGGCGGGGACGGCCGTGATGGTCGAGGGCCCGTACGGCCGGCTCCACGCGGGGGTCCGTACCCGGGAGAAGTCGGTGCTGATCGGTGCGGGTATTGGCATCACGCCCCTGCGCGCACTGCTCGAGGAACTTCCCTGGGGGCCCGGCAAGGTGGTGGTGATCCACCGCGTCAGCAGGCGCGACGACATGGTGCTGGCGGGGGAACTGAAGGCCCTGGCCACCGCGCAAGGTGCCAGGGTGGTGCCCGTGGTCGGGCATCGCCACCCACTGCGGAACAGTTGGCTCCCCGTCGAGGCGGGCCACGCCGACGACGTGCAGACGCTGCTGGAGATCGTCCCCGACATTGCCGAGCGTGACGTCTACATCTGCGGCGCGCCGCGATGGATGGACGCCGTCATAGCCGCTGCCCGCGGTGCAGGGGTCCCCGAGGCCTCCATCCACCACGAGCGTTTCAGTTACTGACCACCCCAACACCCCTCCACCGGATCGAGACATCATGCGACGCATCACCCTCTGGGGCATGAGCACCCTGAGCGTTCTCGTGCTCCTGTTCACCTACCACACGTCGCTCGGCTCCACCGTCACCGGTTCCGTGCCCGTTGCCTCCCGGCCTTTGACCCCCGCCGGAGCTGAGCCGCCCACAGGCGCCAGCAACACGGCGGCCACGACGTACAACGGACAGGCGGTAATGACTCGCTACGGGGCTGTCCAAGTGCAGATCACCGTCGCCGGCGGCAAGGTGACCGCGGCGAGGGCACTCCAGGCGCCGATGGAGGACGGGCACGACCAGGAGATCAACTCGCGCGCCGTACCCGTCTACAACGGCGAGGTCATCGACGTGCAGTCCGCCCAGATCGACGCCGTCTCCGGCGCGACGGTCACCTGGGGCGGCTACACCGAGTCCTTGCAGTCCGCCCTCGACCAGGCCCACCTCTGAGGAGCAGACATGAGCCAGCGCGACACCACCACCGAGGCCACGCCTGCGCGGCGTGCCTGGGTGGAGCAGCACATGGGCATGCACGTCAGTATCCACCTGCGCGGCGACGGCATCGACTCGGACGAGGCGGGCCGGGCGGTGGAAGCGGCCTTCGAGACTTTCCACGGGATGGACGAGGTCTTCTCTACCTACCGTCCGCAGTCGCAGTTGATGCGCCTCCGGCGGGGTGAGATGGAACTCGACCAGTGCAGCCCGCGGATGCGCGAAGCCCTCGCCCTGGGGGAACGCGCCGAACAGGTCACCGGTGGCGCCTTCACCACCGTTCTGCCCACGGGCGACGGCGGCCTCGAGTTCGACCCCACAGGGCTCGTCAAGGGCTGGACTGTCGACCTGGCCACGGATCATTTCGCGGGGCTGCCCGGCGTCTCGTGGTGCATCAACGCAGGCGGTGACCTTCGCGTCGGCGCCCACCCCGACCTGCCACGCAGGGGGGAGGGTGCGATCGTCTGGAACGTCGGGATCCAGGACCCCGCTGACCGCGCGCGCCTGGTGGGGGCGCTTGCCCTGACCGAGGGAGCCGTGGCGACCTCGGGTACCTACGCGCGGGGCGCCCACCTCTACGAGCCTGATGGCGGCACGATGATCGAGCGTCCGGGCTCGGTCACCGTCACCGGCCCCACCCTCCTCTGGGCTGACATCTGGGCCACGGCCCTGTTCGTCGGCGATGCCCGGACGCGCGAAGCCTTCGCGTCGCACGTACCCGGTTACGCAGTCACCGTGGCGTGAGCAGCGCCGCGCTGGTGGTCACCCGTTGCTGAGCAGCAGGCTGAAGGGGGCCCGCCACCGTCGGTCGCAGGCCCCCCTTCGTGTGAACGTGTCAGCGTCGGCCGTGACCTCCGCCGCGGGTGGAGACGATGTCGGCGTCGATGGCCTTCTGGACGGCGTCTGCCTCGGTGCGGGTCAGTTTGCCGTCGGCGACCGCCGTGTCGAGGGTGGCCTTCTCGTGGGCCGTTCGGGCGGCGAGCCTCTCGGTCCGCAGCTCGGTCAGGGCGGTGGTGACCTTGGCCTCGTCGATCTTCAGCTCGGCAGCGAGTGCCTTGGCGAGGCCTGCCTGTCGCGCCCCCTGGGTGGCTTCCCTCTCCGCCGTTGTGGCGTCCGGCGATGGGCGTGTGGCGGGTTGGACCTGATCGCGCACCGCGGACAGGGCGTTGGCGACGGTGGCCTCGGGCAGCCCCAGCTTGGTGGCCAGCGCCGAGACCTCGAGCCCCTTGCCGCCGTGCCAGCGGCCCTCGTGGCGATGTGTGGTCGGTGCGGTATCACCCGGTGCAGTGGATGAACTGGTGCTGGGGGTGGGGGCGGGGGTTTCGGCCTGGGCCATCTGGGTCATGCCCAGCCCGATGCCGGAGGCCAGTGCAAGGCCAGCTGCGCCGGCGATCAGTTTCTTCCTCATGATGGTTCCTTCCACATCTGAACCGGAGTCTCCGGTGTGGAATTCACTATCCGTATCGGGACTGTCAGGACGCTGTGGTGAGGCTGAGGATCACATGGGAACTGGGCCCACCTGCAGGGGCTTGGCCGTGCACTGACCTGAGAAAAATTTGTTTGGATTGGTTGGAAACAAATCTTGCCACGCGCGTGGATCGCGACTTACAGTAAAGCTGAGCGAGCTTCAGCCGGTGCACTAAGGCGTGCGGTGGGTCTGGGGTCGCGACGAGACAGGGGAGTCGCATGGAGATCACACGTAGGAGCCTCTTCGGGGGATTGGGGGCTGTTGCTCTCATGGGAGGACTGGCTGCATGTGGTGGGGGCACCAAACCCGGAGGAGGCGAAAAAGCCGGCTCCGCCTCAGTGTGGATGCTCACAGGGGGCCCCACCGAAGCTGTTCTGAAGGACAGCATCAAAGCGTGGAACGACGCTCACGCCGACCAGCAGATCAACCTGGAACTATTTGCCAACGACGCCTACAAGGAAAAGATCCGGACTGCTGTCGGCTCTGACCAGGCACCAACCCTCATCTACAACTGGACCGGCGCGACGTTGGCCGACTATGTGACTTCCAAGAAGGTCGTGGACATCACGGAGTCGACCAAGGACCTGCAGTCAAAGCTGCTGCCCAGCGTCCTGGGTGCCGGCACCATCGACGGAAAGGTGTATGCCGTTCCGCTCAACAACACCCAGCCCATCGTCTTGTACTCGAACCTCCCGAATCTGGAGAAGGCCGGTCTCGACGCATCTCCCACCACGTGGGACGCCCTGATGGGGTCCATCGACAAATTGAAGACGGCAGGCATCGCCACTCCGATCGCACTGGCGGGGCAGAGTCTGTGGCCGTACCTGATGTGGATCCAGTACCTCGCCGATCGCGTCGGTGGTTCGGACATGTTCTCCGCCATCGTTGCGGGAGACACGTCGAAGTGGACGGACAGCAGCATGGTCAAGGCGGCCGGAATGATCAGCGACTTGGTCAAGGCGGGCGCGTTCGGTACCGGTTACGGCTCGGTCAACGCCGACTCCAATGCGGACCTGGCCCTCCTGCACACGGGTCGGGCGGGGATGCTCCTGCAGGGCGCATGGGTCTTCGGTACCTTCCTCACCGATGCCCCCCAGTTTGTGAAGGACAAGCAGCTCGGGTTCGGAAAGTTCCCCACGGTCGAGGGCGGCAAGGGGGATCCGAAGAGCACCGTCGGCAACATCGCCAACTTCTGGTCGGTGTCTGCGACCGCAACCGAGGCAGATCGAAAGACTGCCACCGAGTACCTCAACACGGCGATGTTCGATGACAAGTACACACAGGGCATCATCGACGGTGGTGGTGTCCCTGTCATCAAGGGTGCTGGAGACAAGCTGAAGAGTGCCGACAACGCGGAGTTCCTCACCTTCGTGTACGAAATGGTGCAGGAGGCACCTCACTTCCAGCTCTCGTGGGACCAGGCTCTTCCCTCGGGTCAGGCGCAGGACCTCCTCAACAACCTGGGACAGCTGTTCCTGGGGCAGATCTCCGCCGAACAGTTCACCGAGACCATGTCCACATCGAAATGACTCACAACAAGCGATCGCTGAGCCGGGGGCCGTCAACGTGGTTGGCGGCCCCCGCCATCGGGATCTTCCTGCTGTTCGCAGTGGTGCCGCTGGGGGGCGTGCTTGTCCTGTCGTTCATGTCGTGGGACGGTCTGGCGTCGCCTCAATGGCTGGGGGGCAGCAACTGGAGCAGAGTGCTGTCCGATCCGGTCACGCTGAATGCCGTGTGGCTCTCGATGATCGTGGTGGTGGTCAACTGGCTGATCCAGACACCGGTCTCGCTGCTGCTCGGCGTCTTCATGGCCGGTCAACAACGCTATCGGGCGGTGCTGTCCGTGCTGTACTTCCTACCCCTGCTCTTTTCAGCGGCTGCCGTGGGGATCGCCTTCAAAGCGCTCCTGGATCCGAACTTCGGCATGGGTCGCGCACTCGGGCTCAAGATCCTGAATCAGGATTGGCTCGGGAACCCGTCCCTGGCGCTCGCCGTGGTGCTCGTTGTGATCGCGTGGTGCTTCGTGCCCTTCCACTCGCTGCTCTACCAGGGTGCGGTGCGACAGATCCCGCAGTCGATATACGAGGCGGCAATGATCGACGGGGCCGGTCGTGTCCAGGCGTTCCTCGCGATCACTCTTCCCCAGATCCGCAACACCATCATCACGTCATCCACGCTCATGATTGTGGGCTCCCTCACATACTTTGACCTGATCTTCGTCATGACATCGGGCGGCCCGGGCAACGCCACGCGCATCCTGCCGTTGGACATGTACCTCAAGGGATTCCGCTCGTATGACATGGGCGGTGCCTCCGTGGTCGGGGTCATCCTGGCCGTGGTCGGATTGACCATTTCCTACCTGCTCAACCGACTCGGTGGAACCAGCAGCATGGACTCACAGATGGAGGGCGCCTGACATGAGGGAACCGGCTTCTCAGCGTCCGAACATCATCGGTGGCGCCCTCGCGTGGGTGTGGTTGCTCTTCGCGCTGCTGCCGATCTATTACATCGTCATCACGAGCGTGCGTCCACGTCCGGATTACTTCACCTCAAATCCACTGGTTCCCCCTGTCAAAGGGACCGCCACCGCCTATGTGACTGTCATTCAAAACGATTTCTTCATGTACTTCCTGAACTCCGTCATAGTCACGCTCGCGACGGTGGCGGTCGTCCTGTTCGTGTCCCTCATGGCTGCGTATGTCATCGTCAGGAACCGGGGACGTTTCTCGGGAGTGCTTTTCTCTTCCCTGTTGCTGGGAATTGCAATCCCGCTCCAGGCTGCCATCGTCCCCATCTACTACCTCATTGTTCAAATGGGCCTGTACGACACCTTGTGGGCCTTGATTCTGCCGTCCATCGCCTTTGCCATTCCTCTGAGCGTTCTCATCCTGGTCAACTTCCTTCGCGACGTTCCGAAGGAACTGTTTGAATCCATGCGTGTGGACGGTGCGAGTGACTGGCGGATGCTGTGGCAGTTGGTGGTGCCGCTGTCCAAACCGGCAATCATCACCGTGGGAATCTATGACGGGCTGCAGGTGTGGAACGGATTCCTCTTTCCGCTCATCCTGACCCAGAGCTCCGACAAGCGGGTGCTTCCGCTGTCCCTCTGGTCTTACCAGGGCGAGTTCGGCACGGACGTCCCGGCTGTCCTCGCGGCCGTGGTCCTGTCCGTCGTCCCGGTGCTCGCCGCCTATGCAATCGGACGCCGGCAGTTGGTCTCCGGTCTGACTGCGGGGTTCTCCAAGTGACGTCGTCCATGAAGCATCTCCGGCCACGGTTCTCGGACCCGGATTGTGAATCGCGGGAGAGCCCTTCGCGTTGATCCCGTGATGCCCATTGTCTGACGACGCGTATCGATTGCCCGCAACTCAAGGAACATCTTCACCCAGTGAGTTGAAGATGGGAAGGAAATCACGACATGACCACGGTATTCCACGTCTCATGCACCGGCTCGGATTTCGCTGAAGGATCCCCGACGGGCCCACTGAGAACCATCAACAGAGCAGCGCAACTTGCCTTCCCGGGTGACCGCGTCGTGGTGCACGAGGGCGTGTATCGCGAGTGGGTGTCTCCGCGCCGGTCCGGGCTGAGCGATCAGCGCCGTATCAGCTACGAAGCTGCGCCGGACGAACATGTGGTCATCAAGGGATCCGAGCCAGTGAGCGGGTGGGAGCTCGTCAGCGGTTCAGTGTGGACGGTGCGGGTGGCCGCCGCCGTCTTCGGAGACTTCAATCCATTCGCCGAGGAAGTCGGTGGGGACTGGATCGTCCATGCCACGCGTGACACCCCCAAGAAGCATCTTGGAGACGTCTATCTCAATGGGATGAGCTTCTACGAGGTCACAGAGAGGGCTTCTCTCGAGGAGCCCGAGCAGCGGGCCGAGGTCATGGACGACTGGACCGGCGTCATGGACCTGGTACGGAATCCTGACCAGACCCGCTACGTCTGGTACGCCGAAGTCGGCGAGGATGCCACGACGATCTGGGCCAACTTTCAGGACGCGGACCCGAACGAGGAACTGGTGGAAATCAACGTGCGCCCCGCGGTCTTCTACCCGCGCACCCACCATGTCAACTACATCACCGTTCGAGGGTTCGAGCTTTCCCAGGCGGCGTCCCCATGGGCGCCACCCACGGCGGACCAGCCAGGACTGATCGGCCCGAACTGGGCCAAGGGTTGGGTGATCGAGGACAACGTCATCCACGATGCGAAGTGCTCGGGTATCTCGATTGGTAAGGAGATCTCGACCGGCCACAACCACGCCACTGAGCGCTTGGACAAGCCCGGCTACCAGTACCAGTTGGAGTCGGTGTTCTCGGCCCGCCAGATCGGATGGGACCGAGAGCACATCGGCTCGCACATCATCCGTCGAAACACCATCTTCGATTGTGGTCAAACCGGCATTGTCGGACACCTCGGGTGCGTCTTCTCTGTCATCGAGGACAACCACATCTACAACATTGCGCTCAAGCGCGAGTTCTACGGCTACGAGATCGGCGGGATCAAACTGCATGCCGCGATTGACGTCATCATTCGCAACAATCGGATTCACGATTGCTCCCTTGGTACGTGGCTGGATTGGCAGACGCAGGGGACCAGGGTTGCCCGCAACACGTATTACAACAACAACCGCGACATTTTCGTCGAGGTCAGCCATGGGCCCTACCTCGTGGAACACAACATTTTTGCGTCATCCGCTTCGATTGAGAACTTCAGCCAAGGGGGCGCCTACGTTAACAACCTGGTCTGCGGGACGGTGGTTCTGGAACCTGTTGTCGAACGCCCGACGCCCTACCACCGGCCTCACAGCACCCAAGTTGCTGGGTACGCCGCGATCCTTGGTGGTGATGATCGCTGGATCGGGAACGTCTTCTTCGGTGGGGACGACTCGCAGGCGTATGGCCCCGAACGTCCGGCCACGCGGAGCACCGGATACGGCACGAACGGGTATGACGCCCATCCGGAGTCGCTCGGTGACTATCTCGAACTCGTGGATGACCCATCCCGCGGCGATCACCAGCGGTTTGCCGAGGCGAAGCAGCCGGTCTACATCCGGTCCAACGCATACGTTGCAGGCGCGCTGCCCTACCGCAATGAGCATGGGCCCCTGGTGATGGATGGAAGCGCGCAGGCGGGGATCGCGGTTGAGGGTGACAACGGATACCTGGTGGTGCACCTTCCCGCAGAGTTCTACGAGACCACACTGGGGCTCATCACGGGTGACGACCTTGAACCGGTCCGGTTTGTCGACGCGGAGTTCGAGGAACGGGACGGTACAAGAGCCATGCTTGACCGGGACCTTCTGGGAGTTGTCAAGGTACCGGGGGAGGCATACGTCCTGGGTCCCATCGCTGCGTTGAGCTCCGAACACGCGCGAGTGCAGATCTGGTGACAACCCATGGTGAATCGACCTGGTTCAGGATGCTGTGGTGGGGCTGGGAACAGCGTGAGGATTCCTGCGGGATGTCAGCCGTTGCGGTTGATGACGAGCCACTTGGACACCTGCTCACCGGGAAATTCGTCGCCGGGGTTCTTCCTGCCTTTGAAGAAGAAGGTCGCCTCGCCGACATCCTCTCCACCTGCTGTGACGTAGTCCCCGTCGGAGCACGCCGCGATGGGTCTGGCCGGGTCAGCGGTGCGGTACATGACGAGGCATCCGGCGTCCCTGCTTTTCGCCGCCACGTAAGTGATGTCGCCGTGCTCACCGAGCGGGCGCAGCGTGTGCAGATCAGCGCTGAGCTGCTGGACCTCCACCGGCAGGACCGGTTCCTCGCCCACGATGTCGTCGAAGGCGTTGGCCGCACACGCTGAGAGAACGAGGCACCCCAGCGCCGTCAGCACGGCGACGAACCTTGTCCGGATCATGCTCCACCTCTTCCAGCAGGCGCCCGTCACCACTCCAGGGGAGGTGATTCCGACGATGGGATGCGAGCGTAGCGGTCCCGATCCAAAAGATTTCGATGTATCGCCGAAGCGCTTGTTGGCGCGTCGGAATACCATGAAGCGTCGCATTCAATGACCAGGAAGGCCACCATGCCACTGCTCCACGTTGTGATCGGCTCGACGCGCCCCGGCCGTGTGGGCGCACCCGTTGCGGAGTGGTTCGTGGAGATTGCGCGGGCCCACGGCGGCTTCGACGTCGAGGTGATTGACCTGGCGGAAGTGGCGCTGCCCATGCTGGAGGAGCCCAACCACCCACGGCTGAGACAGTACGTGCACCAGTACACCAAGGACTGGGGCGCCACGGTCGAGCGCGCCGACGCGTTCGTCATCGTCACCCCCGAGTACAACTACGGCTACCCGGCGTCGGTGAAGAACGCGCTGGACCACGTCTACAACGAATGGGCTTACGCCCCCGTCGGGTTCGTGTCCTACGGCGGCATTGGCGCGGGGACCCGCTCGGTGCAGCAACTGAAGCAGGTGGTCACGACCCTGCGCATGGTGCCGGTGTTCGAGAGCGTCAACATCCCGTTCGTCGGGACCCTGGTGCAGGACGGGAAGCTGTCGGCCTCAGACGGGATGGCAACCGCCGCCAGGGACATGTTGACGGAACTCCAGCGCGTCGAGTCCGCACTCCATGCACTGCGCAGGAGTTCGGTTTCCGCTGCTGATTGAGTGGCGCGTTAGGGTCGGAGCATGACGAACACGATGCGCTCCATTGGCCAGTTCACGGTGTCCCCCATCGGCCTGGGCGCCATGCCGTCGTCGATGAGCGGCGGTGAACTGCCCGGCGAGGCACAGGCCGTCGAGACCATCCGAGCCGCGCTCGACGCGGGCATCACGCTGATCGACACCGCCGACATCTACGCGCCCAGCTGGGACCAGATGGGTCACAACGAGAGGCTGGTGGCGAAGGCGCTGAAGGCCCACGGCGGTCGGCCCGACGACGTTGTCATCGCCACGAAGGGCGGCATCACCCGCAGCGCCAAGGGCTGGGGACGTGACGGGTCGGCGGAGTACCTGCGCACGGCCGTGCAGAAGTCGCTTGAAGCGCTGGAACTGGACGTCATCGACCTGTACTACTTGCACCGCCCCGACCGCCACCGCCTGTACTCCGAGACCATCGAGGCCCTCGCGGACCTCAAGCGGGAAGGCCTCATCAAGGAGATCGGCATCTCCAACGCCAACGTCGAGGAGATCCAGGTGGCCGTGGACGTGCTCGGCGCCGGCGGACTCGCCGCTGTTCAGAACGAGTTCTCGCCGAAGTTCCACCACACGAGCAAGCCGGAACTGAATTTCTGCGGCGAACACGGCATCGCGTTCCTCCCGTGGTCACCCCTGGGCGGTACCGGCGGCGGCGCCAAGCGTGTGGGCGAGAGCTACCCGGCCATCGCGAAGGTGGCCGCGGCCCACGACGTCAGCCCGCAGCAGGTCACCCTGGCCTGGGAGCTGTCGCTCGGCGGCCACGTCATCCCGATTCCCGGGGCATCCCGCCCCGAAACCATCTGCGACTCCGCACTGGCTGCGAACCTCGAGCTCTCAGCCGAGGAGTTTTCCAGCATCTCCGAGGCCATCCTGCGGTGAGCTTTGCCTGATCGCGGTCCTCCTGCCGGTTGGTTTCTCGCGGAAGGACGAATCGGGGTGGCGAACTTTCACAGGCCATCGTCCATGACGACGCAGCGGGCTTACGCTGATGGCAATCCGTCATTGTCCAGCTGTGCAGGAGTGACCATGAAACGTCGTCTACGCCTTCTCGCGGCTTCCGTTGCCGTCGCCGTTGCCGCATCGTTGGCGTGGGTGGCTCCCGCCAACGCCGACGTGCCCCCCGTCAAGCGTGTCTCGTGCCCCAGCGTCAAGGAATTGAACGTTGCGAAGCCGCCGCACCTCTTCGCCCCCCGTCCCCTGGTGAAGCTCACCTCCACCCCCGGCAGCTGCCACTACTACGTGGACGGCACAGCTGATCTGGCCCTGAGTTTCGAGTTCCTTGACGGGCTGTCGACCCCCCAACAGGCCGAGGATCAGATTCGGGAAGGGTGGCCCGCGGGCTACCCCTACCCGTTCCAACCCCAACCGGTCCCCGCGCTGGGCCCGGGTGCGTTCTACTGGGCCGATGCCAGCCCTTCCACGTTCTACTGGCAGTTCTCGCCCGGCGCGGTCGCTGTACTGGGTCCGCTGGCGGGGGGCGCCGAACTGGCCCAGATCGCGAAGATGTTCCGCCCGATGTTGGAGGTCTACACCATTCCCGGCGAGCGGACCGTCAACGGCCGCCAGTGGCGCACCGTGTGTGAGGACTACTCCGCCACCCAACGATGCCGGACAGACATCTTCGCCACCGTCATCCGGAAGACGCCCACCGGCTACGTCAAGGTCAACGGGTGGGCCTTCAACTCCCTGACCTACCGGTGGTCGGACCGTGCCCTGTGGAAGACCAACCCGCTGGGAAACACCGGCAGTTGGACCAGCGTTGAAGGGCGCAAGTGGCGAACCGAGTGCGACACCGCCAGGACCGGCCGTGGCGCCTGCCGGAGCTATCTACTCACCACCGTCATCGACTTCAAGGGCGGTAAGTTCACCCAGGCCGACGAATGGGTGTTCAACAACCAGGTGCTCTTCACCGACTAACGGGAGAAGGCGCCCGCCGGCGGGCGGCCCGCGTCACAGGGTGACGATGCGGCCCTCGTGCGCGCTCACGGTCGCGGCGTCAGCGAGGCGCAGCGCCTCGTAGCCGTCGCGCACCGACGGGGACATGGGTGAGCCGTCGGCCACAGCCGCCAGGAAGGCGTCGAGCTCTAGGCGGTAGGCGTCGACGTAGCGGTCGAGGAAGAAGTCCATCACCCGCGACTTGGCCTCGGTCTGGTCACCGGACGCCTTCCGCACCGCGGTGGCGGTCAGGTTGTCAGCGTTTAGGGCGCCCTCCGAGCCGAAGGCCTCGAGCCGCTGGTCGTAGCCGAATGCGCAGGTGCGGGAGTTGATGATGGTCGCCATCCGACCGTCGGCCGACTTGAGGGTGACCATGACCTGGTCGAAGTCCCCCTGTGCCTTGATGGCCTCGTCGACGTTGGTGCCGATGGCCACCACCTCGACGATGTCGTGGAGGAAGAACCGCACCATGTCGAAGTCGTGGATGGTCATGTCCTTGAAGATGCCACCCGAGCCGGCCACGTACTCGGCCGGGGGTGCGGACGGGTCGCGGGAGATGACGGTGAGCTGATGGAGTTCCCCGATCTCCCCGTCGGCCACGCGGCGGCGGATCTCGCTGAACGTGGGGTCGAAGCGCCGGTTGAAGCCCATCATCACGTCGGTGTTGTCCCCGAGTTCACGGATGCAGCGTTCCGCCTCCGCCAACTCCAGGGCGACGGGCTTCTCGCACAGCACCTTCTTGCCGGCGGCGACGGCAGCGAGGATGTGGTCCACATGGAACCGGGTGGGGGAGCCGATGATGACGGCGTCCACGTCGTCGTCGGCAAAGACGTCGGCAGCGTCCAGACACCACGCAACGCCGTACGTCTCGGCCAGTGTCCTTGCGTTCGCCTCGAACGGATCGCACACCATGGCCAGCTCGGCCTGCGGGTGGGCCTGCACGGCGCGTGCGTGGACCTGGCCGATGCGGCCGGCCCCGATGATGGCGATGCGAGTCATTTCTTCTCCTTCTGGTGATCTGTTGCCCCAGCTGTCCGCGTCGACGTTCGAGGCATGGCCATCATGCCATATGTCCACACAAGAATTGCGGTCCCTCCGGGCGCTATTCGCGCGCTCATGCCTACGCCACCCCAGCTTTGCTAGTACATAACGGCGCTGCTAGCCTCGGTGGCACAAGTCACCGGTGACCAACCCTTTGGAGCAGAGATGAAGATTGCTGGAGCCCCCATCAGCTGGGGCGTGTGCGAGGTGCCCGACTGGGGATACCAGATGGCGCCGGAGCGTGTCCTCGCGGAGATGCAGCAGATCGGCCTCACGGCCACCGAGTTCGGTCCGCAGGGCTGGCTTCCCGTCGACGCCGAGGAGCGCGCAGCCGTGGTGGGCGAGTTCGGCCTGAAGCCGGTGGGCTCCTTCTTCCTGGCGGTCATGCACGATCCCGACTTCGACCCGATCCCGCAGGTGGAGGCGGAGTTGCGCGCCTTCGAGGTGGCCGGTGGCGAGTTCCTCGTGCTGGCGGCCGACTCGGGTCTCGACGGTTACGACGACAGGCCCGTCCTCGACGAGGCCGGCTGGCAGACCCTCTTCTCCAACATGTCACGCATCCGCGAGGTGTGTGCAGCCAAGGGTGTCACCGCCTGCCTCCACCCTCACTGGGGGACCATGGTGCAGAACGTCGACGAGGTCGAGCGCGTGCTCGACAACTCCACGGTCGGGCTCTGCTTGGACACGGGGCACCTCGCCTGCGGCGGTGCCGACGTGGTGGAACTGGTGCGCACCTACGCCGACCGCGTGGACATCGTTCACGCCAAGGACATTCGCAAGGATGTCACGGACCAGCTTCTGCCCGGGACCATCACGTGGAGCCAGGGCATCAAAGCGGGCATGTTCACGCCCATCGGCCAGGGTGACATCGATTTCAGCGCGATCGTCGAACTGCTTGGCGCCGCCGGCTTCGACGGCTATTGGGTGCTCGAGCAGGACATCATGCTGGAGGAGGAGCCGCCGGCCGATGGCGGTCCCGTCAACAACGCCAAGGCGTCCCTCGAGGCGTTGAAGGCGCTGGCCTGAGGGTGTCCTCCCGGGGCCCAGCCGGCTCCGGGGTTATGTTGTGACAACTGCGTCGCATCGATGAGACAAAGTCTTGACAAACCACTGTTCGCTTTGCGAATATGGCACAGCATCCACCAATCACGGAAGCTTGGTGGCGCGGCCCCACGGGGGTCCGTGCCCGTCGGCCACACCGACAGACATTCACAGCAAGGAGGCTGATGATGACGCAACCCGATGCCACTGTCGGCGCGATGGTTGAGCCCGGCGAGGTGTTGCTCGAGGCGCGCGGCATCAGCAAGTTCTTCCCCGGGGTTCGCGCTCTGCACAACGTCGACTTCACGCTGCGTGCCGGTGAGGTCCACGCGCTCGTGGGGGAGAACGGGGCGGGCAAGTCCACGCTCATGAAGATCCTCTCAGGCATCTACCAGCCTGACGCGGGTGAGCTCCGCCTGCGCGGCGAAAAGCTCGTCCTGCCCACCCCGCTGTCAGCGCACCACGCCGGCATCAGCGTGATCCATCAGGAGTTCTTCCTGATGAACCACCTGACCGTCGCCCAGAACATCTTCATCGGACGGGAGCCAAAGCGGTTTGGCGGGCTCATCAACGACGACAGGGCGCTCAACCGGAAGGCTGCCGAACTGCTGGAGCGGCTGGGCGTCAAGATTGACCCCAAGGTCCGCGTCGCCCAGCTGACGGTGGCTGCGCAGCAGTTGCTGGAGATCGCCAAGGCGCTCTCCTTCAACTCCTCGGTCCTCGTCATGGACGAGCCGACGGCCGCCCTCACCGACGCCGAGGTGGACACCCTCTTCCGGATCATCGACGACTTCATCACCCCCGAGACCGCCGTGGTCTACATCTCCCACCGCATGGAGGAGATCCGCAGGCTCGCCACGCAGGTCACGGTGCTGCGTGACGGCGAACTCGTCGCCACCCGCCCCGGCAACGAGGTCACCATCCCCGAGATCATCCACATGATGGTGGGTCGCGAGATCGTCTCCGACGTCCGCCCGGAACCGCGGGCGGAGACCGAACCGATCCTCGAGGTGGAGAACCTCTCCACGGCCGACCTGCTCACGAACGTCACCTTCACTCTGGAGAAGGGCGAAATCCTGGGCTTCGCGGGACTGATGGGTGCCGGCCGCACCGAGACGGCGCGCGCCCTGATCGGCGCCGACCCCCGGTCCTCCGGCGTCGTGCGCTACAAGGGCAAAGAGGTCCACATCAACCACCCCAAGGACGCGGTCAGCCTGGGTATCGGCTACCTGTCCGAGGACCGCAAGAAGTATGGGCTGATTCTCGGACAGGACGTCACAGCCAACACGGTGCTGGCCTCCATCAGCTCCTACACCAAGGGCGGGATCCTGCAGGACAAGGCGATGCGGGAATCCGCCCAGAAGTGGGCGAAGGCACTGTCCACCAAGACGCCGTCGGTGCGACAGAAGATCCGTAACCTGTCCGGCGGCAACCAGCAGAAGGTGGTTCTGGCCAAATGGTTGGAGCGCGACTGCGACATTCTCATCTTCGACGAGCCCACCCGCGGCATCGACGTCGGTGCCAAGCAGGAGATCTACGACCTCCTCGACCAGCTCACCGACCAGGGTAAGTCCATCATCATGATCTCCTCCGAGATGGAGGAGGTCCTGCGCATGTCGGACCGCATTGCGGTCATGTGCAACGGCCAGATCACTGGCTTCCTCTCCAATGCGGAGGCAACCCAAGAAAAGATCATGGAACTGGCCACCCAGTTCCATGAAACCGAGAACACGATCGAGGCCGACAATGACGACGACCGCTGAAACCGCGACGATCACCGGGAAGCGCGCCCGATTCGGCGCCATCCCCGACCGCTACAAGGCCTTCATCCAGCAGGGCATGGTGGTGCTGGTCCTCATCATGCTGGTGGTGTTCTTCTCCGTGATGAACTCCAACTTCGCCAACTGGGGCAACATCTCCTCACTCCTGCTCGCCTCCGTGGTGACGGGCATCCAGGCGCTCGGACTGTCGTTCGTCATCGCGACGGGCGGCATCGACCTGACACCAGGTTTCGGCATGGCGGCAACGTCGGTCTTCGCGGCCCTGCTCATCGCCCAGACGGGAGGCCTGGGGCTGCCCATCTGGATCGGCATCCTCGGGGCCCTGTTCGCCGGAGCGCTGCTCGGCGCCATCAACGGGTTCCTTGTGTCCTACGTCAGGATGCAACCCATGATCGCCACTCTGGCCATGATGATGGTGGCGTGGGGCACCGCGCTGGTGCTGGCTGACGGCAAGACCATCTCGCTGCGCAGCGTCAAGGGCTACGACCAGATCGCCATCGGCGAGCTCATTCCCGGCATCCCGAACGCCGTTCTCATCCTCATCGGGCTGGCGATCGTCGCCGGCATCCTCATGAACAAAACCGCGGTGGGCCGCTACTCCCTGGCCATCGGCTCCAACGAGGAGGCCACCCGCATTTCCGGCGTCAACACCCGCCGCTGGAAGATGCTGGCCTACATCATCGGCGGTACGTTCACCGGCATCTCCGGCATCCTCATGTCCTCCCGCCTCTCCGCCGCCCAGCCGACCCTCGGCCAGGGCTACGAGATGTACGCCATCGCCGCCGCCGTCATCGGCGGGACGTCGCTCCGCGGCGGCCGCGCCTCCATCTTCGGTGCAGTCATCGGCGCGGTCACCATCCAGACCATCTTCAACGGCCTGACCGTCATGGGCGTTCAGGACCAGTGGCAGAAGGTGGTCCTCGGCGCCGTGGTCCTGCTGGCCGTCTTCGTCGACATCGTCCGACGCGGCGGCAAGGAGGAGTGAGCACCGCTCACCCTCCCGCCACAACCAACACTCACATCACACCCCCACCAAGGAGACAACACCGTGAAGAAAATGATTGCCGCCGCACTCGGCGTCGCCCTCACCGCCACTGCACTGGCGGGCTGCAGCCCCGACGGAAAGTCGGACAATGCCAACGGCGATGGCGGCCGGGTCACCGTGATCGGCAAGGCCAACGCCTCCGAGTACTGGAGCAAGGTCAAGGAAGGCGCCATGGCCGCCGGCAAGGATCTGGGGGTCGAGGTGGTCTTCAACGGCCCTGACACCGAGTCCGAGGGTGACAAGCAGCTCAACCAGCTCCAGTCCGCCATCAACGACAAGCCCCTGGGTATCGGGTTCGCCCCGCAGGACGGTGCGCAGGACGGCGCCCCCCGCCTCCTGGACCAGGCGAAAGCCTCAGACATCCCCGTCATCGTCTACGACACCCCGCTGCCGGGCTCCGATGTTCCGCTGACCACCATCGCCTCCGACAACGCCGGCATGGGTGCACAGGCTGCCGAGAAGATGGCAGAGGCCGCGGGCAGCAGGGGCAAGGTGGCCATCATCGCCCACGGCGAGGTGGGTACCGCCGGTGAGCGCCGCGACGGTTTCCGCGACTGGATCAAGGCGAACGCCCCCGACATGGAGGTGGTCGACGTCCAGAACGGCGAGTCCGACCCGGCCAAGTCCCGCGACAAGGCCCAGGGCATCCTGCAGGCACACCCCGACCTGGTTGGGTTCTTCGGCACCGACGATGACTCCGTCATCGCCATCGCCGACGAGGTGGCCGCCAAGGACATGAAGACCACCGTCATCGGCATTGACGCGTCCCCCGACGTGCTGACCCTGCTCGAGGAGACCAAGATCTTCGGCGTCGTCCTCCAGAACCCCTTCGGGATGGGTTACAAGACGGTGGAGATGCTCGTTGACGCCTCCAAGGGCACCAAGCCTGCGGAGACCAACATCGTGTCGGAGTCCGTCTGGGTCACCCCGGAGAACATGAACGACGCTGACGTCCAGGAAATCCTCTGATCACTGCCGGATGACGGGCTACCCGTCGCTGCACTGAACGCTCCCCGTGGAGCGACTGGTTGATCCAGTCACCGCCACGGGGAGCGTTGTGTCATCGGCCAGCCTGAGCGGCACGGGTCCTTGTGGCGAGCTTCACACGCTGTGATTGGGCCCGACCCATGTTGCAAAACGGTGATGCGCGAGTTGTTGCCGCCGTACCCTCAGGACATGAACTGGAGTGCTCTTGGGCAGGCCACAGGCTGGCTGCCCGGCGCCACGGGTGGCGCCATCCTCGGTGGGCTGCTCGGCTGGATCCTCTGGGAGGGGTTCATCGGCCCATGCCCGCCAGGCGTCTTCTCGCTCGACGGGAATTGCGCCCTGGTTCTGGGGATGACGTTCGCCAGTTTCGGGCCCTATCTTGTGGCTGCCGCGGCGATCGGGGGTGTCGTCGGCGCTGTCGTCAACGGACTTGTGGCGTGGCGTGCCGGAGAACCCGGGCAGCGTTGAAAGCACCCGGGTTCTCTGCCGTGCTGTGTAGGCCTGCGTTTTTTGGACGTGTCATGGTGCCTGCAGCACCGGGGACGCTCAGACGATCTCAGAGAGCCTGACTGGGCGGTGCTCGTCGCGGGACTTGTTGCAGGCCAGGGCGATTCTCAGGGCCTCGACGGCGTCGCCGGCGGTGCAGGCGCTGGGCAGCCCCACCATGGTGTTGCGCAGGAAGTGGTCCAACTCGCGTTCGTAGCAGGGGAGGAACCGGGCGATGAAGTCGTCCCAGGGGGCCTCCGGCGGGAACTCGACGCCGTCCTCGACCGAGCGGAAGGGCACCTTGTTGTCCAACCCGACGTTGGCGGAACCCTCGGTGCCCATGAGGTCGAGGCGCACCTCGTAGCCCTGCCCGTTGTAGCGGGAGGAGTGGACGCTGCCCACGGTGCCGTCGTCGAAGGTGAGGACGGCGACGGAGTCGGAGAAGTCGTTGTTCTCGGCGAACGCCTTGGACCCGCGGGCCGAGCCCGTGGCGTAGACCTCCACCACCTCGCGGCCGGTGACCCAGCGCAGGATGTCGAAGTCGTGGACGTTGCAGTCCAGGAAGACGCCGCCGGAGCCGGGGATGAACCGGTCGGCCGGGGGCTGGGGGTCGCAGGTCAGGGCGTGGAAGCGGCGGAGCTCGCCGAGTTCGCCGGCCTCGAGGAGCGCCTTGGCACGGGTGTAGCCGACGTCGAAGCGTCGCTGGAACCCGATGTGGTGCGGCAACCGGGAGTCATCCAGCGCCCGCTGGGCGGTGAGCGCCTGCTTCAGGTCGAGGGCAATGGGCTTCTCGCAGTAGGTGGGCAGGCCCAGACCGGCGGCCGTGATGAGTAGCTCGGCATGCGTGTCCGTGCCCGTGGCGATGACGAGGCCGTCGAGGGCCAGGGGGTTAGTGGGGTCCAGCACCTCGTCGACGAGCGCGCTTTCGCACCCGAGTTCTGCGGCGGTTTGTGCCGCGCGCACGGGGTCAACGTCCGCGAGGACGAGTCGCCCCACACGAGGATGGGTGGCCAGGATGCGGGCATGCATGACGCCGATGCGTCCGATGCCGAGCAGGGCAATCGCGGGTGGTGGTGTGGAGTTGTTCATCGTTGCCCCTATGCAATGGTGGATCTTCGTGTGACGCTACTGAGGCGCATTTGTACTGTCAAGCATAGGGGATTGGTGAGCGATCTGAGCGCGGCAGTCACTTGCAAGTCCATGTCAGGACAGCTAATGTATGAACAAAGGCCGGTTCATGCGGCGGTGCTCTGGGCGCGCCACCCTCGCCTGAAGGATGCATGACCGGAACGCCTGCAAGGACCGTGACCGAAAGGCTGGACAGCATGACCACCACCATCACCCACTGGATTGACGGAGCCCCGTACGAGGGCACACCCACGCACAGGATCGACGTGGAGAACCCCGCCACCGGTCAGGTCGAGGGGGAACTGCTCGCGGCCAGCCAGGCTGACGTGGACCATGCCGTGGAGGTGGCGCGCCGCGCCCAGAAGGGCTGGCAGAAGACGTCGCTCGCCAAGCGCACCGCTGTCATGTTCAAGATGCGCGAACTGGTGCTGGCGCACTCCGGCGAGCTCGCCAAGGCGATCGTCGCGGAGCACGGCAAGGACTACAACGACGCCATCGGCGAGATCCAGCGCGGCCGCGAGACCCTCGACTTCGCATGCGGCATCAACGCAGCGCTCAAGGGCGACCACTCCTTCGACGTCTCCAGTGGTGTCGACATCCACTCCATCCGCCAGCCCGTCGGCGTCGTCGCGGGCATCTGCCCGTTCAACTTTCCCGTCATGGTGCCCATGTGGATGCACCCGGTGGCCGTCGCCACCGGCAACGCCTTCATACTGAAGCCCGCCACCCCGACGCCCACGGCGTCGCTGCTCGTGGCGAAGCTCTACAAGGAGGCCGGGCTCCCCGACGGCGTCTTCAACGTCGTCGCCGGTGACGTGGACGTGGTCACCGCCCTCATTGAACACCCTGGCGTCGACGCCATCTCCTTCGTCGGCTCCACCCCTGTGGCCCGCATCGTGCAGCAGAAGGGCATCGCCAGCGGCAAGCGCGTCCAGGCTCTCGGCGGCGCCAACAACCACGCAATCGTGATGCCCGACTGCGACCTCGCGTTCGCTGCCCAGCACATCTCCGCAGCCGCGTTCGGTGCGGCCGGGGAGCGTTGCATGGCGCTGCCCGTGGTGGTGGCCGTCGGCGGCGTCGGACCGAAGCTGGCCGAGCTCGTCAAGGAGCACGCCGTCAACATCAAGGTGGGCAACGGCCTTGAGGACGGCGTCCAGATGGGCCCCGTCATCTCGAAGGCGGCCAGGGAGCGCATCGTCGGGCTCATCGACGACGCCGAACAGCGCGGCGCCGCGGTGGTCATGGACGGGCGCGGTATCACCGTCGACGGCCACGACAACGGTTTCTGGGTCGGCCCCACCATCCTCGACGACGTCGCCCTCGACGCCCCCGTCTACCACCAGGAGGTGTTCGGCCCGGTCTTGACCATCGTGCACGCAGACACCTACGCCGAGGCCATCGAAATCGTCAACGCCTCCGAGTTCGGCAACGGCGCGGCCATCTTCACCAACGACGGGGGGATGGCCCGCGCCTTTGAGCTCGACGTGGAGGCCGGCATGGTGGGCATCAACGTCCCCATCCCCACGCCCGTGGCCTACTACTCCTTCGGCGGCTGGAAGGGCTCCCTCATGGGGGACACCCACATCCACGGCCCCGAGGGCGTGAAGTTCTACACCCGTCTGAAGGCCGTCACGTCACGCTGGCCCTCGGAGTCGGGCGCCCACGCCGCGACGATGTCGTTCAAGCGCGAGGAGTGACGGGCACTCGTACGCAAGGCCCTGACGGCGAGCTCGGACCGAGCTCGCCGTCCAGGCTTGCCGCCATTTCCAAGGCGCTCGACGTGGGCCTTCCGTTCACGCAACGGCAGGGATTCTTCCGGGCAACGCAGCAGTGAACGCGGTCGAAAGGGATCGGATGGCTTCGGATAGGGTTTCGCCCATGGCGCTTCTTGATCTGCAACGATCCTCCACCCCCACCCCGGACAGGGAGCGCGCCGCCGCGCTCGCCGACCCCGGCTTCGGGAGGTTTTACACCGACCACATGGCCGTCGTGAACTTCACCGAGGGTCGCGGCTGGGAGAACCCGCGGATCGTGCCCACCGCCAACTTCACCCTCCACCCCGCCGCGGCCGTGCTGCACTATGGGCAGGAAATCTTCGAGGGCCTCAAGGCGTACCGCCACGACGACGACTCCATCTGGCTCTTCCGTCCCGAGCGCAACGCCCGGCGTTTCACGGGCTCAGCGCAGCGCCTGCAGATGGCGCCGCTGCCCGAGGAGTTGTTCCTGGCCTCCGTCATGGAACTGGTTGACCTCGAGCGCGACTGGGTGCCGCAGAACAGCAACGAGCAGAGCCTCTACATCCGGCCGTTCCAGATCGCCGACGAGCCCTACCTGGGGGTGCGGGAGGCCAAGCAGTACCTGTACTCCGTCCTTGCGACCCCGGCCGGCGCCTACTACCCGGACCCCGTGAAGCTGTGGATCACCCCCAACTACACGCGCGCCGCGGCCGGCGGCACCGGCACGGCGAAGTGCGGTGGCAACTACGCGGCCAGCCTCGCTGCCGCCGTCGAGGCGCAGCAACACGGCTGCGGCCAGGTGCTCTACACCGACGGGGCCGAGCACAAGTGGCTCGAGGAGTGCGGGACCATGAACTTCATGATGATCACCGCCGACGACGAACTGCTCACCCCCGCGCTCGGCACCATCTTGGAGGGCGTCACCCGGGACTCCATCCTGACGCTTGCCCCGGAACACGGCCTCACCCCCGTGCAGCGCGCGATCTCTGTTGACGAACTGCGCGACGGCCTGGCCAGTGGGTACATCACCGAGGTGTTCGCCTGCGGCACCGCGGCCGTCATCACCCCCATCGTCGGCTTCAACTCACCGGAGACCGGCGAGGAGGTAGTCGGTGACGGCACCCCCGGCGCCCGCACCCAGCAGATCCGCCAGCACCTGTTGGACATCCAGTACGGTCGCGTCGCGGACCGGCATGGCTGGCTGCGCCGCGTCGGCTGAGGTACGTGCTCCCTGGACGTTGCGCCACCGGGAAAGCTCAGGCCGCTTTGCCGTCCTTGACGTGCTCGTCGAAGAACGCCAGCACTCGCTGCCACGCGTCGGCGGCCGCGTCGGGGTCGTGATTGCGGCCCTGGTCGTTGAAGAATGAGTGTTTCGCCTCCGGGTACACCTTGATGTCGCGGGGTGTCCCCACCGCGTAGAGCTCCACGTCGACCTTGTGCGCGGATTTCGTGGTGAAGTCCTTCCCGGGCCAGGAGCCCACCACCGGGCACATGCGCCGGATGGCCTCCTCCGAGCGTGGGGCGACGCCGTAGAACGGTGCGATGGCGTTGAGCCGGTCGTCGGTGCAGGCCCACGTCATGATGATGGTCCCGCCGAGGCAGAATCCCACGGCGCCGATGCGGTCCTCGTCCACGGCCGGCAGCTCGCTCAGTTGCGTCAGAGCCGCCTTCACTTCTGGCACGCCCTTGTGCTCCAGGTTCCCAGCCAGGGCGCCAGCCATCATCTGCGCCATGCAGACGGATCGGCTGCGACCCTCGAACACGTCCACCCCGAGCGCCACGTAGCCCTCGTCGGCGAACCGGCGGCATATCTCACGGATGTTGTCGTTGAGGCCGAAGGCCTCGTGGACCACCACCACGCCGGGGAACGGCCCGTCGCCGTCCGGTACTGCCAGATAGGAACTGCCCAACGTCTCCAGCTTCATGGCATCAGACTACGTTTCCGAGCCCGCCACCGCGCTTCTTGTGCGGGATGCCGGATGCGGGGCCGGTCACTTGCCGGCCAGGAGATCCTTCATGACTTCGGGGCCCCACGTGAGGATCTGCACCTGCGGGTCGGCGGTGAACATCACGGCGTTCCCGTGCCCCACCAACACCGAGCCGCCGGGAATCTCCCCGTACACCTCGTAGCCGGCCTCCGCGGCGCTGGCCATCACCATCTCCCTGACGGCCGTGGGGTCCTCGTCGGCCATCATGATGGAGTTCGCTTCGGCCTTCGTGACAAGGGTGTCCGCCGGGATCTTCAGACCGGTGGGGATCTCCATGTCCATGTTGTTGGCGGTGATCGTTTCGGTGGACACGTCACCGGTGAACTCCTGGCCGGTCGACTCGCCACCCGGGCTGACCGCCGGATCCATGGGTGCCGAGGGGTCGGCGGGCTGCATGCTGGCCGTGGTCGGCGTCGAGCTCACCTCCGGACCCTGGTCGCCGGAGCAGGCGGACAGTGTGATGACCAGGGCTGCGCCGGCGATCCATGGGGTGATGCGATTCAGGGCTGTCGACATGCCCCCATCGTATGCGCGACGGGCCGAAGGCTACGTTGGGGACGTGATGCGAGCGATCATCGGCACCCTGGGGTACGTGCGACGAGGGCGCGACGTCCTGCTGGTGCACCGGCAGCGGGACGGCGACGACCACCAGGGCAAGTACAACGGGCTGGGCGGGAAGCTGGAGCCCGGCGAGGACGCCGTCTCCTGCATGAAGCGGGAATTGATGGAGGAGGCGGGCATCGCCGCCACGTCGCTGACGCTGCGCGGCACCATCGCCTGGCCCGGGTTCGGTTCGGACGGCTCGGACTGGTTCGGGCTGGTCTTCGTCATCGACGCCTTCGACGGTGAACCCCCAGCCCGCAACGACGACGGGCCGCTGCGGTGGGTGCCCATCGACGAGATGGGAACCCTGCCGATGTGGGAGGGGGACCAGCACTTCCTGCCCTGGGTCTTCGACGACGACCCCCGCCAGTTCCACGCCGTCCTGCCCTACCGGGATGGCCGCCTCATCGCCGACGGTGTCGCCTCCACCCGGCTCTGACCGCCACACTCAGGGATGAACCCGGGTGGGTTCCGGGGCGGCGTCCCTTGTCGGTGCACCCCTGTGGCGCCACACTGGAGGGTAAGCACGCACTGAACACGAAGGGATGGCCCATGACTGAGCACAACATCAACGAGAGCATGATCAACGAGAACCCTGAGGACAAGCTGGCGTCGGACCAGGCCGCGGCCGAGGCGCACGAGCCCGCCGAGGACTTGGAGAACGCGACCCCCGCCGAGGACCGGCTGACGCCGGAAAAAGTGGGGGACGCTGCCATCAAGTTCGCCACGGAGACGGCGTTCGCGGCTGCAGGATTCGCGGGACTCGTGGGGGAGAAGGCCAAGGCGTTCTACGACGAGCAGCGGAAGCAGTACGTCGACGCGCATCCCGAGGAGGACGGGGCCAAGGCCAACTCGTTCCTGGACCAGCTCTCCGACCAGCTGAGCCGTTTCGCCGAGGACCTGACTCGCGGCTACCGCGACCTGGCCGAGAAGGGACGCGAGGTGGTGTCCCGCACCACGTCGTCGAAGCAGGGCGAGGCGACCGAGTCGACCGTCAACGACGGCGAGACCCCGATCCCCGAGGAGGC
>JBDSRF010000005.1:0-6610 GCA_039929445.1 Arachnia sp. | reverse complement strand
TCCGGCACGTTGGCCGTGATGGTAGCCCACTGGGTCGTAGCCGCCTCTCACCCTGGACGAGGTCAATGCGGAGAAGCGCTGCTCCACGAACTCGCTGATCTGCTCGTCCCGGGAGCGAAGGACCGGCAGGAAAGTGTCCGCCTGTGCTTTGGCCTCCTCGAAAGCCACGCTGTTCACCGCGGTGAGTCGCGCGTCGATGCGGTTGATGAAGCCCTGAAGGAAGGCGGCCCTGAATGGCTGGGATCTGGTCCGGCTCCCCGGTGGTGCGGCGGCGCTGGCTGCGGCCAGGGCGTGGTGGGCCTGGACGAGCAGCGAGGTGAACAGAAGCTCGACCGCCTCGAGGTCCGTCGAGAAGCCGATGACGCTGGACATCTCCACACTCTGGTGGAGGACAGCCTGGCAGCGTGAGTGCCCCGCGATGACCTGAAGGAGGAGTGCCTTGGCGTCCAGGTAGGGCGGATCGATGGGGATGCGGATCATGCCCGGGGCTGCGGGGCCGGAGCCTGCACCGGCCAGCATCGCCTGATCGAGCGCGTACTTGGTCATCAACTCTTGTGCCTTGGCGGTGAAGGCAATGGCTTCCGACTCGTACTGAGTCGATTCGGCCTTGGCCAACAGCGCACGCACCCGCTGCAGCATGGGATTTGCCGAGGTGGGTGCCTGTTTCGAGGCGAGCCGGGGGGAGGTGCGGACTCCCGACGGTAGCGGCAGGAGAGGCTCCAGAATTGGCATGCCGGACAGCAACACTGCGAACCCGTGGACAAGTTTGAGCCAGTCAGGCTGCGATGCCGCCCAGTCCGCCACCCAGCCTGTGCCGGCCACGTTGGTGGGCAGCCCAGCAGCTCCCCATTGCTGGAGCCAACCGAGATCCTTGGCGGTGGGCCCCACCCGCGAGTCACGCTCCACAGCCACGACGATGCGAGCCAACTCTGCCAACGGCGACTTCCCGCGTCGGGCCAGGTGGCGGATCAGCTCCGTGGGCTGCCAGCCGCCACTCTCGTAGACGTCGCCCAGCCAGGACAGCAGCACGGTCTCGGCGTTGGCCTGGAACACAGCAGCATCAATTTCCTCGGCCCAGCTGCGCCAGATCCCGTAGACCGCGCCACCGCGAGCCCAGGCAAGGACGTCCGCCGTGGTCATGCGCTCTGGCGGCGGCTCTGATGCGGGCCAGTCGAAGATATCCGCATCCGCGCTGGAGCCATCTGGCCTGTGGCCATCCCCCTCCTTCTCCCTGGCTCGCTGCTTGGCCCGCACCTTGGCGCGGGCAGCTCGCTTCTCCTGGCTTCGACGGCTCACACGTCGACCCTAGCGACGGCCTCCGACAGGCGGACGGCATACGATACGGGCGTGCGCCTGCGTCCCCACCTTTTCGTCGAGCACGACGGCCTCGTGGCCGAGCGGCACCCGCTGGCCGGCGAGGACGTGCACTTCTCCCGCGCCCTCGTCGCGGCGGTACTCGAGGACCTGACGCGACCGGGCAATCGGGTGCTCGACCCGTTCGCCGGTTTCGGGACCACGCTCCAGGTTGCCGAAGCCATGGGGCGGCACGCGGTGGGCGTCGAACTTCTTCCCGAGCGCGCCGCTGCCGCTGCTGCGGCAGCCCCCGCCTCATTGGTCGTGCAGGGCGAAGCGCGCCATCTGTCGCGTCTCGTCGATGGCCCCTTCGACGTGATCCTGACTTCCCCGCCCTACATGGCCGTGGACGATGGCCCGGAAGACCCGCTGTCGGGCTACCAGGGCACCAGCTCCTACACGGCCTATCTGGCCGAACTCCGGGACATCTTCGCTCAGTGTCTGGACTTGCTGACGCCGCAGGGCCACCTCGTGGTCAACGTCGCCAACATCGACAGCGGTGCCCACTTCACCCCTCTGGCCTGGGACGTGGGCAGACTGCTCGGTGAGGTTGGGAGACTCACTCAGGACGTCTTCGTGTGTTGGGACCGCTCGTGGCACGACCTGGCGGGTGACTACCTGCTCGTTGCCCGACCCCCACCCTCGCAACCGCCGCGCTGACGGGTGCAGGGTTCTCACCATCACCCGGGATGGCCACCGAGGCAGCTACGTTGAAGGACAACCTGCCCGACGTGGCCAGCGACGCTGACCACCAGTGCGTGGGCGGGAGGCCCACCGTCAGCAAAACATGCTTGGAGCGTTCGACATGAGCAAATCAGCCCTTCGCGGTTCAGAGAAGAAGAAGAAGAAGAAGAAGCGAAACAGGTCCTGGTGGGCCATTTTGCTGCTGGCCATCGATTACGCAGTCAAAATCGTTGCGGTGGGAACGGTCCCTGAGAATCGGAAAACGGGGTCGTCGTTCGCGTGGCTGATGCTCATCCTGTTCGTTCCCGTGCTCGGCCTGCCGCTCTTCCTCATTCTGGGTAGCCCCTACGTGCAGGGACGCCGGCATCGATTGCAGGGTGAGGTCAACGAACACATTGCCCGGTCCTGGCCGACGAGCACTGCCAGAGAGACATACCTCGCTGATTACCCAGGCGCTCAATCCATCGTCGAGGGCAATGAACGCCTCGTCTCATTTCCTCTGGCAGCCGGACGTAACGAAGGGCTCCACGGCAATGCTGAGGACACGGTTCGCGCCATGGCCGCAGCGGTTGACGAAGCCACGTCGGAAGTTCACGTCGAGATCTACATCATGGCCTGGGACCAGACGACGGATGTCTTCTTCACCGCTCTCGCCAATGCCGTGAAGAGGGGGGTGAAAGTACGCCTCCTTTTCGACCACATCGGTACTCGCGGATACCCCGGCTACAAGCAGTTCCTGACCAGGATGACCGACGCGGGTATCGAGTGGCACCGCATGATGCCTATCGATCTCCTGCATGGACGCTGGCGCCGCCCGGACCTGCGCAACCATCGAAAGCTGCTCATCGTCGACGGCGTCGTCGGGTTCATGGGCTCACAGAACATGATCGACTCCAGCTACCTCAAGCCCAAGAACGTGGAGATCGGCAGGCGTTGGAAGGATCTCAACATCGAGGTCACGGGTCCCATCGTCGATTCCCTGGCGGCCGTTTTCGCTGTCGACTGGTACACCGAAACCGGAGAGACACTTGACTTTGTCTCCCACGCGTCGGCAGAAGACTCGTTGCCAGACGACGATGGCCGCAAAGGGGCGTTCCAACTCGTGCCATCGGGTCCCGGATTTCCCACAGAGCCGAATCTGAGAATGTTCGTCTCCCTGATGCATCGGGCCCAGAGATCCTTGGTCATCACCAGCCCCTACTTCATCCCGGAGGACTCACTCCTGAGCGCCATCACAACAGCCGCTTACCGGGGCGTGAACGTCGAGTTGTTCGTCTCGGAACAGGCCGACCAGTTCATGGTGCAGCACGCCCAGCGCTCCTACTACAAGATGTTGCTCGAGGCCGGTGTGAAGATCTACCTGTACCCGAAGCCGACCGTCCTGCACGCCAAGCACTTCACGGTGGACGGCGAAATCTCGGTGATCGGATCGAGCAACATGGACATGCGCTCCTTCGCGCTTGACTACGAGATCATGCTCCTCGGTTTCGGGAAATCACTCGCAAAGGAACTTGCCGCGGTTCAGGATGGATATCGCGACGTATCACACCTGCTCACCGCCGAGGAATGGGAACGGGAGCCGTGGTATCGCAAGTACGTGGACAACGTGATGCGACTCACTTCCGACATTCAGTGATTGCAAGCAGGACCTCCAACGACCGTCAGTGGGCGGAGGGTGGGGTACCAAGTCAGACCCTCGAAGCGGCGAGTGCAGCGGCGCGGTCGAGTCCCCCGTGCTCGAGGCCAGCCAGCCGGGACTCCCCCTCCCAGACCAGCCGTCCGCGATGGCTCACCCGGATCTGGAGGCGGCCAGCCAGGTGCTCAATGGCACCGGGCACCGCGCGACGCTCCCCAACCAACGGCACGGGCAGGACGTGCGCGGCACTCAGGGGCGCATCGGCGTCCACAGAGACGGACCAGCCGCGGGACCGGCCCTCCAGCCGCCAGTACTCATCCCCGACGTCCGCCCGGACAGGCGACGTCACAGGGTTTCCGAGGCGCAGAATCTTCCCGTCAGGCAGCCGAACGACCAGCGCGGTGACCTCCGTGCGCAGCGGTCCGGCAACAACGTCGCCGCCGGCGAAGGCCACGCACGCATCAGTGTCCGCGAAGCCGTGCGCCTGACCCCACCACCAGGAATCGGGGAACCCGGCCCGCCCCCAGTTCTTCTCCCCGTAGACCTGCGCGTCGGTGAAGTCCCAGCGAGAATCGCCGATGATCGCGGTCCCGGACGCCCGCCCGCCCAGCAGCCACGGGTGCCAGTACTGGTTGAGCCCGGGGATCATCTGAAACCAACTGGAGCCCCCGAAAGGTCGTCCGGTCGGCCAGCGGGTGAGTCCGTCGAGCCGGACGTCGAGGCGGGCGTCTTCGCCCAGATCGACGACGACCCGCTCGTGCGTCCCGAAGAAGCTCGCGTCCGGGCCGGCGGCGCGCGCGCCGAGGTCGCCGGGTCGCGCATCGGCCGTCGGGATGACGGCGTGGCGCCAGAACCCGTCAGATGCCCCGAGCCCCGCGAGTGCCCACCGACCCGTGTCATCGGTCTGGACACCGATGAGCGCGATGACGACCCGCTGGCTCTCCGGGTCCGTGATCCGCCAGAAGTAGCCCTCCATGGCCACCCCGTGGGCTCGCTCCGGTCGCCCGAAGGCCAGATCCGCACCCGAGGCGCGATAGCTGAGCCTCATCACCGGGGTCTTCCCGGGCCGGGCGCGCGTCGCGCAACCCGGCCACACAGTGGGGGACGCATCCTGAGCGCTGTCATGGCGCCACGATAGGCCTGTCCTCGGGCAGAAACGACGGAACACCATTCTTGGTGGAGGCTTCACCGGGGCAGGATGGGACCATGTCCACGCACACACGCTCTCACTGCACCCGCACCGGAACGGACACCCCATGACCGCCCGCGAACTCGACCTCGTTCTCTACGGCGCCACAGGCTTCGTCGGAGCGCTGACGGCCGGCCACCTCGCTGCGCATGCCGGTGCGCAGGTGAGGATCGCGTTGGCGGGGCGCTCGCACGCCAAGCTGGAAGCCCTTCGTGAGGAACTTGGGGTCAACGCGGCCGCGTGGGAACTGGTGACTGTCGGCGCGGCGGACACCGCGGGACTGCGGCAGTTGGCGGCGCGCGCCACGGTGATCGCTTCGACAGTCGGCCCCTACGCCCAGCACGGCAAGGAACTTGTGCGGGCATGCGCAGAGGAGGGGACGCACTACGCCGACCTCACCGGTGAGGTGCTCTTCGTCCGGTGGTCACTCGACGAGGTGGCGGCCCGCGCGGCAGAGACCGGGGCGCGCATCGTGCACGCGTGCGGCTTCGACTCCATCCCCTCCGACCTCGGCGTGCTCGTCACCGCCGAGAGGGCCGCGAGGGACGGCGCAGGAACACTGGGCGAGACCACGCTGGCCGTGCGCTCGCTGCGCGGCGGGCTCTCGGGCGGCACCATCGACTCGGGCCGCCAGCAGATCATCGCCGCGCGCAGCGACGCGGCCGCCCGGCGCACGATCGGTGATCCCTACGGTCTCAGCCCGCGACGCCCTGAGGAGCCGTCGTCGGCACGGGGTTCGAGCAGCGGCCCCCTGGCGAGGCTGAGGCGGTGGATACCCATCCACCACGACGCCGAGACGAACCGGTGGAACGGGCCCTTCATGATGGCCTCGTTCAACACGCGCATCGTGCGGCTCTCGAACACCCTGACCGACTGGTCCTACGGGCGCGACTTCCGTTACCGCGAGGTCACCGACTTCGGCTCCAGCCCGCTCTCTCCCCTGAAGGCCGGAGGCATGGCTCTCGGGCTCGGTGCAGTCCTCGCGGGGCTGGCCTTCCGGCCGACGCGAGCGGTGCTGGACCGGGTCCTGCCACAACCCGGTGACGGTCCCACCGCCGAGCAGCGGGCCTCGGGTCGGTTTCGTCTGGAGATCCGGGCCGCGACGACGACCGGGGCCCAGTACCTCACCAAGGCCGGCGCCGACTACGACCCCGGCTACAACGGGACGGCCATCATGCTGGGCGAGTCCGCTCTCAGTCTGGCTCTCGACGGCGACCGTTTGCCCCAGCGCTCGGGAGTGCTCACGCCCGCCACAGCCATGGGGGACGTCCTCGTCGAACGGTTGAGGGCACGTGGTTTCGTCTTTGACACGTCATTGAGCCCCAGTGGCGACGAGGAGGCTGGGTGAGGGACAGCATGTCCATCCTGAAGGATCTGTGGCTACGCGCGTCCGCGACCACTGCCGTCCCGGACGCATCTGCTCTACTCGCGATCGCCCTGGCAGCGCTCGCCTGCGTGATCCTCGCCTGGCGGGTGGTCCGCATGGCGGTCACTGTGTGCCACGAAGCCGGGCACGCTGTCGCAGCAACCCTGTCCGGCCGCTCCCTGAAGGGGATCCGGCTGCACTCGGACACCTCCGGTGTCACCCTGACACGGGGGAAGCCGGCTGGTGCCGGCATGGTGTTCACGCTGCTCGCCGGCTACCCCGCGGCCTCCCTCGTCGGCCTCCTGGCTGCCGCCGTCGCCGGGACCGGCCACGCGTTGGCCATGCTGTGGCTGCTGGTGGCTCTGCTGGCCCTCATGCTGCT
>JBDSRF010000004.1:0-25079 GCA_039929445.1 Arachnia sp. | reverse complement strand
GACCACCGAGCGACTCATGGTGATCGTGGTGAACTCGGCCGGTCGGGTGGAGCAGCAGATCCTGGAGTTGCCGTCGCACGACGAGGGGATCCTCGGCACAGTCCGCACCAGGATCCGTGAGGCTGCCATCGGGAAGGCGCCCGGCGACGCAGCCGGGGCGCTCGGCATGATGCTCGACGGGTTCAGCCCGCTCGAGCGCGCCGTCGCCGTCCCGGTGATCACGGTCGTCCTGGAACTCCTGGCCTCCGAGCCGACGTCGCAGGTGGTGGTGGCCGGCATGCCGAACCTCGCCACCTTCGGCACCGCGTTCCAGACGGGGATGCGTCCCCTCCTGGAGGCCCTGGAGGAGCAGGTGGTGCTGATGCGCCTGCTCGGGGAGGTGTCCGGTGAGGGGGACATCACGGTCCGCATCGGGCAGGAGAACACGGCGCAGGGCTTCCAGTCCACGTCGCTCATCGCCTCCGCCTACGGCCCCAGCGGTGACCTCGCCGCGAACCTGGGTGTGGTGGGGCCCACCCGTATGGACTACCCGTCCACCATTGCCTCCGTACGCGCGGTGGCGCGTTACGTCAGCCGTTTCCTGTTGGAAGGATGAGTCGACACCACTCATGAGCAAGGACTACTACAGCACTCTGGGCGTGGACCGCGAGGCCACAGCCGAGCAGATCAAAAAGGCCTACCGGCGTCGCGCCATGAAGGTGCACCCCGACGTCGCCCCCGACGAGGACGCCGCCGAGCAGTTCAAGGAACTGAACGAGGCGTACGAGGTCCTGAGCGACCCCAACAAGCGCGCCATCTTCGACCGCGGCGGCGACCCCATGAGCCAGTCCGGTGCCGGGTTTTCCGGGTTCGGTGGCGGCGGGTTCGCGGGAGGCTTCGACTTCTCCAACCTCGTCGACGCCATGTTCGGAGCGCAGGGGACCCGCGGCCCGCGTTCGCGCGTCAGGCAGGGCCAGGACGCCCTCGTGCGTGTGCAGATGCCCCTGCACGAAGCGGTGTTCGGCACCACCAAGCCCATCAAGGTGGACACCGCCGTGGTGTGCCCGAAGTGCCAGGGCCGCGGCGGCGAACCGGGTTCCGAGCCCGTGACCTGCGCCACCTGCAACGGCAACGGCGAGGTGTCGCAGATCCAGCGCAGCTTCATCGGTGACATCCGCACGTCGCAGCCCTGCCCCAACTGTCGCGGCTACGGCACCACCATTCCACGCCCCTGCGGCGAGTGCTCCGGTGAGGGCCGCGTCCGCTCTGCGCGCACCATCTCCGTGCGCATCCCCGCCGGTGTCTCCACCGGCATCCGCATCCACCTGGAGGGTCAGGGGGAGGTGGGTCCCGGGGGTGGACCCGCCGGCGACCTCTACGTCGAACTGCACGTGGCCGAGCACGGGACGTTCCGCCGCGACGGCGACAACCTGGAGATGGTGGTCAAGGTGCCCATGACCGCCGCGGCGCTGGGGACCACGGTGAACATCACCACCCTGGAGGCCGAGTGGGACGGGTCCGACCTCGACGACCGTTCCGTCGCCGTCGAAGTGCCGGCCGGCACCCAGTCCGGCACGCGCATTGCGCTCAAGGGGCGCGGCGTGCCGAAGCTGAGGGGCGGTGGCCGCGGTGAGTTGGGGATCACGTTCCTCGTGCAGACACCCACCAGGATCGACGACCGGCAGCGAGAGCTGTTGCGCCAACTGGCCGAGGAGCGCGACGAGATGCACCCCGAGGCCGACGTCCATCGTGGCGGCGGCAAAGGTGTGTTCGGCTGGTTGAAGGAAACCTTCGCCGGATGAGCGACGCACTGTTCCTCGCTGACCTGGGCCCTGGTGTCGCGGTCGGTGGGTCGGTGACCGTCACGGGCGAGGAGGCGCGGCACGCCGTCTCCGTGCGCCGGCTCCAGGTGGGGGAGCGGGTGCTCGTCGCCGACGGCACGGGTCGCGCCATCCGTGGCCCCGTCGTCTCCGCGGAAAAATCGGAGATGGTCGTAGAGGTTGAGGAGATGCTGTCCACCCCTTCGAGGCCCCACCGATTCCTGGCGGTGCAGGCGCTGGCCAAGGGCGACAGGTCCGAGTTGGCCGTCGAGACGATGACCGAACTCGGTGTGGACCGCATCATCGCTTGGCAGGCGTCGCGCTCCATCGTGCGGTGGCAGGGCGAACGGGGCGAGAAGTCGCTGGCCAAGTGGCAGTCGACCGCCCGCGAGGCCGCGAAGCAGTCCCGCCGGTTCACGGTCCCGGAGGTCTCCTCCGGGAGCACCAAGGAGGTGGCCGCCCTGCTCCGCAGGGTCGACTGCGTGCTGGTGCTGCACGAAGGAGCCGAGCTCCACATCTCCGAGGTGGACCGGCCCAAGGAGGGCACCATTGCCATCGTCATCGGCCCGGAGGGCGGGATCGCGCCTGAGGAACTGGCAGCCTTTGACGCCGCCGGGGCACGCTCCGTGCTTGTCTCCGACGGCGTGCTGCGCACCTCCACCGCAGGCGCCGTCGCGCTGGGACAGCTGGACGTGCTGACGCGGAAGCAGGGGACATGGGCTTCGGCTTCGACGTGAATACCCGGCTCGACGGTCACGGCCGCACGGGCACCATCACCACACCCCACGGCACCATCGAGACCCCCGCGTTCATCGTCGTCGGCACCAAGGCCACCGTGAAGGCAGTGCTGCCGGAGGCACTCGCCGACCTGGGCGCCCAGGCGGTGCTCGCCAACGCCTACCACCTGTACCTGCAGCCCGGCTCCGACGTCGTGGACGAGGCCGGCGGACTCGGATCGTTCATGAACTGGCACGGTCCCACGTTCACGGACTCCGGTGGCTTCCAGGTGATGAGTCTCGGCTCGGGCTTCAAGAAGGTGCTGGCCATGGACACGGCCGGTCTCGCCAGCGACGACGTCATTGCCGAGGGACGGACCCGCATGGCGCACGTCGACGACGAGGGCGTCACGTTCACGAGCCATCTGAACGGCGACAAGCACCGCTTCACACCCGAGGCCTCCATGCAGATCCAGCACCGGCTGGGCGCCGACATCATGTTCGCCTTCGACGAGCTGACCACGCTGATGAACACCCGCCCCTACCAGGAACGCTCCGTGGAGCGCACCCACGCGTGGGCACTCCGTTGCCTCGAGGAACACCAGCGTCAGACCATCCAGCGAGCCGACAAGCCGTATCAGGCCCTGTTCGGTGTGATCCAGGGCGCGCAGTACGAGGATCTTCGCAGGCAGGCCGCCCGTGGGCTGGCCGCTCTTGAGGTGGATGGCCGCTCCTTCGATGGGTTCGGCCTGGGCGGCGCGCTGGAGAAGCAGAACCTGGGCACCATCGTGGGGTGGATGTCCGACGAGTTGCCCGACGACAAGCCGCGTCACCTGCTGGGCATCTCGGAACCCGACGACCTGTTCGCGGCCGTCGCCGCCGGCGCCGACACCTTCGACTGCGTCAACCCGTCCCGGGTGGCCCGCAACGCAGCCATCTACACCGCCGACGGACGCTACAACGTGAACACCGCCCCCTACCGGAAGGCCTTTGAGCCGCTCGAGGATGGCTGCGACTGCTACACGTGCACCCACTACACCAGGGCCTACCTGCACCACGTGTTCAAGGCCAAGGAAATGCTGGCGTCCACACTGGCCACCATCCATAATGAACGCTTCACCGTGCGCCTCGTCGACGACATCCGCGTGGCCATATCCTCAGGCGACTTCCAGGCTCTCCGCGACGAGTTCCTCGGCCGTTTCTACGCCAGCCGTACCCCGGCGTGACCCTCCGGGAAATCGGCTGAGTGTTTGCCGGCCATCGACCCGGATCTGGTGGCAGGATGGAGCCATGACCGAAACAGCCGACTTCGACACCCCCGTCCCCGACGAGTCCGAACAACTTGATCAGATTCAAGAGGCTGACTCCCTGATCGATCGCGGCGTCGAGGACGTGCTCGACGAGGGCTACACCGCCCCGGAACAGTGGTCTGCCGCCCAGGGATTCGGGAACACTCCTGAGGAGATGCGCCAGGGCGAGACCATCAACCAGCGCGTCAAGCAGGAAGAGCCGGAGAAGAAGCCGGCCGAGGTGGAGTGGAACGCCTCCGGGGAGGACCGCGAGGTGGGCCGCGAGCGAGCAGGCCGCCTCATGCACGTCCAGGGACCCGGCGGGGAGGCCATCCTGGGAAGCGACGTCGGCTTCAGCGGGGGCGCAGCCAGCGCGGAGGAAGCCGCCATGCACATCATTTCCGAGGACGACGACGAGGACCTGGACTCCTGAGTCCCGTCGTTCCCCGGTGACCCCCTCGTGCGCCGGCCGGTCTTCCGGCTGGCGCACTAGACTTTGGTCCAAGGACAGGGCGAAACCCGCCCCGTGAAGAACGTGAGAAGGCGACGATCCTGAATCCCACCACCGCACTCGACCGGGCTGACGGTACGCGCGTCCTGCAGGTGCCCGCCTCCATCGACATGGTGAAGCTGCTGGGCCCGCGAGACGACTACCTGCGGACACTCGAGAATGCACTGGTCGCCGACCTGCATGTCCGCGGCCACCAGATCACCCTCACCGGCAGCACCGGCGACATCGCGCAGTCCGTGGACATCATCACGGAACTCATCACCATCATCCGCACCGGCCAGGGTCTCACGCCCGAAACCGTCGAGCGCGTGGTGGGAATGTCCAGCGACCCGGAGGCCAAGGCCAGCGACATCCTGACTGCCGACATCGTCTCCGCCCGCGGCAAGACGGTCCGACCCAAGACGCTCAACCAGAAGCGCTACGTGGACGCCATCGACCGGCACACCGTGGTGTTCGGCATCGGTCCCGCAGGCACCGGCAAGACGTATCTGGCCATGGCCAAGGCGGTGCAGGCGCTGCAGACCAAGCAGGTCAGCCGCATCATCCTCACCCGCCCGGCCATCGAGGCGGGGGAGCGGTTGGGGTTCCTGCCCGGCACCCTCAGCGACAAGATCGACCCCTACGTGCGGCCGCTGTACGACGCGCTGCACGACATGGTGGAGGCCGACGCCGTCCCCAAGCTGTTGACGTCCGGCACCATCGAGGTGGCGCCGCTGGCCTACATGCGCGGGCGCACCCTCAACGACGCATTCATCATCCTCGACGAGGCGCAGAACACATCCGCGGAACAGATGAAGATGTTCCTGACACGTCTGGGCTTCGGCTCCAAGATGGTCGTCACAGGCGACGTCACACAGGTGGACCTTCCCGGCGGCGTCCGCAGCGGTTTGCGCGTGGTGCAGGGAATTCTGGACGGCATCGACGACATCGAATTCTGCACGCTGACCTCCCGCGATGTCGTGCGCCACGAGCTGGTGGGCCGGATCGTGGCCGCCTACGACAAGTTCGACACCCTCGACCCCAGCACCCCGGAGTACAGGGCGGGAAGGAAGCCGTGATCGACGTCAACAACGAGTCCGGAGTGGAGGCTGACCAGCTCGGCCTCGTCGCGCTCGCCCGTTTCGCCCTGGACAAGCTCCGGATCCACCCGCTTGCCGACCTGTCGATCCTGTTGGTGGACGAAACCACCATGGCCGACTACCACGAACGTTTCATGGACCTGCCGGGCCCCACCGACGTCATGAGCTTCCCCATGGACGAACTCCGCGCCCCGGACGAGGACGAGGAGACGCCCATGGGCCTGCTGGGCGACATCGTCCTGTGTCCCCAGGTGACGGCGCAGCAGGCCGCGGAGAACGGTCGCGAGCCGGACGCGGAGGCCGAGTACCTCCTCATCCACGGGCTGCTGCACCTGCTGGGCCATGACCACGCCGAGCCGGAGGAGAAGGCTGTGATGTTCGGTCTCAACGACAAGATCATCGCCGCCTGGGAGATCGCCCGCGCCGAGCGCGCCGCCGTCTGAGGTCGCGCGAATCCAAGTCCTGAGTAGCTCCGCGACGAAGGAGTTGGTCGTATCGAGGGATGCTCCCTCGCCCCGTTTCATGGGCCCCGCGCAAACATTTTGCACATTGTGACCACGTGGTATGCCCGTTCATTGACAGTGGTCTGACCTCCTCGACAGACTGGCGCGCAATTGTGGTCGACATGGATGTTGACCCATTTACGGGAGGCTCCACATGCACCGACAAGTTCGCAGATCGCGACTGCTCGTCATCCTGACCGCGCTGGTCACCGCGATGACGCTCGTCATGCCGATCGGCATGGCACGCGCAGCAAATATCAAAGCGCCAGTCACGATCGCCAATCTCAGCGATTTGGTGTTCCAGCCGGGCAACGAGCCGGCCTTGATGTTCGACGGCAACGTCAACACACGCTTCCATACGAAGTGGGATGGCGGATATGTCCCTGTCTTCCCGTACAAGATCGACTTGGCCTTGGCCAAGACCGAGCAGGTGAAGGCCCTCGAATACACGCCCACGCCCGGAACCAGTGGCGGCAACCTCAATGGCCGTGTCAATGGCTACAAGGTGTACGTGGGAGAAACCCTCGCCGACATGGGCACCGTCGCCGCCGAGGGCACGTTTGCCAACGTTCCCGGCAACAAGACCGTCGCTCTGGACAAGACCGGCGCCTTCGTTCGCTTCGAGGTGCTCTCGACCTACGGTGACACTGGCCAGGCCAACAAGAACGTCAACGTGGCCGAGATCGCGGTGCAGGTGTACGACGCGAACCCCGCGCCCACCGTCACCGCCGCTGCCCAGACCTTGTACCGCGGGGACAACACCGTTACCTTCTCCCTCACGAACGAAGGCACTGCTGCCGTCACCACCACACCCGTGGTGACCGGCCCGGCCAGCTTCGTCATGGGCGCCGTCGCTCCTGTGACCATCGCCGCTGGCGTCACCGAGCAGTTCACCGTCGCCGTCACGGTCCCCTCCTTCACCAACCCGGGCCAGTTCACTTTGACCGCGACCGCAGCGGCCAATGGCAAAACCTCCATTGGCACCTCTGCCGTGACGGTGAAGCTGAAGGCTGGCCAGAACCGGACCCTGCCCGTGACGGTGACATCCGCCACCGCGTCGGCCCAGCAGCCGGCTGAGCCGATCGCTTTTGCGTTCGACGGTAAGACCAACACCAACTGGCACACCCCCTGGAACTTGCAGGCTGCTCCGTGGCCGGCGACGGTGACCATGGACCTCGGCACACCCGTTGACCTCGCGCTGCTTGAGGTGGTGCCCCGCCAGTCCGGTGGCAAGAACGGAATGTGGAACAGTTACGACGTCGCGATCGTCAACGGTGACGCGTCTCTGACCACCATTGCCGCAGGCAACATGGACGACACGACAGCCACCAAGCAGGTGCCCCTGACCGGTACCGCCAGCAAGCTGCGCATCACCATCAAAACCAGCTACGGAGCCACGCCTGCAGAGGTCGACAAGTACGCCTCTGCCGCCGAGATCCGTATCCTCAAGGCCGTAGCCGACGACGCGGTCCCGCCCCTGCCGGTCACCCTCGTCGGGACCCTGGCGTCCGAGGCAAACCTCGGGGCCGAGCGCATGTTTGATCACGACACACTCACCCAGTTCCACACGCCGTACACCGCCACGCAGACGTTCCCCTACAACATCGACCTGAACCTCGGCGCTGAGCCGATCGATCTTTCGTCGTTCGTGATGGTTCCCTACGTGGGTGGAGAGCCCGGCTCGAATAACGGTCGTCCGGGTGCTTACACGATCCTTGCCGGCGATTCCATTGAGTCCCTCGTGGAGGTCGCATCCGGTACCTGGGCCGACCTCGCGACGCCCCAGACCGTCGACCTGAGCGCCGTCCCGGCCACGGCGAAGTTCCTTCGCCTCGCCATCGGTTCCACCTACGGTGACATCACGACCGTTCCCGCGAGCCCGCAGAGCAACAAGTTCGTGGCCATCTCCGAGCTCAAGGTCTACGGCACCGCGGTGCCCGTCATCACCGAGTACCTCACGGTCTCGATGGCCCGCACCGACACCGTCGGCGCCACCGCGCGTCCCGGCGACGTTCTCAAATTCAACATCACCTACACCAACCTGACTGATGCCGCCATCACGGCGTTCCCCCGGTCAAGCAACCTCACCGGTGTCGTCGGTGAAACCGCGCCGAACTGCCGCTACGCGGACCTGCCGGCCAACGGCACCAAGGTGTGCACCACGGCGACGCACACCGTTACCGCTGCCGACGTGACCGCGGGCAACTTCACGCCCACCGTGACGTTCGACGCCACAGCAGAGCGTGCTGGCACCACCGTGTTGCAGGCTGGCGTGGTCGCCACGCTTCCTGCCATCACCGTCGAAGCCGCTCCGCTGCGACCGGAGGGCACCTACGTGGCCCTGGCCAGCGCAGGGGACTTCGGATTCACCTGCCATCGCATCCCGGCGCTGACGACCACGAACGACGGTGACATCCTGGCCTCGTGGGACGGCCGCCCGGGTACGTGCACGGATGCTCCGCAAGCCAACTCCATCCTCCAGCGTCGCTCCACCGACGGTGGCCAGACGTGGGGTGACTACACCACGGTCGCGGCAGGCAAGCCCACCCCAGTGGCCGAAAAGTACGGCTTCTCCGACCCGTCCTATGTTGTCGACCGCGAAACCGGCGACATCTTCAACTTCTTCGTGAAGTCCTTCGATCAGGGATTCCAGGGATCGCAGGCCGGCACGGCGCCGGATGCCCGCAACGTCCTGCACGCGGCAGTCACGCGGTCCACGGACAACGGCCTCACCTGGAGCGTTCCGACGGTCATCACCGCCGACATCACAGACTCGCCCACGTGGATCAGCCGCTTCGCCGCCTCCGGCGAAGGCATTCAGCTCAAGTACGGCGACCTCGCGGGGCGCCTCATCCAGCAGTACACCATTAAGGACGGCTCCATCTACAAGGCCATGTCCGTGTACTCGGATGACCATGGAGCCACGTGGCAGAACGGCGCACCTGTCGGTACGGGCATGGATGAGAACAAGGTCGTGGAGCTCTCCGACGGCCGTGTCATGCTGAACTCCCGGGCGTCCGACGGCACAAAGGCTCGCAAGGTCAGCATCTCCAGCGACGGCGGTGAGACCTATGGTCCCGTCACCGTCGACTCGACGCTGATCGATCCCAACAACAACGCCTCGATCATCCGGGCCTACCCGAACGCCGCCGAAGGTAGCGCCAAGGCGAAGGTCCTGCTGTTCTCCAACGCCGCCAACACGGGTGGCCGGTCCAACGGCACGGTCCGCGTCTCCTTCGACGACGGCCAGACCTGGTCCGGTGCCAAGGTGTTCGAGACGGGCTCCATGTCCTACTCGACGCTGACGCCGCTGACCGCTGAGGGCACGTACGGCCTCCTCTTCGAGGGTGCCAACAACCAGATCCGCTACATGACCATCTCCATGGAGTGGCTCGGCGTTCTCCCCCTTTCCATCACCGCGGAGGGCCAGAGCGTCAACCGTGGCACCAACACGGTCACGTTCTCTGCGACCAACCTCGCCGAGACCGCGGTCACGTTCACGCCCACCTTCACCCTCCCCGGGGGCTGGACAGCCAGCGCAGCAGCACCGGTGACCCTGGGCGCCGGTGCCTCAGGTACCTTCACGACGACCGTCACCGTGCCGGCCAGCGCCGACCCGGGGCTCGTCTCCATGACGGCCACGGCAACTGTGGGTGGCAAGAACGCCATCGGTACCGCCGCGCTGACCGTGGCACTGAAGCCGGGCCAGAACCCGACACAGGCCATCACCGTCACACCCGTCAACACCCCGCCGGCGCAGTCCGGTTTTGGTATTGCCAATGCATTTGACGGCAACGTCGCCACGGTGTGGCACACACCCTACGACGCCACCGTCGGTGTTCCCGTGGACGTGGACATGAAGCTCGGCGAGGCACCTGTGGCCGTCGTCGCGCTCGACTACGTGCCTCGCACCACCGGGTCCAACGGCATCATCAACGGGTACGAGGTCTGGGCCGGCAACAGCATCGCGGATCTGGCGAAGGTGGCCGAGGGCAACTTCGCTAACAACAACACCGCCAAGGTGGTGCCGCTGAGCGGCACCTACCAGTACCTGCGTCTGCGGGCCATCTCGAGCTATGGCGACACGCTTGACAAGTGGGTCTCGGCTGCCGAGATCCGCGTCAGGGTCGCAGTTGCCGACACGGCTTCCGCCAAGTTGCCGCTGACGTTGGAGAATGAGCTGGCCTACCAGAACAACCCCCCAAACCAGGTGTTCCCGCCCTCGAACATGTTCGACGGCAAGTCCACCACCTGGTTCCACAGTCCCTGGGCGGCCACCCAGACGTTCCCGTACAACATCGACCTGTCGGTCGGCGAGAACGGTGCGGCGCTGGATCGCCTCCTCTTCACCCCGAAGCAGGGCGGAACCGCCGCGGGCGACAACAACGGTCGGCCGCTGACGTGGAAGCTCTTCGTGGGCGACTCCCTCGACGCACTCACCGAGGTCAAGTCGGGCACCTGGGCTGACACCAACGACGTGAAGACCGTGCCGCTGGATGGGGTGCGGGGCAAGTTCGTCCGCCTCCAGATCCTCACAACGGCCGGCGACACCGTCAGCGTTCCGGCCAACCCCCAGAACAACAAGTACGTGGCTGTCGCGGAACTCGAAGTCTTCGGTACGGCGCTCCCGCCGGTCCAGAAGTACCTGACGGTTACACTGGCGCGCACCGACGTGCTGGACACACCCGTGAAGGTGGGTGACGTGCTGACTTTCTCGATCAGCTACACCAACACGTCCGCCCAGGTGATCACGGCGTTCCCGACCGCCTCCAACCTCGATGGCGTCCTGCCATCGGGCACCCCGAACTGCCGCTGGGCCAACCTGGCAGCCGGGGCGACGCAGCAGTGCACCACCGCCAAGCACACGGTCACCGCTGCGGATCTCGCCGCTGGCTCCTTCACACCGTCGGTGACGTTCAACGCCACCGCGGACCGTGACGGGACCCAGATCCTTCAGACGGGTGTCGTCGCGACGCTGCCCGCCATCGAGGTCAAGGCTGCCGTCGAACCGACGCCCACCATCACGGTGACGGCACCCGCGGTGACCGCCACCTCGACGGCCACCCAGACGGCCACGTCCACGGCGACGGCGACCACCACCGCACCGGCGGCGACTGCGACGTCGACGTCCACGGCCACCGCGACCTCCTCGGTCACGGCAACCTCCACCAACACGGCGACCGCCACATCGACGGCCACCGCCACCACCACGGCCACCGCCACCACGACGGTGACGTCCACGGCAACCGTCACGGCACCGCCCGTGACGGCGGCCCCGACGACGGTGGCACCGACCACCAGCACGCCCACGGTCAAGCCGACCGTGAAGCCCACGGTCGCGCCGTCCGTCACGCCCACGCAGCGTCCCGTCAACGTGTACACCGATCCCGGTTACCACACGGTCAACGGTCGCCAGTGGTTCACCAAGTGCGAGGCGTACTCCCAGACCACCCGTTGTTTCACGGAGATCTGGGCATCGCAGGTGAAGCCCGTCAACGGCAAGCTGCAGTGGGTCACAGGATGGACGTTCAACAACCTGACGTACCTGCCCTCGGCCCGGTCGCTGTGGACCAACAACAAGTTGGGCTACACCAACAACTGGACGTCGACCGACGGCCGACTGTGGAAGACCGAATGCGACACGGTGGAGACCGGGCGCAACGGCTGCCGCAGCTTCATCTGGACCACGGTGTACCTGCCCACCTCCATGGGCGCGAACACATTCCTCCAGGAACAACGCTGGGTGTTCAACAACATCGTGATGTTCAGCTGATCGATCACTGCTGAAACCCATCACTGCTGAAGCGGGCCGCGACCTCCGGGTCGCGGCCCGTTGCACGTTCTGCGTGAGAATATGAGGTGCGTGGCCCGCATCGCTAGACTGATACGGATACATTTCCCGAACATGATGAGCTGAGTTGATCACCACCCAATGACCCAGTCCCAGTGGATTGAGTTGGCCGTCGCGCTTGTCCTCGCGCTTTTCGCCGGCCTTTTGGCAGCAGCCGAGACGGCGCTGTCCCTGATTTCCAAGTCCCGGGCCGAACGAATGGCCGAGGAGGACGGGCGTGGTGCGCGTCGCATCAAGCTGATCGCGCAGGACCCCGCCCCCTCCATCAACGCCGTGATGTTCGTGCGAATGCTGTGCGAGGTGGCCTCGATCACGACGGTGTCGCTCGTGGTGTTCACCAACCTCACCACCCCGTGGGGTCGCATCGGCACCACCGTCGGCATCATGTTCGTGGTGGCGTTCATCCTGTGGGGGGTGGCGCCCCGCACCCTGGGCCGCCAGCACCCCGAGCAGGTGATGCGGACCTTCTCGCCGCTGATCTCGCTGCTGACCACGGTGTTCGGCTCCATCGCCCAACTGATGGTGCTGCTGGGCAACGCGCTGACCCCCGGCAAGGGTTTCGCCGACGGACCCTTCTCCTCGGAGGCTGAACTGCGGGACCTCGTCGACATCGCGCAGGCCGCGGACGTCATCGAGGCGCGCGAGTCCAAGATGATCCACTCGGTGTTCGAGCTGGGGGACACGCTGGTGAAGGAGGTCATGGTGCCGCGGCCCGACATGGTCTTCACACATCGCGACCGCACGCTGCGCCAACTACTGTCATTGGCGCTGCGCTCCGGCTTCTCCCGCATCCCTGTGGTGGGCGACGGCATCGACGACGTCCTGGGTGTCATCTACCTCAAGGACGTGGCGAAGCGGATCTACGACTTCCCGGACTCCGAGCGACTCGAAACGGTGGCCGACCTGATGCGTCCGGCCACGTTCGTGCCCGACTCGAAGCCGGCCACCGAGTTGCTGCGCGACATGCAGTTGCGCCACTCGCATGTGGTGATCGTCGTCGACGAGTTCGGCGGCACCGCCGGCCTCGCGACGATCGAGGACATCATCGAGGAGATCGTCGGCGAGATCGTCGACGAGTACGACCACGAGGGGGAACCGGTCGTGGAGCTGGAACCCGGGCTCTTCCGCATCTCGTCGCGCCTGGCGCTCGACGAACTCGGCGACCTCTTCGGCATGGAACTGGACGACGAGGACGTGGAGACGGTCGGCGGCATGATGGCCAAGCTGCTCAACGTGGTGCCCATCCCCGGCTCGCAGGTCACCTTCGAGGGGATCGAGATGACCGCCGACAGGGCCGTCGGTCGCAGGCACCAGATCGGCACGGTGCTCGTGCGCCGTGCCCCCCATCCCACCCATGACGCTGAGGAGCGCGACGATGACTGAGACCACATACCGATCCGGGTTCGCATGCTTCGTCGGCCGCCCCAACGCCGGCAAGTCGACGCTGACCAACGCGCTGGTTGGGCAGAAGATTGCCATCGCCTCCAGCAAGCCGCAGACCACGCGCCACGCCGTGCGCGGCATCGTGACCCGCGACGACGGGCAGCTCGTACTCATCGACACCCCCGGGCTGCACCGGCCCCGCACCCTCCTGGGCGAGCGGCTGAACGACCTGGTCCGGGAGACCTGGGCCGAGGTGGACGTGGTGGGTGTGTGCCTGCCGTGCGACCAGCGCATCGGCCCCGGCGACCGCTACATCGTGTCCCAGATCGCTGAACTCCGGAACAAGCCGAAGATCGTGGTGCTGGCCACCAAGACCGACCTCGTGTCCAAAGCCCGTGTGCTGTCGCACCTCGTGGACGTGGGCAAGCTGGGGGAGGAGCTGAGCGTCGAATGGGCCGACGTGGTGCCGTGCTCCGCCACAGAGGACGACCAGTTGGACACCGTCGCCGACGTGCTGATGGGCCTTCTCCCCGAGGGACCCAAGTACTACCCGGACGGCGAGATCACCGACGAGCCGGAGGAGACGCTGATCGCGGAACTCATCCGTGAGGCTGCCCTGGAGGGTGTCCGTGACGAGCTGCCGCACTCCATCGCGGTGATGATCGACGAGATCATCCCCCGCGCCGATCGCCCCGAGGACAAGCCCCTGCTCGATGTGTTCGCCACCCTCGTGGTGGAGCGTGATTCCCAGAAGGGCATCGTCATCGGACACCAGGGTTCCCGGCTGAAGGAGATCGGCACGGAGGCCAGGCAGCAGATCAACCGCCTGCTGGGCACCCCGGTCCACCTGAGCCTGCACGTGAAGGTCCTCAAAGAGTGGCAGCGCGACTCCAAGCACCTGAACCGTTTGGGCTTCTGACCCACCGCTTGAACTGATCCCGGGGCGTCGGCCGGACACGCCGCATCCACTGGGCGCCTCGTCACCCACGTCCAGGGCTGACACCCGACGAGGCGTGTCCGGTCAAGCCTGGCGGCGACACGCTTTTGTGAGACGGTCCTTGCCGAGGACCCCTGCGGCGGTTAGGCTCAGCGACGTGGCATCGCGAGTTCTGCTCCTCCGTCGCCGCAGCGAGGCCCAGTCCTGAACTGCCAGCCTCCTCGCTGCGGGGATCTGCCGTGTCTGGCGAAACTCAAAACCCCAGCCGAGGAAGCATCATCATGAACCAGTTCACCACTCGCATTCAGCCCAAGCCCGTCCAGCAGCCGACCCCCATGCCCGTGGGCCGCTACCGCGCCTTCGAGCCCGTCCAGGTGCCTGACCGGACGTGGCCCGATCAGAAGATCACGCACGCCCCGCGTTGGCTGTCCACGGACCTGCGCGACGGCAACCAGGCACTGATCGACCCCATGACCTCGGCCCGCAAGATGCGGATGTTCGAACTGCTGGTGGGTCTGGGCTACAAAGAAATCGAGATCGGTTTCCCATCGGCGTCGCTGACCGACTTCGACTTCGTCCGGAAGCTGATCGAGGGCGGCCACGTCCCCGACGACGTCACCATCTCCGTCCTGACCCAGGCCCGTGAGGACCTGATCAGCCGCACCGCTGAGTCACTGGTCGGCGCCAAGCGCGCCACCATCCACATGTACAACGCCACCGCCGAACTGTTCCGCCGCGTTGTGTTCAACATCGACGAGAAGCAGTGCATCAAGATGGCCACCCGCGGCACCGAAATGGTGATGCAGTACGCCGACAAGTACCTGACTGATGTCGAGTTCGGCTACCAGTACTCGCCGGAGATCTTCACCCAGACGCCCACCGACTTCGCCGTCGAGGTCTGCAACGCCGTCATCGACACGTGGCAGCCCAGCGCGGAGCGGGAGATCATCCTGAACCTGCCGGCCACGGTGGAGCGCTCCACGCCCAACACGTACGCCGACCAGATCGAGTACTTCTGCCGCAACGTCAAGAACCGTGAACACGTGGCTGTCTCGCTGCACCCGCACAATGACCGCGGCACCGCCGTCGCGGCCGCGGAGCTGGCGCAGATGGCCGGGGCCGACCGTGTCGAGGGCTGCCTGTTCGGCCACGGCGAGCGCACCGGCAACGTCGACCTGGTCACGCTGGCGCTGAACCTGTACACCCAGGGCATCGACCCGCACCTGGACTTCTCGGACATCGACCACGTGCGCCGCACCGTGGAGTACTGCACCGGCCTGCCCGTGCACCCCCGTCACCCCTACGCCGGCGACCTGGTCTACACGGCCTTCTCCGGCTCCCACCAGGACGCCATCAAGAAGGGCCTGGAATACCTGGAGCACGTCGCGGAGGAGAAGGGCACGACCGTCGCGGAGATGGAGTGGGAGGCGCCGTACCTGCCGATCGACCCGTTCGATGTGGGCCGCTCGTACGAGGCCGTCATCCGGGTCAACTCGCAGTCCGGCAAGGGCGGCATGGCCTACCTGATGAAGTCAGAGGCGAAGATGGACCTGCCCCGTCGCCTGCAGATGGAGTTCAGCCGCGTGGTGCAGGACCACACCGACACCGAGGGTGGCGAGGTCAGCTCGCAGCAGATCTTCGAGATCTTCACCCGCGAATACCTGTCGGAGGGTGCCTGGGCGCTGACGTCGGCAGGCTCGTCGTCCCAGAACGGCCACTTCGAGATCAACGCCGTCGTCAACGACCCCGATGGCAAGGATGTGCACCTGTCCGGTGAGGGCAACGGTCCCGTCTCCGCGTTCGTGGACGCGCTGGCCGAGACCGGTGTGCACGTCACGGTCCTGGACTACAGCGAGCACGCACTGGAATCCGGAGACGACGCGAAGGCAGCCGCCTACGTGGAGTGCCAGATCGGTGAGGGCGACGACGCGCAGGTGCTGTGGGGCGTCGGTGTCGATCCCAGCATCACCAGCGCTTCCATGAAGGCGATCCTGAGCGCGGTGAACCGCACGGCTCGCTGACGGGATCCCCTGCAACCGTAGAGTGCCCGCATGACGACACTGAGCGAGATGTTGCACAGGGTGGTGGATTCCGGGATGGTGCCCGGGGCGGTGGGGCAGGTCGGTGGCCGCGACGCGGACGTCGTCGTTGCTGGCGTGACCGCTGTCGGCGGCCGGGCCTTTCAGGGGAACGAGATCTTCCGGATCCAGTCCATGACCAAGGCCATCACCACCGTCGCGGCACTGCGCCTCGTGGAGTCGGGACGGATCGGCCTGGACTCGGCCGTGGATCAGTGGCTGCCTGAGCTGACGAACCGTGGTGTCCTGACCAGCCCCAGTGCCGATCTCGACGACACGGTGCCTGCCGAGAGGGCCATCACCGTGCGCCATCTGCTGACGAACGGCAGCGGCTACGGCTCCATCTTCGACGAGTCGCCACTGAAGGCAGCCATGCTGGAAAACGGCACGGAGGCGGGGGCGGAGCCGCTGTCCGTGGGTGCCGACGAGTGGCTGGGCCTGCTGGCCGATCTACCACTGGCATTCCAGCCCGGTCAGGGGTGGCGCTACCACCACTCCTTCGGCATCCTGGGGATCCTCCTCTCGCGCCTGACGGGGCGCCCGCTGGGAGAATTCCTGACTGAGGACCTGCTGGGACCCCTCGGGATGCACGACACCGGCTTCTGGGTTCCGGAGAAGGAGCTGGCCCGCCTGCCCGCCGCGTACCGCCACACCGCTGATGGCTTCGTCGAACTGGAGCCGGCGGGTGGTGGCTTCTACGCAGGCACGCCGCCGTTCGACGTCAGCCACGGCGAACTGGTGTCGACCGTGCACGACTACGGGCGCTTCCTCCGCATGCTCATCGACGGGGGCGTCGTCGACGGAAGGCGCATGCTCTCCGCCGAACACCTGCACCTGATGACCACTGACCAGGTGCCCGCGTCGAACAAGACATCCGACAGTTTCTTCCCGGGATTCTGGGACGGTACGGGGTGGGGGTTCGGCGTCGCGGTCCAGACGAGCGGTGAGCACCGTGGCCGCTACGGGTGGTCCGGTGGCCTCGGCACAGACTTCTTCGTGGACCCCGACGGGACCTCCGGGATCCTGCTGACGCAGGTGGAACTGGACGAGAACACGATGCCGATGGTGGGGGAGTTCCAGTCGCTGGTGTGACTCTCAGGGGAGGTCATCGGGATCGGGGATGAGGCTGTAGACCCACATGTCGCGACGCTGGTCGCCCACCTGCTGCCACTGCCGCAACAGGCCCTCTCGCATGAACCCGCAGTTCTCCGCAATCCGCCACGAACCCTCGTTCCACGGCTCGACGAACAACTGCAGCCGGCCCACGCCCGGCATGGCTTCCGCCCAACGTGTCAGGGTGGCCAACGCATCCTGTGCATGCCCCTGGCGGCGGTACTGCTCGGCCACCCAGTACCCGATGGAGAGGCGGCCACGGTCGTAGTCACGGGTCCACAACGCGATGCTTCCGACGGCCCTCCCGGAACGGGCGTCGGTGATCACGAAGGACAGACCGGTGCCGTCAACTGCGCGCTGGCGCTGCCGCGCGATGTAGGCAGCAATGTCAGCCGGTGAGCCGGAACCGGGCACCGACGTGATGGTGGGGATGATCGGATCCGACGCCACCGACTCCAGCAGCGGCGCATCCGAGTCCTGCCATGCCCGCAACACCACGAGCGGGCCGGTCAGTGTGGGGACGGTTGTGGGGATCATTCTCGGTCTCCTTCAGGCGCTGCCGAACCGGCGTTCCCTGCTGCAGAACTGCTCCACCGCGGACCAGAGGTCGCGGCGGTCGAAGTCCGGCCACAGTTGGTTGAGGAAGATGAACTCGGCGTAGGCGGACTGCCACAGCAGGAAGTTGGAGGTCCGTTGCTCGCCGGAGCTGCGAATGAACAGGTCGACGTCGGGGATCTCGGGTTCGTCGAGGAACTTGCGGAACCGCTCCTCGGTGAGGCGCTCCGGGTTCAGCTTGCCCGCCGCCGCCAGCCGGGCGATCTCCCGGGCTGCATCGACGATCTCGGCGCGGCCACCGTAGTTGACGCAGAACTGCAGTGTCAGCTTGGTGTTGGCGTCGCTCTGGCGCTCCGCGTCCTCCAGTTCGCGGATCACGGACCCCCACAGCCGGGGACGGCGCCCCGCCCAGCGGATCCGCACGCCCATGGCGTTCAGCTCGTCGCGACGACGGTGGATAACGTCACGGTTGAAGCCCATCAGCCATCGCACCTCGTCGGGGGAGCGCTTCCAGTTCTCGGTGGAGAACGCGTACGCCGACAGGTACGGGATGCCCATCTCGAGCGCGCCGTGCACCACGTCGAGGAGGGACGCCTCGCCCTGTGCATGACCCTCCGTGCGCTTGAGGCCGCGCTGCTTCGCCCAACGACCATTGCCGTCCATGACGATGGCGACATGGCGGGGCAGCTGCGACGGGGGAATCTGCGGGGGCCGCGCCCCGCTGGGGTGCGTCGGCGGGGGACGGTAGGTATCAGCCACGACGCCAATCTATCGCGCTTCCCGTCGTCAAATAGGATGACCGACATGGCCACCTACCGGGACGAAGCAGTCGTGCTGCGGACGTACCAACTGGGTGAGGCCGACCGCATCATTAACCTGTTCACGCGGCAGCACGGCAAGGTCCGTGCCGTGGCGAAGGGGGTGCGCCGCACCAGCAGCAAATTCGGGGCGAGGCTGGAACCGTTCAGCCACATCGACGTGCAGTTGGCGCAGGGTCGCGGCTCGTTGGACGTGGTGACCCAGGTGGAGACGCTCCACGCAGGGCTCCTGGGCGGCGACTACGACCGCTTCACAGCCGCCGAGGTGCTGGTGGAGGCGGCGGACCGCCTCGTGTCGGAGGACGGCGCCCCGGCGTTGCCGCAGTACCGGCTGCTGCTGGGGGCGCTCCTGGCACTGGCTGATCCGCAGCGATCGGCCGCCGCCATCGTCGATTCCTACCTGCTGCGTTCCCTCGCCGTCGCCGGCTGGGCCGTCACGCTCGGGGAGTGCTCCAACTGCGGGGTGGTGGGGCAGTCGTCGCTGTGGTTCTCGCCCCAGGGTGGTGGCACGGTCTGCGCCACCTGCAGGCCGCCGTCGTCAGCGCGGGTCGACGAGGAGGCGCTGCGCCACCTCGGGGCGCTGATGTCGGGCGATTGGGACGTGGTCGCGGCCACGTCCACACCGACGGTCAACCGGTGCCATGGACTGGTGACCGCCTACGCCACGTGGCACCTGGACCGGGCACTGCGGTCACTGCCGTTCCTGCAACGCTGACCCCTCGGGAGCAGTCGCCGCACAACCCGTAGAGCTCCACCTCGTGGCCGACGTCGGTGAACCCGTGTCTCTTGGCCACCTCGGCCGCCCAGATCTCGACCACCTCCGCGGCGATCTCCTGCGCATTGCCGCAGTTGCGGCACACCAGGTGGTGGTGGTGCCCGTCGGAGCACATCCGGTACGCGGCCTCCCCGTCAGGCGTCCGCAGCACGTCGACCTCGCCCGACTCCGCCATGGACTGCAGCGCCCGATAGACGGTGGCCAGGCCCATCTTGTCGCCCAGTTTCTTCAGGTCCTCGTGGATCTGGCTGGCGGTGCGGAACTCCTCCACGCCGGCCAGGAAGTCGCGGACGGCGGTGCGCTGCCACGTTGTGCGCGGCGTACTAGTGCTCGTCATAGTGATCCCCGTGCACGGCATGGCGGTGCCCGTCGTGGACGTAGTCGACGTGGTCGCCGTGCTGGATGACCTTCACGCCGGCTTCGTGGGCGTGGGCGTCGTCGTGGTTCTCGGCGCGCTCATGTTCCTGCGCGCCGTGTGGGTGGTCCTCCACGTAGGGGATGAAGTTGCGCCGTCGTCGCAGCGGTCCAGCGATGAGCCAGGACACCGCCAGCAGGCCGATGGAGGCCACCACGATCGTGGCACCGGTGGCGGAATCGATGTAGAACGATCCCACCGTCCCCAGCAGCGCGGCCAGGACACCGACCCCCATGGCGCCGAAGAAGGCGCCCTTGAACCCGATGAACAGCTGCTGCGAGGTCGCGACGGGAATGACCATGAGGGCGCTGATGAGGAGCAGGCCCACGGTGCGCATGGAGATGGTCACCGTGACGGCGGCCAGCACCACGATGAGCAGGTTGAGCACTTTCACCCTGATGCCGAGGACGCGGGCGTAGTCCTCGTCGACGGCGACGGCGAACAGCCGGGGGCCGAGCCCGATGGTCAGGATCAGGATCACCACGCCGAGGATGCCGATGGCCCACAGGTCGGCGCCGCTGACGGAGGTGAGGGACCCGAAGAGGTATCCGGACAGTCCCGCCGCGCCCTGCCCGGCGATCCCGGCCATCATGACGCCGGAGGCGATGCCGCCATAGAAGAGGATGGCCAGACCCAGGTCGCCGCTGGTCTTGCCGCGTTGTCGCAGCAGCTCCACCACGACGGCGCCCACCACGCAGGTGACGACGGCGGTGGGCAGCGGTGAGGTCCCGGTGAGGAACGCCAGACCCACGCCCATGATGGCGACGTGGCCGAGGCCGTCGCCCAGCAGGCTGAGTTTGCGCTGCACGATGTACATGCCGATGGCGGGGGCCACCAGCCCGCTCAGGAGGGCCGCGATCAGGGCGCGCTGCATGAACGGCAGGGAGAACAGTTCGATCATCGGCGCACCCCCGCCACGGGATCCATCCAGCCCATCGACGACGTCTCCGCCTGTTCGGGCGCGCAGTCCGTGGCGCCGTGGGGTTCGGCCGTCACGATGCGTCCGTCGCAGAGGGTGACCCACCGGTCGAGGACGTCGGCCATGGGCCCCTGCTCGTGGAGCACCACGGCCAGACCCAGCCCGTCGGATCGCAGCTGCCCTAGCAGCTGGGCCAGCCCGCTCTGGCTGTGCAGGTCCACCCCCGCCAAGGGTTCGTCCATGATGAGCAGCTCCGGCTCGGAGGTGAGGGCCCGCGCGATGAGCGCACGCTGCTTTTGTCCACCGGAGAGGTCGCGGAAGGGCCAGCGGCCACGCTCCGACAGGCCGACGAGTTCAAGCGCGTGGGTGACGTGGGCGCGGTCCTCGCGGCTGGGCCACTGGAAGATCCTGTGGTGGGACAGCCTGCCCGAGGAGACGATCTCGCGGACGGTGGCATTCGAGACGTTCAGGGAGGAGTGCTGCGGGACGTAGCCCACGCGGTCCCAGGCGTGGAACTGGGCCAGCTCCGTCCCGAAGAGCTTGACGGCGCCCTGTTGGAAGGGGATCAGTCCGAGCACGGTCCGCAGCATCGTCGACTTGCCGGAGCCGTTGCCACCCAGGATGGCGACGGCCTCGCCCGAATGCACCTGCAGCCCCACGTCCCGCAGGATCGGGAGCCCGTCCAGCGACACGTACAGCCCCTGGGCGTCGAGGAGAGGGGTGTCATCAGCCACAGTCGTTCGCCTTCTCGATGGCGGCCAGATTGGCGCGCATGATCGCAGGATAGTCCTGCCCGGCCGACTGGTCGGTGACGGATTCGATGGGGTCCAGCACCGCGGTCTGCAGGCCGAGGTCCTGGGCGATGGACTTCGCGACGGCGTCGGAGGCAGCTGTCTCGAAGAAGATGGTGGTGGCGCCGTGCTCACGGGCCAACTTCTGCACCTCGGCGATCCGGGCCCCGGACGGTTCGACGTTGGGGGAGATGCCCACCACGGACACCTGCTCCAGGCCGTAGCGCATGGCCAGGTAGCCGAAAGCGGAGTGGGACGTGAACAGGTCCCGGCGGACACAGGTGTGGAGGCCCGTGCTGAATTCGGTGTCAAGGGCCTCCAATGCGGTGTGGGCGGCCTTCGCGTTACTGATGAACGTGGAGGCGTGTTCCGGGGCGACGGCCGCGAGGCGCTCGGCGATGGCGTCGGTCACAACGGCCAGCCTCATGGGATCCAGCCAGAAGTGGGGGTCGATGTCCCCGTGGTCGGCGCCGGCATGGTCCCCATCGGCGTGGCTCTCCTCGCCGAGTTCCTTGAGGTCTGCAAATTGCGCGACGTCGAGAACCTTGGCGGGATCCGCCTGCTTGACGGCCTCGTCCACTGCGGGCTGGAAGCCTGAGAGGTAGACGATCAGGTCCGAGTCGACCACGGCAGCCACCTGTCGCGGCGTCAGCTCGACGTCGTGGGCCTCCACGCCGGGCGTGGTCAGTGGCGTCAGATCCACGGCATCGCCGGCGACGCTGTGAACGGCGAACTCCAGTGGGTAGAAGGCGGCGGCGACCTTGACGCCCGTCTTGCCGGCAGGTTCCGCAGCACCACACCCCGCCAGGGCCAGGGAGGCGGCGAGTGCGACGAGCAGGGGGAGACGTGCTCTTTTGAAGTCCATGAGAATCATTATCATTAGCGATGCGCGCTGAGTCAACTCGCGAGGCGGGGTCCCGCGGTGCGGATGGCGGCGCTGACGGGCTAGAGTCACTGGAAAGAAGACTACGAGAAACGAGGCGCTGATGCCGAGGTCCAAGCCGGGCGTTCCCAGCCTGCTGCGGGAGCTGAACGATTCCGCCGCGCTGCGCCAGATCATGCGCGTCGGAGGGGTTACCAGGGCGGAGCTGGCCGAGCACACGGGCCTGTCCCGGGTCACCAGTTCGCAGGCCCTCTCCAGGCTCGAATCGCTGGGGCTCGTGCACAGTCAGGGGCTTCGTTCGGGGGCCCGCGGTCCCGCAGCAGACTTGTACGTCCTCGCGCCGCAGCTGGGCGCAGCCCTCGGGATGGCGGTGCTCCCCGACACGGTGCAGGCGAGCCTGTGCTCGCTGACGGGGCAGGTCCTCGCATCGTCCTCGGTCCCGCTCGGCGACGACATCGTCGCCTCGTGTCTCTCCGCCGCCCGCGCCGTGGTGGAGGAGGCCGGCGGCGAGGTGGGCCCCGTCCTGGCGGCCGTCGTCGCGACGCCCGGTGTGGTGGACCCTGTCTCGGGTGACCTGAGCTTCTCCTACGACCTGCGACAGGCCCACGATCTTCGTCGTGTTCTCGCCGAGCAGTTGGGGGTCCCCCTGCAACTCGGCAACGACGTGCACCTGGCGGCGCTCGCAGAGTGTCGGGAAGGTGTCGCACGCGGCGAAGAGGATTTCGTTCTCCTGTGGATGGGCCGCGGCGTGGGGATGGCCACCGTCATGGGCGGGACCGTGCGCGCCGGCAGCAGTGGGGCCGCCGGTGAGATCGGCTACCTGCCCGTGCCCGGCGTGCCGCTGCCCATCCGCGTGGACAACCTTGACCAGGGCTCCTTCCAGCGGCTCGTGGGCACCCCCGCCGTGGAGGACCTGGCCCGGCGGCACGGTGTCGGCTTCGCGCACGTCGACGGGCCAACGGTCACGTCGGCGTTCGTTGAGGAACTCGCGGACCGCGTGAGCCTGGGCGTCGCGGCCGTCGGGACCATTCTTGATCCCGCCCTCATTGTTCTCACGGGGGAGACGGCCCTACTGGCCGGGCCGGAGCTGCCGGGGGCGGTGGCTCGATCAACCTCACGCATCGCGCCCATTCATCCGCGCGTGGAGGTATCGACGCTCGGGGTGGATGGACCGCTGATCGGAGCCCGTCTCGAGGCCGTGGACACCGCGCGCAGTGTGCTCGTGGATCGTATTTCCGCCACCGAAATTTAATAGAAGTGTTCTTTCTGGAAACTTTGTTACGAGTGGTGTACTGTCATCCATATCCGGTCGGTGCGAAGCAGCTCCATCGGTCACGACAACATCCCAATGGAGGGAATCACTCTCATGCACAACCGCCAATTGATGATCGCCGCTGCAGCGGCAAGTGCACTGCTGCTGAGCGCCTGCTCAGGTGGCGCTGCCGCCAACTCGGATCTCGCAACCCCGTCTGCCGACGCGGAGGGCGCCCTGACCGTCTGGCTCATGGACGGTAGCCAGCCCGAGTCCGTCGTGGATGCTGTCAACTCCCAGTTCAAGGAGAAGTACCCCAACGTCGACGTCAAGGTCGAGCTCCAGCAGTGGGCCGGCGTCCAGGACAAGCTGACCACCTCGATGAACAGCTCCTCCACGCCGGATGTGGTGGAGATCGGGAACTCGCTGACCGCCAAGTTCGCCGATGCGGGCCTGCTGAGCGATCTCACCGACGTGGCGGGGGACCTCGGCTCCGACAAGTGGCTCCCGGGTCTTGCCCCCAGCGGTGAGCTCGACGGCGATCGCTACGGTGTGCCCTACTACGGCGGCGTGCGCGTCGTCATGTACAACAAGGACCACTTCAAGGAGGCGGGCGTCGAGGTTCCGACGACACTTGATGAACTGGACCAGGTTGCGGCGAAGCTCGCCGAGACCAAGGGCGGCACCGACGCGGGCTACTCCGCCTTCTACTTCCCCGGCAAGTTCTGGTACGGCGCACTGCCATTCATCTGGGCCGAGGGCGGCGACATCGCTGTCAAGGACGGCGACAACTGGAAGGGCACGCTCGACTCCACCGAGTCGCGGGCCGGACTCACCCGCCTGAAGAACCTCGTCGACACGTACTCGACTGCCCCCACCGACGGCAACGAGGTCACCAACTGGGAGGTCTTCCAGGAGGACAACGTGGGCATGGTCCTCGACTCCTGGTGGGCACCCGGGGCCGTTGCCTCCAGCAACGAGGCCTTCGCCGACAAGGTGGGAGTCTTCCCGCTGCCCGGCGTGACCGCCGACAAGACCGCCCCCGCCTTCTTCGGCGGCTCCGATCTTGCCGTCCCCGCCAAGGGTGAAAGCCAGGGCCTCGCCGTGGAGTGGATCAAGATCCTCACCAACGCGGAGACCCAGACGATGCTCGCCAAGGACGGTGGCGTGATCCCCAACCAGGAGGCCGCGTTCAGTGGGCACGACGGCAACGAGTTCCTCATGGCCGCCGACGAGGCAGCCAAGGTCTCGGCCTTCACCCCCGTGAGCCCCATGTGGGGCAACGTCGAAGCCGACTCGGTCCTCCCGGACATGCTCGTGAAGATCTTCTCCGGTAGCTCGTCCGTGGACGAGGCCACCGCCGAGGCCAACACCAAGGTCGCCGACATCCTCAACGGCTGACAAGCCACAGC
>JBDSRF010000003.1:0-17009 GCA_039929445.1 Arachnia sp. | reverse complement strand
GGGGCCCACGTGGCGTGGGCCCCTCGTCGTTGGTCAGTGGTCGATCAGGAGAGCAATCGGTTCGTCTCGTCCTGGATGTGCTCCGCAACCTGGGCCAATTTGTCGCGGTGCGCCGCAGCATGGTGGGCGCAGAACATCAGTTCTCCACCTCCACGCAGGATCACACGCATGTAGGCCTGGGCGTTGCACCGGTCGCAACGGTCCCTGGCGGTCAGGGTGGGATTGACAACAGTCTCAGTCATGCTCGCCTCACTCTCGTCATTGTCTTCGAAGGCTACAACGCGCGGCAATCACTGTTTGTTCCCGCCGCGCAGGGTGTTATCGGTTCGTGACCTGTCAGGTGGGTCGGGGCAGGGTCGACGCCAGCCAACCATCGATCAGTTGGCGCGCAATGGACGTGCTTCCCGGTAGCTTCACCTGGCCGTCGCGGAGTGCATGCCGGAGCTCAGTCCTGGTCCAGAAACGGCCCCACGCGATCTCGTCGCCGTCGGGGTACACCGTGACGTCGCGGGTGGTGGCCACGAAACCCAGCATGAGCGAGCGCGGCATCGGCCACGGTTGTGATGACACGTAGGCGACCTGGTCCAGGCCCAGTCCCACCTCCTCGGCCACCTCACGCCAACACGCCTGCTCCAGCGACTCCCCCGCCTCCACGAAGCCGGCGATGACGGAGATGCGCCCCTTGGGCCACGCTCGCTGGGAGGCCAGCAGCAACCGGTCGTCCGGGTCCAGGACCGCGACGATGATGGCCGGGTCCTGGCGGGGGAAGGCGAGCAGGTCGCAGGACGGGCAGATCCGACGCACACCGCCGGCATCCGGCACCGTCGCGACCCCGCAGCGTTCGCAGTGGGGCGCCATCGCGTGCCAGCGCACGAGGGCGACGGCTGCCGCCACGGGCGCCTGCCATGGATCGTCCACCTCGCGCCACGTGGCGGAGTCCGCCTCGGCCAGCGCGGGGACGGGTCGTGCGAACCATGGTCGTCCGTCGAACGTGCCCAACATCACGTCCCCCACCCGGCGTCCGTCACGCGGCGCCAGGTTGACGGGGGCGTCACCGCTGGCGGAGAACCGTCCCTCCTCATCCACCTCCAGGACGAATGCCTCGTGCCAGGCGGCGTCGAGTACCGCGGCGTCGGGCACCCCGGTGGTGCGATCCAGGGCCGACTTGCCCATCCAGTGGTTCACTCAATCCTCCTCAGCGACCGCGAGCGCCTCCCTGATGAGTGACGTCGGCGCCTCCACGAGGCTCAGCCGGTCCGCCTGCACATGGTAGAACCCCGCGGCCACCCGGGCCACGTCGATGCCCATGGCCTGCGCCCAGGCCTGCCGGTACACGGCCAGCTGCAGGGGATCTGCGGGCTGGTTGGAGGTCTTCCAGTCCACCACGAGGTGGTCATATTCAGGACCTTCCCAGTCGTAGATGGCGTCGATGCGCCCCCGCAGCACCTGCTCGTCCCAGCGGAGCAGGAACGGCACTTCGACGCCGCGGGGGCTCCGGTGCCCGAACTGCCCCTCCTCGAATGCGGCCGTGAGACGGGCGAACCCGGGTGGCTCGCCGCCACGGTGCGGTTCGAGCTCCTCGAAGGAGGCGGTGGCGTCGAAGCGTCGCTGCACCCAGTCGTGGAAGCGCGTTCCCAGCGTGGCGGCTGCGGACGGACGCCGCGGCATCCGACGCAACAGTTGCTGGGCGAACGCGGACGGGTCCCGGTGCATGGCCATGAGCGCCGTGGCCGACAACCCCTCGGGCAGCGCCACGCGCCGCGCCCTGCGGCGGGACTGCTGCTCGATGAGCAGGCTGGCATCCTCGTCCCACCCCCGCAGCAGGGCCGCGTCGCCCGCGCCTGCCGTCCCGGACTGCCAGACCCAGTCGTCGAGCTGTCCACCGGTGACCCCGTCCGAGGTCAGGCGTGCCGCTTCAGCCACCAGGTCGGCTGCCACACGCCGCTCCGCCACCCGGGAGGGGTCCAGCTGGAGTGGCCAGTGGGCCGTGACTTCGGTGCTGGGCACCGGGTTGGTGTCCGGAACCTGCGGCACCGCCCGCTCGGCGCGGGTGCGCGCGAGTTCGATGGTGGTGAAGTAGGCCGACGGTTTCCTCTGGTTCTTCAGCCCGGGCGGCCAGGCGTGCATGCTCGCCACCAGCACCTGCTTGGCCCGGGTGACGGCCACGTAGGCCAGCCGGTCCTCCGAGGCGCGGTGGTCTGCCTTCGAGTCTGCCTTGTACGCATCAATGCCCTTCTTGCTGTACTCCTCCAGCTGGGGAATGCCGCGCGCGTCGCCGCGCAGTGGTGACGGGAGGCTGGCGGCCCTCGTGGGCCAGACGCCGCCGCGATCACCCGCAGGGAAGTACCCGTCCCCGAGTGACGGGAGGAACACGGTGTGCCATTCCAGCCCCTTGGCCCGGTGGATGGTCAGCAGCTTCACGGAGTCCTCATCGCTGGGGACCGCCTGTTCGAGCCCGACGCCGTGGTCGTCCTCGGCTTCCAGCCATGCGAGCAGTCCGGACAGGCTGCCGTCCCCGTCCACGTCCACGTAGTCGCTGATGGCCGTGATGAAGCGGGCCAGCTGCGACGTGTCCCCACCGTCGCGCGCCAACAGTTCCACCTCCAACCCCAGCCGCGACACGATGCGTCTGACGAGGTCCACCACCGGCTCGTGCGCGTGGCGACGCAGCTCGGCCAGTTCCCTGCCGAACTCGGCCACCCGGGCGCGACCGGCACCGCTCAGGCCGACGTCCCCGGGATTGTTCACGGCGTCGAGGAGGGACGCCACCTCCGCCGGGTCAGCCTCGGTCATGACCTGCGCCAACTGGTCGGCGAGCTCGCCGTGCGCCTCACCGGGACGCTCCACACCCACCAACTCCCTGGCGCGTCGCCCCAGAGCCTCCAGGTCGGCGAGGCCGAGGCGCCACCGGGGCCCCGACAGGACGGCGGCGACGTCGGGGTTGGCGGCCACGTCGTCGAGGATGCGGAGCGTGGAGACGATGGGGGCCACCTCGGGGAGGTGCAGCAGGCCGCCCAGCCCCACGATCTCGGTGGGGATGTCCCGGTCCCGGAACGCCTCGAACACCTCTGCCAGCGTGCGGTTGCGGCGCACCAGTACGGCAATGTCGGGCCACGGCGTGCCCTGGGCTCGCTGCTCGATCACCTCGCCGGCCAGCCAGTCCAACTCCTCGTCCTGCGTGCCGAAACGCACAGCCTCAACGTGGCCGGCCGGGGTGCCCGGGGGCGCCACGAGCTTCACGCCGTCCCCCTCGTCCAGGGTGGATGCGACGTCATTGCCGACGTCGAGGATGCGCTGGCCGCTCCGGCGGTTGGTACGCAGTGTGAGGCGTGGCGCCTCCGAGCCGTCGGCCCGGGGAAACAGCTGCGGGAAGTCCAGGATGTTGTTGGCAGCCGCGCCCCGCCACCCGTAGATGGCCTGATGGGGGTCACCGACGGCCGTGACGGGGAATCCTCTCCCGTTGCCCTGCTCTTCCCCGGAGAACAGGGTCCGCAGGAGGATGGCCTGCGCGGCGGAGGTGTCCTGGTACTCGTCCAGCAGCACCACTTTGAAGCGCGACCTCATGGCCGCCCCCACCGCGGGGGCGGTGTGTGCCAGCTGCACGGCCCGGCGCAGCTGGTCTGCGTACTCAACCAGCCCCAGACCCCGCTTCAGGTCCTGGTAGTCCGACACCAGGGACAGCAGTTCCAGTCGTTCGTCGAGGGCGGCGAGCGACGCCATGACAGTGGCCATCTGCTTGCCACGCCACAACGGCGCTTCCTCGAACGCGGCGCGTGCCCTGCGCGTGAAGGCGACGACGTCGCCGGGCTCCACGAGGTGTGACTGCATCTGTGCATCGAGCTCAAGCACCCGCTCGGGGATGCTGGCGTGCCCCAGCCTGCTGATGCTGTGGAAGGGTCCGGGCGCCGCCGACACGGCCCGGGCCGCCAGCCGATAGCGCGACGCGCCCGTCAGCATGACGGGGTCCGTGTCGAGACCGATCCGCATACCGAACTCGGACACGAGCCGGGCGGCGAACGAGTCGTAGGTCAGGATCAGCTCGGCGCCCTCGGTGTCGTCGCCCGTGAGGACGCCAGCGCTCAGGAGTGCCGTGGCGACGCGCCCGGCCAGCTCCCCCGCCGCCTTCCGGGTGAAGGTGAGGCCCAGAACCTCCTCGGGTCGCACCTGCGACGTGCCGACGAGCCACACCACGCGGGCCGCCATGACGGTCGTCTTCCCCGTGCCGGCACCCGCGATGATGACCGCAGGTTCCAGGGGTGCCGTGATGGCGTCCAGTTGTTCGTCGGAGAACGGCACACCCAGCACCTCGCAGAGCTCGTCCCGGTTCTGCAGTTGCCTCATTGACCCACCTCGTTCTTGCTCGCGTGCAGGGCAGGGCATGAATCCGCAAACTGGCAGAACCTGCACATGCTGCACTGCCGGGCGTCGTACTCGCCGGAGTCGATGATGGCCACGGCCTCCGCCAGCTTGTCGTGCACCCACGTGGGCCCCACCACCAGTTCATCCCCGGGCACGTCGTCGATGGATGACTGCTCTCGGACCTCGGGAAGGGTGTCACCGTGCCGCAGGAACAACAGGCTGGGCGGAGCGACGGCGCGGATGCCCGGCGCAAGGTGTTCGAACGCGCCGCTCTGCGCCGCCAACTGGTACAGGCCCAGCTGCTCGAAACCCGCCATGTCCTTGACGTCCGGCACGTGTTTGCCCGTCTTGATGTCCACCACCTTGAGACGCCCGTCCTCGAGCTCGAGGCGATCGACGGTGCCGGTGAGTTCCACCGTCCTGCCGTTCACCTCCAGCGGGACACTGAACTTCTCCTCGACGGCCAGCAACTCGTTCGGGTTGGTCTCGTGCCATTCGCAGAACCGCTCCAGTGCCGTCCCGATGGTCACGCGCTCGGTGGCGGACAGCCACTCCGCCTCGAAGGGCACCTTGTGCCAGACCCTGTCGAGCTCCCCGGTGATCTCCCCCACCGTGAGGTGGTCCGTGGCGACGCGTTGCGCCAGCAGGTGGACGACGTCGCCGATGGAGGCGCGGGTGGCACGCCCCGCCTCGGCCCCCACCCTGGAGGACAGGAACCAGTGGCGGGGGCACGCAAGGAGCGCGCCCAGCCTCGACCCGGACAGGCGGATGGTGTCGCGGGGGGGCGCCGCGGTGGTGGACAGTTCACGCAGGCCCCACCACGTGGCCGGGTCGGCGGAGGTGAAGGGACGGGAGCCGTCGGCGTCCTCGACTGCTGAGAGGCGCGCGAGGCGGAGTGCGGCGGCCCGCCGCAACGCCTCCCCGCGTGTGGGGTCCGTGGCCACCTGGCGGAGGTCGGCCACCAACGACGCGGCCGTCAATCGTTGCAGCGGACGGCCGTGCACACGTTCGGGTTCGACCCCGAGTTCGTGGACGAACCGGGAGGGGCGCCCCGACTCCCCCTCGACACCCTGCGAGGAACTGACGTGCAGCTGTTCCATGGCGCGGCTGCAGGCGACGTGGAACAACCGGCGTTCGTCACCGAGTTGTCCTGCGACGTCGGAGTGGATCTGGTCCTCCGCCAGCCTGCGCGGGTCGAGCAGGACCCCGCGCCGGGCCAGTTGCGGCCATCGCCCCTCGGCGACCCCCACGACCCACACCCGCCGCCACTGCCCACCGTGGGCCCGGTGCGCCGTCAGGAGACGAACGCCGCGCCCCACGAGGTCGAGTTCGCGCCCCGTGTCGGCCGGGATGTCCTGTCCCGCGATCTCCGCGGCGAAGGCGCGCGCCCCCGCCCGGCCGCGCAGGTCCTCGCGGCGCTCCGCAAGGTCGAACAGTTCCACCACCGAATCCAGGTCGTGGTTGGCGCGTCGAGACCCGCCCAGTGCCGCGCGCCGGAGGTGTTCGGGCCAGGGGGTGCCATCCCACAGCGCCCAGAGCGCCTCCTGCACGGGTCGAGACTCGTCCAGGAGCGCTGCGGCCCGGCGCAGGAGGTCCGCAAGGGCGCGGGCGGAGGCTGCCTCGTCACCCTCGATGCCCTCCAGCAACTCCGGCTCCGCGAGGCTGCGGCCCAGCAGGTGCGCGGAGTGGCCCCCGTCCGGGTGGGCGGCCCTCAGCGCCCTTCCGAGGCGGCGGGACGCCACGCTGTCCATGCCGCACAGCGACGAGGTGAGGAGCCGGTGTGCCTGGTCCGGGTCGGGCCTACCCCCCGTGGCGGACACGGCCAGCCCGAGCAGAAGAACCTGAACCGCCATCTGCCCGGCCAGGGGCACCTCGTCGCCGGCCACTTCCACGGGCACCCCGTAGCGAGTCAGTTCGCGGGCCATGACGGGCAGCTGGGCCCGGCCGGAGCGGACGATGACGGCAAGGTCCGACCAGTGGAGACCGTCGGTGAGGACAGCTTGGCGCAGCTGCTGCGCCACGTGGGCGAGCTCTGAGGGTTCGTCGTCGAAGACGCGGCATGCCACCACCCCGTCGGGGCCGGGTGCCGGCGAGGGCGTGTCCGGTGCGCCGGAGGCGTCCAGCCTGGTGCGCAGGGAATTCAGGGCCCCCCGGACGGCCGCGGAGCTGCGGAACCCGTCCCTGAGCCTGAGCGTGGTGGCGCCGGGCACTGCCGCGAGTATCCCCACGGCCTCGCCGGTGGCGCCGCGGAACGAGTTGGTGCGCTGCTGCGGGTCCGCGAAGGCGTGGAGGGGCACCCCGATGTGGGCCAGGTCAGCCAGGAGTCGTGCCTGCGCCGGGTCCAGTTCCTGCACGTCGTCCACGACCACGGCGTCGAAGCGCGACACGACGCTGCGTTGAACGTCCGCCTCCATCAGCAGCAACCGGGTGCGGTGAACCAGTTCCGCGTAGTCGAGGGTGCCCTCGAAATCAGTGACCGTGAGGTACTGCTCGAAGAACCTGGCCGCGCACGCCAGAAGTGTGTCATCCCGCTCCTGGGCGAGTTCCTCCATGAGGACGGGGTCCAGCCCGAGGTGACGTGCACGGGACAACAGCTCCCGCATCTGGCTGGCAAAGGCCCGGGTGGGGGCGGCGTCACGGACATCCACGGGCCAGAAGTCCTCCGGGAGTCCGGCCATGAGTTCACGAATGCGGAACTCCTGCTCGGGTGCGCGCAGCAACCGCAGGTCGGTGTCCGGGCTGGACATGTCCCGCAGCAGCCCGAGGCTGAAGCCGTGCACGGTCGTCACCCGCGGCGACACCTGCGCCCTGTCGACGCGACGCGCGATCTCGCGTCGGATCAGCTGCGCCGCCGAACGCGACGCGGCGAGAACCACAATCCGCTCAAGAGAACCGCCCGCGGCGAGTCGGGCGGTCACCGATTCCACCAGGGCCAAGGTCTTGCCGGTCCCGGGGCCCCCGATCACGAGCCTCACACCCGTGCCCGGTTCGGCCGCAGCACGTTGTCCGGGGGCAAGTGCAGGGGTCCCAGCTGCCCTCTGTCGCACCAGCTGCCAGCCCTGCGTCGTCGACTCGTTCACGTGTCCCATGGAAGCAGTCCGGGCCGACACTTTCACCTTCCTGACGCTCGAATCGCGGCATCGTGTGCATTTGACCCACTTCTTGTGCGAGAGTTGGTGCATTGCCACCAAGTCAACGGCCGCGCAACCTGTGCAACGCCGACACTTGGATCCCCGCTTGGGCGGGTGGCGAAACCGTGGCGCGAGGTGCGTCCGGGAGTTTCAAGAGGAGAAGCAGTAATGGCACAGGGAACCGTCAAGTGGTTCAACGCCGAAAAGGGTTACGGTTTCATCGCCGTGGACGGCGGCGAAAGTGAAGACGTATTCGTACACTGGAAGTCCATTGACTCCAGTGGCTTCCGTTCGCTGGAAGAGAACCAGCGCGTGGAGTTCGACATCGTCCAGGGCCAAAAGGGTATGCAGGCGGACCACGTCCGTCCCATCTGATTGACAAACGACTAGTCGCTGAGGGGGGTCCAGTACGCTGGGCCCCCTTCAGCGTTTCTTTTTGCCTGTTCGCTCTGAGTCCGAAGGGACGCCCATGACCTCGCCCGACGGCAAGCCATCCCGCAGCGACCGCGCCCACTACGTCCGCTCACCCGCCCCCTGGGTGGCAGGCTGCAGCGACATCGGCCTGAAGCACCGCACCAACCAGGACGCCATGTGCCTGGCCGCGAGGCCGGAACCCGACCGTGTGGCAGTCGTCGTCCTGGCCGACGGGGTGAGCACGGCGCTCGGCGCAGAGGTTGCCTCCGTCGCGGCCAGCGAAGCCGCGTGCTCGCACCTCACGAGCCGACTCACTGACGGCACCGCCCTGAACATCGCCCTGGTGCAGGCATTCTCCTTGGCCAACGACGCCGTCGTCGCAGCCGCCAACGGCGCGGAGCCCTCAGCCTGCACACTCGTGGCCGCTGTGATCCAGCCCGGGCAGATCGCCGTGGGCAGCGTCGGCGACTCGCGAGCCTACTGGGTGGGCGACGACTCGTCCTGCAACCTCCTCACCACCGACGACTCCATGGCGCAGGCACGGATCATGCTGGGGATGTCCCGCATCGATGCCGAGCAGTCCCGCCAGGCGCACTCCATCACAAAGTGGTTGGGGCGCGACGCCACCGACGTCACACCGTCCGTCACAACCCTGCAGCCCACTGGCAACGGCTGGCTCATCGTCTGCACCGACGGCCTGTGGAACTACGCGAGCTCGCCCGAGGAGATGTTCCACATCTTCACTGCCGCGGCGAACACGGACCGGGATCCGGCCGCCATCGCGGCGGCACTCACACTGTGGGCCCGGGAGCAGGGTGGCCGGGACAACATCACGGTGGCCGTGGCACGGCACGAGGGTGCCTGAGCGTCGCGCTACTGTGGGTGATTCCACTACTTGACAAGATTGAGGTTTGACGATGGACGTACGTATTGGCATCAGCGATGTGGCGCGTGAAGTCACCCTCCGCACCGAATCCAGTGCCGATGAGCTCGTCGAGATACTCGGCAAGGCTGTCGCTGAGAACACACTGTTCGAAGTGACTGACGAGCAGGGCCGTCGGGTGGTCGTCCCGGCCGCCAAGGTCGCCTACCTCGACCTCGGATCCACCGACGTTCGCGCAGTGGGTTTCGGCGCCTTCTGAGCTTTCTGCCCACACGTGGAGTAGGGTGGCCCGTGGACGTGGTAAATCCACGCACGGCGCCCTGCGCCGACTCCCCGCCGCCTGTGAGGGCACTTGTCCCGGGCCGGCCCGAATGAAGGTTTTACGCTGAGCGATCAAGAACAGCCGAGCGAACAGACGTTCGCCGATCTCGGCATCAAGGAAGACATCACATCCGCACTGGCCGAGGCCGGTATCGTCCACCCCTTCCCAATCCAGGCGCTGGCGATCCCGCTGGCCCTCTCGGGCGTGGACCTCATTGGGCAGGCCCGCACCGGTACCGGCAAGACGCTGGCCTTCGGGACCAGCCTCCTGCACAGGATCACCAACCTGGCCGAGGACGCCCCGCATCCTCCCACGCACGGCAAGCCGCGCGCCCTCGTGGTGGCCCCCACCCGTGAACTCGCCATGCAGGTGTCGCGCGACCTCTCTGTGGCGGGCGCCAAGCTGAAGGCGCGCGTCCTCACCATCTACGGCGGCACCGGCTACGACGAGCAGCTCGACACCCTGGCCTCAGGAGTCGACGTGGTCGTCGGCACCCCCGGGCGCCTGCTCGACCTGCTGAATCGCCGCGCCCTGGACCTGTCCAAGGTGCAGGTCCTCGTTCTCGACGAGGCCGACGAGATGCTGGACCTGGGCTTCCTGCCCGACATCGAGCGGCTCCTGGCTGCAACGCCGAAGGATCGGCAGACGCTGCTGTTCTCCGCCACGATGCCGGCCCCAATCCTCACCCTGGCCCGCGCCACACTGAACCGGCCCGTCAACATCCGCGCCGAGGGCCACGACGCCAAGGCCACCGTCCCGGACATCACCCAGTTCGCGTACCAGTCGCACAATCTCGACAAGCCCGAGATCGTGGCGCGCCTGGCACAGGGCACCAACACCACCAAGATGATGGTGTTCTGCCGCACGAAGCGCGCCGCACAGCGACTCACCGACGAACTGGTGGACCGCGGCTTCCTGGCCGCCGCAATCCACGGTGACCTGAACCAGGCTCAGCGGGAGCGTGCCCTCAAGGACTTCCGCGCGGACAAGGTCACCATTCTGGTGGCCACCGACGTCGCGGCTCGCGGTATCGACATCACCGGCGTCAGCCACGTGGTCAACCTCGAGTGCCCCGACACCGCCAACACCTACGTCCACCGGATCGGCCGTACCGGCCGGGCCGGGCACAAGGGTGTTTCGGTGACGCTGGTCGACTGGGCCGACTCCACGCGATGGAAGGTCATCGACAAGGAACTCGAACTGGAGCTGCCGCCACTGGTGGAGACGTACTCCTCCTCGCCGCACCTGTTCACCGACCTCGAGATCCCCGAGGGCACCCGCGGCCGCCTGCCCGGTGCCAAGCCGGTGGAGCGCAAGCCCCGCCGCGACGGCGACTCCCCCGCCCGCCGCTCTGACCGCCAGGGATCCGACGACGGTGGCCAACATCGTCGCACCCGCCGCAACGCCAGCACCGAAACGGCTGGTGACCACCCGAAGGCGGAGGCCACCACGCCGTCGTCGAAGCCCCGCAAGCGTCGTCGCAGTCGCGCCGGCGTGGAGGTCAAGGAAGCCCCCCAGTCATCCAGCTGACATTTTCTTCTGGGCAACGCACAAGGCCCGGTCATCGACCGGGCCTTGTGCGTTGTCACGGAAGTTCGTCTTTCGATCAGCGGGCGACACGTCTGGCTTCCGGTCAATACGCCATGTTCATCGCTCGGCGCACCTCGTCGAGGGTGGCGTCCGCGACGTCGTTGGCCCGCCTGTTGCCGTCGGCCAGGATGGCCTGCAGCTGTCCGGGGTCGCCCACGATCTCCGCCCGGCGGGCACGGTGGTGAGCGAACCGCTCGTTGACGGCCTCGGTCACGAGCTTCTTCAGTCCGCCGCCGCCGCCGTCGCCGATTTCCGCGGCGACCTCCACGGGGTCGCGATCCATGCAGAGCGCGGCGAGGTTGACAAGGTTGGACACCTCGGGGCGCTCGTTCGGCTCGTAGGTGATGTGGCGATCGGAGTCCGTGACGGCCCGCTTCAGGAGCTTGGCCGTCTCATCGGCGGTCATGCCCAGCTCGATCGTGTTGCCCTTGGACTTGCTCATCTTGGTGCCGTCGAGACCCAGGATGGTGCCTGAACGGCTCAGCAGCGCCTCCGGCTCCGGGAACACCGGCCGGTCGGCGTTCGAGCGGCCGTAGCGCTCGTCGAAGCGCCGCGCCACGGTCCGTGCCTGCTCGATGTGCGGGAGCTGGTCCTTGCCGACGGGCACCAGGTTGGCCTTGCAGAACAGGATGTCGGCGGTCTGGTGGACCGGATAGGTCAGCATGAGACCCGACATGGGTCGATCGCCCGTGTCGTCGAGTTCGGACTTCACGGTGGGGTTGCGGCGCAGCTCGGCGTCGGTGACCAGCGACAGGAACGGCAGCATCAACTGGTTGAGAGCGGGTACCGACGAGTGGGTGAAGATCGTCACCCGCTCGGGGTCCAGGCCGGCGGCCACGTAGTCGGCCAGGAGCGAGTACACCCTGTCCCGGATGGGTCCGACGCCGTCGCGATCCGTGATCACCTGGTAGTCGGCGATGATGAGGAACGTCTCCACGCCAGCATCGGCCAGCCGGACACGGTTCTCCAGGGAACCGAACCAGTGGCCGATGTGGAGGTTGCCGGTGGGGCGGTCGCCCGTCAGGATCCTGAACTGGGAAGGATTCTTCGCGATGGCGGCTTCGATCTCGGCGCTGCGCGCCGTCGAGCGTGCCAGCGAGGCATCCAATTCAACCATCGTTTCGGCGTCCATGACTCTCCTAGTGCGCAAGCGTTCTCCAGTGCAACGGGGGAAACCCTACCGGCCACCGGTTGGAGCCCCCAACAGCCACGTTCCTCAGACCACGCCCCCGCGTGCGCGGATGCGGGACACCAGTTCCATGAACGCGGACTTGCGGGTGAGGTTGCATCCCAACTCGTGGCCCAGTTTGCCGGTCCCGTGGTGATCGCTGGATCCCGTCCGCACGAGCCCCAGTCGACCGCCCATCTCGAACAGCAGGCGTCGGGTGTCCGCATCGTGGTCCTCGTGGTCCACCTCGATGCCGTCCAGCCCGTACCCGAGGACGAGACTCTCCAGGAGGGGTGCGGTGAGGACGTCACGGTTGCCGCGGGCCCACGGGTGCGCGATGACGGCCGCGCCCCCTGCCCCGTGCACCAGCGTGATGGCCCGTGCCAGGTCCGTGTTGTAGCGCGGCACCCAGGCCGGTTTGCCGACCGCCAGGTACTTGTCGAACGCCTCTGTCCGGTCCGCCACATAGCCTTTCGCCGCCAGGGCGTCGGCCACGTGGGGTCTCCCCAGCGACCGGGCCGAGCGCGCCGTGGTCTCCACCTCAGCGACGGTGAGCTCAAGTCCAAGTTCCGTCAGCTTCGCGCACATGGCGGGCAGCCGGTCCGCACGGGCGCGCCGCAGGGCTGTCAGCTCGGCGGAGAGTGCCTCGTCGTGGACGTTGCAGCCGTAGCCAAGCAGGTGCACGCTGCGCCCCGCCACCTGCGTCGACATCTCGATGCCCGCGACCACCCGGACACCCACCCGCTTGCCCACCTCCGCGGCCTCGAGGACGCCGTCGAACGTGTCGTGGTCGGTGAGCGCGATGACGTCCAGCCCGGCTTCAAGCGCCTTCAGTACCAGTCGGGTGGGCGTGTCCGTGCCGTCACTGACCCGGGAATGCGTGTGCAGGTCGATCCTCATGGGACACATCCTAGGAGAGCGGCATCTCGCACCCGTTGTCGGGGATGGGTAGATTGTCCCCCATGCACCTGAGCTACCGGCACACCTACAACGGTTCCACCGACGACGTCGTGGCCCTGATGGCCAATCCTGACTTCATCACCGACGTCGCCGAGCACTCCGGCGCCACCAGCCACACGGTGAGGGTCGAGGGCGCCACCACCCACATGGAGATGGCTCTGGACGCACCCAGCGACGTGGCCAAGTTTGTCGGCAAGACCATCCACGTGACACAGAAGCTGACGTGGGGTCCCGCCGACGCGCAGAGCGTGCGACGCGGCACCGTCGACTTCGGGGTGGCCGGCATGCCCGTCAACGTGTCTGCTGCAGCCGTCCTGACCCCAACGGGCCCCGGCAGCTGCGTCGGAACCTACGAGGGTGACCTCAACGTGCGGATCCCGCTGGTGGGCAAGAAGGTGGAGTCGCTGGTGGCCCCGTCCATCAACGACGCCTTCGCAGGCATCGAGCGTCGCGCAGACGAATGGCTGTCCCGCTGACGCTGGACCGCCGTTGCCTCGCTCACGCCCCGGCGGCAGGCTTCACCGTGAGGCGGAAGTCGCGCAGTCGGTAACCGGTGATGAGGTCGTCCCACGACATCGTGGGCTCCGACACCACCGTCACGTCCATGGCGAGCAGTCTCTGGAGGAGGATGTCGGTTTCCTGGATGGCCAGGGCATTCCCGGGGCACTTGTGGGCCCCGTCGCCGAAGCTCATGACTTCGGGACCGTAGCCAGCGGCGACGTCGCGGCCCGGGCAGAGTTTCAGGGCCGACTCCCCCACCACCGACTCGTCGGCATTGGCGGCGCGCACGTGCAGATCCATGAGGTCCCCGGCGGGGATCACCGTGCCGCCCACCTGCAGGTCGCGGGTGGCGCGTCGGTACAGGTGACCCACCACTGGCTCCAGCCGCAGGATCTCCCCCAACATCGCCAGCCTCTCCTTCTCGCCGGCCACGAGGTAGCGCTCACGCAGGGCCGGGTTGCCGAGCAGGTGCCACACGGCCATGCAGATGAACTCTCGGGTGGTCACCATGCCTGCCGCGCCGTAGGTGAGGCACTCGATCATGATCTCCACCCCCTTGTATCCCTCCCCGATGAGGTGGGTGATGACGTCCTCGGACGGTTCGCGGCGGCGCGCACGCACCGCGGGGCGCACGTCGAACAGGTAGAACGGGATGAGCGGCAGCCCCCCGGTGAGTCGCGCGAGGACGCGCGTGAGGCGGCTGCGTCCGCCACCGGCGGTGGTGTGGTCGTAGTCAGGCTGGTCGAACAGATTCTCCAGCCGCCGGGACAGCCCCGCCGTGGAGGAATTGGTGAGGCCAATGACCTCGGCCGCCACCGAGACCGAGTACTCCATGGCTAGGTCATCGAGGACGATCTTGTCCCCGGCAGCCGCGAGCAAGGCGTCCACGCGCTGCACCATCAACTCCCGGTACCTGTCGGAAACCACCCTCGGGGCGAAGAACCGTGCGATCCGGGAGCGCTGCTTGCGGTGCTCCTCGCCGTCGGCGAAGAGGATGGGCTGACGGAGCCGGGCCGTGCTGACGGACTCGGAGGTGAACCCGGCCTGGGTGGTGCCGTCCTTGGACCGCAGCACCTCCCTCACCAGTGCCGCGTCGCGCACGTGCCAGATGCCGTCCACCGACTCGATTCCGGGCCCCGGGCCCTCGCCTGCCCGGACGCTTTTGCGGTCGCATGTGGATACAGTCATGTATCCATTGTGCTCCACGTGGCCAACGGTCGAGGATGATCCGGCCAGATCTGGCGAAGGCCGTTCAGCTGGCCTTGGCCCGCGCAGCCTCCTCGCGGCGCTTCTTGGCCGCCTCCACGGACGCCTTGAGCGTGGCCATGAGATCCACCACGTCCCCCACCGGCTGTGACGTGTCCTCCTGCTCCGGCATGGGCGAGCCGGAGAGCTTCGCCTCGACGACCTCCTCCAACGCCTCGCGGTACGAATCGCTGAACGCGTCGGGGTCGAAATGCCCCTCCAGTTGCCCGATGAGAAGGTTGGCCATCTCGATCTCCGCGTCGGAGATCGTCACCTCCTCCGAGGGCGCGGCGAAGTCGCCGTCGCGCAGTTCGTCGGGCCAGTACATGGTGTGCATGAGGAGCAGGTCCTTGTGCGGACGTATGAGCGCCAACGACTCTCGCGACCGGAGCGCCACCTTCACCACGGCCACCTTGTTGCCCCTGCACAGCGCCTCGCGCAGCAGTACGTAGGGCTTCTGGCCGGTCTTCTGCGGCTCCATGAAATAGGCGCGCTGCAGGTACATGTCGTCGATCTCGTCGGCGTCGACGAACTGAACAACGTCCACGGCCTTCAGCGAGGTCAGGGGCAGCGCATCGAGGTCCTCGCTGGTGAGCACGGCCACCCGGCCGTCCGGGGCCTCGTAGCCCTTGGCGATGTCGCCCCATTTGACCACCTCGCCGCACTTCTCGCAGACACGCTGATAGCGCACCCGGCCACCATCCTCGGCGTGCACCTGGTGGAAGCTGATGTCCTTGTCCTCGGTGGCGCCGTACAGCTTCACCGGGATCGAGACCAATCCGAAGGACACTGATCCACTCCACATTGCTCTGGGCATGCGGCCACCTCCTGCTGGGATTGACGCGTATCAGGCCCATCGTCTCACCCGGACGGACCGCCTGAACGGGAGGAGGCCCAGGTTCAGTCCTGCCGGCGGTACTCCTCGACGTCGTTCCAGAGCAGGTCGTGGCCGTGCAGCAGTTGCTGCACCTCGTCCATCTCCCAGGCGATGTCGATCTCCAGGCCCCTGGCCGCGGCCGCAGCCGCCGTGGGATCAACATCGTCGGCGTCACCGAACCAGCACGTCATGGCCGCTGGTGGGACCCGGGACACGACGCAGCCCCCGTTGGAGGGGTCCTCCCCCGGTGAGATGAACGAGCCATCCACCTCCGCCACAAGGACGAGCCGCTCACCGTGCGCCGCCAGCGCGGCAACGGATGCCAGCACCAGAGTGGCGTACTCGGCGTCCTCCTGCTGATCCGGTTCGAAGCCCAGCTCCTCCAGAAGTTCAGGGGTCACTCGATGCGCGGGGCGGTCCTTGAGACGGGACTCCCCCTGGATGGCGTCGAGTTCCGCGCGGGATACAGGGACGAAGACGAGTTGGCGTTCCACGGGGACAGCCTAGCGCTGCATGTCCGGGCAACGGTTCCGTGGGGAGCCGGTAGGTTGGGACCGATCCAGATCCCATCAGGAGAGACATGTTTCGCCTCATCCGCGCCCTTCTGCCGCTCGCCCTCGTCGCGGGCCTGGTGGGCTGCTCCACCCCGGCCAGCGTCGCCCCCACAACCATCCACCTCGACGTGACAGCCGACGCTCCCGACGCACCGGTGGAGGAGCGGGTGCCGCTCGGCTCGGAGGTGACGCTGGAGGTGTCCTCCGAGGTGGACGGGCTGCTCCACGTCCACGGGTTCAACGAGGAACTGACCCTGAAGGCCGGTGGGACCACAGCGAAGACATTCAAGGCGAGCATGTCAGGGGCCTTCGAAATCGAGACCCATGAACCCGACGCAATCTGGATCAAGCTGGTCGTGTCGTGACCCCGCTGCACGGCATCGCCTCCCGGGAGGACCTGCCGCTGCCGTTCCCGCTCATCGTCACCGCCGCAGCCCTGGTTTTGGTGGTGACCTTCTGGATCCTCCTGTTCGCGTGGCGGGAGCCGCGGTACCTCAACCGGAGCGGTCGCGACCTTCCGCGCCTGACACGGGTGGTCGACTCCCCCTGGGTCTCCCGGCCCCTGCGCTTGTTGGTGGGGCTCGTCTGGCTCGTGGCAGTCGCGTCCCTCGTGTTCGGACCGGACCGCACCGACAACCCGATCTTCGGCTTCGTGTTCGTCTGGCTCTGGGTGGGACTGGTCCCCATTGCCCTCCTGTTCGGTGAGGTGCACCGCCGCACCAACCCCATTCGCCTCCTGCTGAGGGGCCTCGGTGGCACCGCGCCTGCACCCAGCACCAACACTCGCTCCCGGTTGCCGGCCGCGGCCGCTCTCCTGGCCTTCGCGTGGTTCGAGCTGGTGGAGCCGCTGGCGGCCACCCTGCCGGTGTTGCGCGGCGCCGCGGCGGCCTGGGTGGCCTGGGTGGTGGTCGGAACCCTCGTCACGTCCCCCAAGTGGATTGCGATGGCCGACCCATTCGAGGCGTTCGCCAGCACCGTCGCCAAGTTGTCGCCGTGGGCGCGTTC
>JBDSRF010000002.1:0-2043 GCA_039929445.1 Arachnia sp. | reverse complement strand
CGGCGTCACCTCCCCCGAGACCACGGCCTCCCCCAGCCCGCGCGCCGCGGCGATCACCACCTCGTCCCTGGCCCCCGTAACGGGGTCGGCCGTGAACATCACGCCAGCGACGTCCGCGGGCACCATCGCCTGCACCACTACCGCCATGGCGACGCCGGCGGGATCGATGCCGAGGCGTTGCCGGTAAGCAACGGCCCGGTCGGTGAACAGGGACGCCCAGCAGGCCTGCACTGCCTCCACCACGGCATCCTCACCCTGCACGCCCAGGAACGTGTCCTGCTGACCTGCGAAGGCGGCGCCCGGCAGATCCTCGGCGGTGGCGCTGGAGCGGACCGCGACGGGTCCGTCCGACATGGACCGGTAGGCCTGCCGGATGGCGTCGGCAACGTCCACCGGCAGCCCCGCCAATTTCACGTCGTCGAGGGCACGGGCGGGCCCCACCGCCGCGCGGTAGGCCTGCGTCGTGACGACGAAACCGGGCGGCACGTCGAAGCCGGCGTGGAGGAGTTCCCCCAGGTTGGCGGCCTTGCCGCCGGCGACGGCGAGGTCGCCGCGACGCACCTGTTCCAGACCGACGCAGAAGGGATCGCTCATGCACCCACGCTAGACCTGTGGGGTGGGTCCGGGCGTGGAAACGGGGCCGCCGGGGATGTCCCTGACGGCCCCGCTGCCCAGCAGTTACAGCTTGATGGTCTCGCCGGTGTTGGCGGACTCAATGACGGCTTCGGCCACCCGGACGGTGTTGAGGCCCTGTTCCAGCGTGACGATGTCCGCGTCCTTGCCCAGGACTGCGTCGCGGAAGTTCTCGTGCTCCCGCATCAGCGGCTCCGGCTTGGAGAACGCGTAGCGGACCACGTCGCCCTCACTGACACCCTTGAACTGGGCCAGGTCCTGCCACGTGTTCTCGATGGTGCCGTTGGCGTAGTACGTCAGGTCAGCGGTCAGGGTGTCGGCCACGAAGGTGCCCGTCTCGCCGGTGATGATCGTGACACGCTCCTTCAGCGGGGACAGCCAGTTCACCAGGTGGTTCGCGACGATCCCGCCCCGAAGGAGACCAGTGACCGAAATGAGGTCCTCGTACTGGCGACCCGAGAGGTTGTTCGAGTTCGCCGCCACCCGCTCGTAGCGCGACTGCACCACCCAGGCGGTCAGGTCAATGTCGTGGGTGGCGAGGTCCTTGACCACACCCACGTCCGCGATCCGGGCCGGGAACGGGCCCTGCCGGCGGGTCGCGACCTGGATGACACGCCCCAACTGACCATCAGCGATCCGTTTGCGGGCCTGCTGCAGAGCCGGGTTGTAGCGCTCGATGTGGCCCACAGCACCCACCAGCGAGGCCGCCGCGAACGCATCCACGAGCTGGTTCGAGCTCACCACATCCACCGCCAACGGCTTCTCGATGATGGCGTGGACACCGGCCGCAGCCAGCTTCAACCCCACCTCCAGGTGCAGAGCCGTGGGCACCGCCACCATGCAGTAGTCCAGCTTCAACTCCAGCAGTTGCTCCACAGTGTCAAACACCGGGCGCCCACCAGCCACGTTGAACTTGTCGCCCCCGGGATCCATGATCCCCACCAGGTCGACACCCTCCAGGGACCCCAGCACGCGGGCGTGGTGACGCCCCATCATGCCGATCCCGATCAGACCAGCCCTCAGGTTTCCCATCTCAGGCACCTGCCTTCGCCAAAGCGTTGACAGCGGCCACGACACGCTCCAGGTCAGCCCGGGACAGCGACGGGTGCACCGGCAACGACAGGCACTCCTTGGCGGCACGCTCGGTCTCCGGCAACTCCACCGGCGACTGGAACGGCTTGAGCCGGTGGTTCGGCACCGGGTAGAACATCCCCGAGCCCACCTGGTACTGCTCCTTCAACGCCGCAGAGAAACCATCACGATCATCAGCCACCCGCACCGTGTACTGGTGGAACACATGCACCGCACCCGGCAACGTCGGAGGAGTCACAACACCCTCCAGGTTCGCTGACAGGAACGCCGCATTGTCCTGACGCTGCTTGGTCCAGGCACCCACCTTCGTCAACTGCA
>JBDSRF010000001.1:0-8893 GCA_039929445.1 Arachnia sp. | reverse complement strand
GGGGCTCCGCCCCCGTGTCCCCCCGCTGGCGGCTCCGCCCCCTTGCCCGCCGCTGGGGCTCCGCCCCCCGTGTCCCCCCGCTGGGGGCTCCGCACCCTTGCCCGCCACCGGGGCCAAGATCGCGTGGACAGTCGGTTCGGGCTACCCAGCAGGGCGTTCAATCATCTGGCAGGTGAGGCGGCCGATGGCGGTGCGGCGTCCTTCGTCGTCGGTGATCTCCACCGCGTAGATGGCCGTGCGCCGTCCCAGGTGCAGTGCCGTTGCGACACCCGTGACCCTGCCCCGGGTGGCGGAGCGGATGTGGGTGATGTTGAGGTCGACGCCCACCGCCACCTTGTTCATGGGCATGCCATGGGCGACGGCCCCCATCGACGCCAGCGACTCCAGCAGCACAGCTGACGCACCACCGTGGAGGAGCCCGAACGGCTGGGTGTTGCCCTCCACCGGGATGCTCCCCACCACACGCTCAGCCGTCAGCTCGTGCATCTCGAACCCCATCTTCTTGTCCAGCGGGAAGTCGAGGTCACGCAGCCACTCGGGCAGGGGGGTGTTCATGGGGTCACTGTGCCACACGGAAAACACCCGCCCGCGGCGGCCGCTATCCTCGGGTGGGTGAATTCCAAACCGCGTCTGCTGCTCATCGATGGTCACTCCGTGGCGTACCGGGCGTTCTTCGCGCTGCCCGTCGAGAACTTCTCCACCACAACCGGCCAGCACACCAATGCGGTGTTCGGGTTCACCTCGATGTTCATCAACGTGCTCCGCGATGAGAAGCCCACGCACGTGGCCGTGGCGTTCGACGTGTCCCGCCACTCCTTCCGCACCGACAGCTACCCCGAGTACAAGGCCAACCGGTCCGCGTCCCCCGACGAGTTCAAGGGGCAGGTCACGCTGATCAAGGATGTGCTGGACGCCCTGAACGTCCCGCATGTGGAACTCGCGGGCTACGAGGCCGACGATGTCATCGCCACCCTCACCACGCAGGCCGCCGCGGACGGGTTCCACGTCCTCGTGGTCACCGGCGACAGGGATGCCTTCCAGCTCGTCACCGAGGACGTCACGATCCTCTATCCCCGCAAGGGCATGTCCGACCTGGCGCGCATGACGCCGGAGGCAGTGGAGGAGAAGTACCTTGTCCCGCCCGCCCGGTACCCCGAGATCGCCGCGCTGGTGGGGGAGACGAGCGACAACCTTCCCGGCGTGCCGGGGGTGGGTCCGAAAACGGCCGCGAAGTGGATCACCGAGTACGACGGCCTCGACAACATCGTGGCCCGCGCGGAGCAGATCAAGGGGAAGGCCGGTGAGTCGCTGCGCACCCACCTGGACTCCGTGGTGCGGAACCGCCGGCTCAATGCGCTGGTGCGGGATCTGGAGCTGCCGCTGGCGGTTGACGCCACGCTGCGTCAGGACTGGGATCGTGAGCGGGTCCACGAACTGTTCGACGCCCTCGAGTTCAGGGTGCTGCGGGAGCGACTGCTGGAACTGTCCCCCGAGGCGCCCGCCGAGGCCACGGGCGCCTTCACGGTGGAGGGGACCACGCTGTCGCAGGGCCAGGTGGGGGCGTGGCTCGCGGAGCATGCGCAGGGCAGCACGGGCATGCACTTCGTGGGGTCCTGGGGTTCCGGCGCCGGCGACATCCGGGGCATCGGGCTGGCTGCTGCTGACGGGACGGGCGCCTGGATTGACGTGGCGCAGCTCATCCCGGCCGACGACGCGGCCCTCGCGGCATGGTTGGGCGACCCGACGCCACGGAAGGTGGTCCACGAGGCCAAGGGCCCGACGCTGGCGTGCTGGTCCCGCGGGTGGGAGCTCCGTGGCATCGAACTCGACACCCTCCTTGCCGCCTACCTGCTGCGCCCCGACCAGCGCACCTACGACCTCGGTGACCTTGTTCTGCGCCACCTGAAGCGCGAACTGGCGGCCGAGGCCGCCCCTGACGACTCGCCCCAGCTCACGCTGGACTTCCCCAGTGACGACGACGAGTCCGCCACCATCGCGATGCTGCACGCCCGCGCGGTCTTCGACCTCGGGGATGCGCTGCGGCTCGAACTGGTGGAGCGGGACGCCGACCACCTGCTCCGTGAGGTGGAGCTGCCTCTGCAGCGCACGCTGGCCGAGATGGAACGCGTCGGCGTGGCCGTCGACATCGAACGGCTGGAGGCGCTCCGAAAGGAATTCGACACCGCCGTCACGGCCGCCCAGTCGTCGGCCTGGGAGGTGCTGGGGCATGAAGTGAATCTGGGCTCACCCAAGCAGTTGCAAGCCGTGCTCTTCGACGAGTTGGACATGCCGAAGACGCGCCGTACCAAGTCCGGCTACACCACCGATGCCGAGGCGCTCGAGGGGCTCTTCGCCAAGACCGAGCACCCGTTCCTGGGGTACCTGCTCGCCCATCGGGACTCCATAAGGCTGCGCCAGACCGTCGACGGACTGCTCACGGCAATCCAGCCGGACGGTCGCATCCACACCACCTATGTGCAGACCATCGCAGCAACGGGCCGGTTGTCCTCCACAGACCCGAACCTGCAGAACATCCCCATTCGCACCTCGCTGGGTCGCCAGATCCGCAGCGCCTTCGTCGCTGGGGAGGGCTTCGACGCGCTGATGAGCGCCGACTACTCCCAGATCGAGATGCGCATCATGGCGCACGCCAGCGGGGATGCCGGCCTCATCGAGGCCTTCCGCTCGGGCCGCGACTTCCACAACGAGATGGCCTCCAAGGTCTTCTCCGTGGAACCCGTCGGCGTCACCTCCGAGATGCGCTCGCGCATCAAGGCCATGAACTACGGGCTCGCCTACGGGCTGAGCGCTTTCGGTCTGTCCAACCAGCTGAAGATCTCCGTCGGTGAGGCCAAGGAACTCATGGAGGACTACTTCTCGAGGGTGGGTGGCGTGCAGGCGTACCTGGCAGACGTCGTCTCCGAGGCGCGTCGCAGCGGGTACACGTCCACGATGCTGGGCCGACGTCGCTACCTCCCGGATCTCACCTCCAGCAACCGTCAGCGCCGGGAAATGGCGGAGCGTGCCGCTCTCAACTCGCCCATCCAGGGGTCGGCGGCCGACGTCATCAAGATCGCCATGATCAACGTGGGACGTGCCCTGGCCGAGGAGGGATTCGTCAGCCGCATGCTGCTGCAGGTGCATGACGAACTCGTCATCGAGGTCGCCCCCGGCGAGCAGGAGGCCGTGGCTGCACTGGTTCGCCACCACATGGGCGCCGCCATGGACCTCGAAGTACCGCTGGAGGTGTCCGTGGGCGTCGGTAACTCCTGGTTCACGGCCGCCCACTGACCGCACGGGGCGCCTTTGGTCCGCGGGGGCCAGCGGTGACGTTCAGTCTCCGACGACGGGCTTGCCGTAGAAGAACACGCGGGAGTCCCATGCCTTGGAACCCTTGACGTAGTCCCAGCAGACGATGATGGTCAGCAGCGGCTTTCCGTCGTAGTCGACCATGTCGTTGGAGGCGGGGTCGTAGTCCGTCACGGCCACCTTCTTGGCCTCGACGAAGTCGTAGCACGCCACCTGGCCGTCTGCCCCGCGGAGGATGATGCGGTCGCCGGGCTGCAGGGCACTCCTGCCGCCGTCGAACAGCCTGTTCCCCATCGCACCACCCCTGCGATAGGTGTGGATGGAGAGCACGACCTTGCCGGCGTCCGACCCCGCCCTGGGTCCCTGGTTCCACCAGGACGCCATGCTGGGTTCGTCCAGCGGGGGAGCGGCGATCGAGCCGTCCTTGTCGAGGCCGAGTGACACCACCTTGTCGTCGGAGTTGAACCGCTCGATCTCGTAGCGCACGGGCACGAACCCGGCTTCCGTGGGGGCCTGGCAGAGGCCCTGCGGTGAGGGGGAGGGCGACGGCGATGGTGGGGGCGGTGGGGGCGCGGAGCTCACCGGGACGATGCTGGCGACCAACGACGGCGAAGGCGACAGGGTCGGTGACAGTGACGGTGAGGCAGCCGGTGTGGGTGCGGAGGTGGTGGCGATCGGTGCCGGTTCCACCTGCGTTGTCATGGGGGGGCGCAGCAGGAACCAGCTGAGCAGGCCCACGATCACCACCACTGCAGCGACGAGGACGATGAGACGTCGGCGGTCACCGATCACGGGAAGGTTGGTCACCCAGCAAGGGTAACCCGTCCCACCGGCACGGGTTGTTTGACCGGCACGGCCGCCCGCGGCTAGAGTGGAACGGCATTGTGGCCTGTCCATCCCCGGACGTAGTGGGGTGGACGCGTTGAACGGTCCGACTCGAAGTTACTGGCTCCCCGACGACAAGGCTGCGAAGCGCTTGGCACACCCCTTTTCGGAGCCCTACTACATGACCTCCTCCTCTGAGGCATCGACTATCGCAGTCGACGACTTTGGCACACCTGAAGCCTTCATGGCTGCCGTGGACGCCACCATCAAGTACTTCAACGACGGCGACATCGTCTCTGGCATCGTCGTCAAGGTCGACCGGGACGAAGTCCTGCTCGACATCGGTTACAAGACCGAAGGCGTCATTCCTTCCAAGGAACTCTCCATCAAGCACGATGTTGACCCGTTTGACGTGGTCAGCGTTGGCGATGAGATTGAGGCCCTTGTCCAGCAGAAGGAGGACAAGGAAGGTCGTCTCATCCTGTCCAAGAAGCGGGCTCAGTACGAGCGCGCCTGGGGCACGATCGAGAAGATCAAGGAAGAGGACGGCGTCGTCTCCGGCACCGTCATCGAGGTCGTCAAGGGCGGCCTCATCGTCGACATCGGCCTGCGTGGCTTCCTGCCCGCGTCCCTGGTGGAGATGCGTCGCGTCCGCGACCTTCAGCCCTACGTGGGCATGGAACTCGAAGCCAAGATCATCGAGCTCGACAAGAACCGCAACAACGTGGTCCTGTCCCGCCGTGCATGGCTCGAGCAGACGCAGTCCGAGGTTCGCCAGACGTTCCTCACACAGCTGCAGAAGGGCCAGATCCGCAAGGGTGTCGTGTCCTCGATCGTCAACTTCGGTGCCTTCGTGGACCTCGGTGGCGTCGACGGCCTCGTGCACGTTTCCGAGCTGTCCTGGAAGCACATCGACCACCCGAACGAGGTTGTCGAGGTCGGCACCCCCGTCACCGTCGAGGTGCTCGAGGTGGACATGGACCGCGAGCGCGTCTCCCTGTCGCTGAAGGCTACGCAGGAAGACCCGTGGCAGACGTTCGCGCGTCTGCACCAGATCGGTCAGATCGTGCCCGGCAAGGTCACCAAGCTGGTTCCGTTCGGTGCATTCGTCCGCGTGGGCGACGGCATCGAGGGCCTGGTCCACGTGTCCGAACTGGCCGAGCGCCACGTCGAGATCCCCGAGCAGGTTGTGTCGGTGGGCGACGAGGTCATGGTCAAGGTCATCGACATCGACCTCGAGCGTCGTCGCGTCTCCCTGTCGCTGAAGCAGGCGAACGAGGGCTTCGACATCAACGCCGAAGAGTTCGACGCGTCCCTGTACGGCATGGCCGACAGCTACGACGACCAGGGCAACTACATCTACCCCGAGGGCTTCGATTCGGAGACCCAGGAGTGGAAGCCCGGCTACGAGGACCAGCAGGGTGCATGGGAGCGGCAGTACGCCGAGGCCCAGACCCGTTGGGAAGCCCACAAGAAGCAGGTCTCCGATGCGGAGAACTCCGAGCGGGAGGCCGCAGTGCAGGCCAGCACCGGCTTCTCGTCGGCATCCACGCAGGAGAACACCGGCGAGGGTTCGTTGGCTTCCGACGAGGCCCTGCAGGCTCTCCGCGACAAGCTCACCGGTGGTAGCTGATCAGCACTTGATCAGCCGCCCGTAGGCAACGAAGGAGGCCCGCCCGATCAGGGGCGGGCCTCCTTCGTCATGTTCCCGTGCGTCACGGGGGCCGGGGTCCACGCATCCGGAGCTGGGTCAGACTGCCTTGCGCCCCCTGATGAGGTTGATGACCAGGACCACGAGCGCCACCACGAGGATGATGTGGATGAGGTTGCCGGCGATGTGGGTCAGGAAACCGATGAGCCACAACACCACCAGTACGACGAGGACGATCCAGAGAATTCGAGCCATGTTTGCGTGTCCTTCTTGGGAGTTGGGGGCTGTCGGCCCCCGTGAACGACTCACGAGCGTAGCGGCACAGCGGCCCACTAGGCTCAACGGCATGGTTCGCATCGGGTTGACGGGCGGCATCGCGTCGGGCAAGACACTGGTGTCCGACGGGCTGGCGCTTCTGGGGGCCCACATCATCGATGCCGACGTGCTGGCCCGCCGGGTGGTGGAGCCCGGCTCCGCCGGCCTGGCGGAGGTCGTGACCCGCTTCGGGCAGGACATCCTCCTGCCCGATGGATCGCTGGACCGTGCCCGGTTGGGTGACACGGTGTTCCGCGACGAAGACGCCCGCGCGGCCCTGAATGCCATCGTCCATCCTCGCGTCAGGGCGGAGGCGCGCCGCCTGCAGGAGGCGAGCCCCGAGGATGCCGTCGTGGTGCACGTCATCCCGTTGCTGGTGGAGACGGGCCAGCAGGGAAACTTCGACGGCGTCGTCGTGGTGGATGTTCCCGAGGAGGTGCAGGTGCGGCGCCTCATGGAACGCAACGGCCTGACGCGAGCACAGGCTCACGGCCGTCTGGCCGCGCAGGTGGCACGGCCGGATCGGCTGGCGGCTGCCACCTGGGTGCTGGACAATTCCGGTGACCCGGAGGAGACGCGCCGGCTCGTCCGCGAGCTGTGGGACGGGCCCATCGGCGGTTTGGCTGCGGCGGCGCGTCCGCTGGGCTGAGGGGCCCTACTTGTTGGCCTCGATCATCTGCCGCAATTCCTTCTTGAGGTCCGAGATCTCGTCGCGGTGCTGGCCGGCCACCTCGAACTGCAGCGCCGCGGCTGCCTGGTGCATCTGGCTCGTGAGGTTCTCGATGAGGTCGCTCAACTCGTTGACTGCCATGCCCGAGGCGTCGAGCCCGCCGTTGCGCCTGGACCCGCGCGCCTGCTTCCCCTTGGCGAGGAGGTCCTCGGTGTCGGCGTCCTCCCGGTCCAGCATGTCGGTGATGTCGGCGATCTTCTTGCGCAGTGGCTGGGGATCGACGCCCATCTCCTTGTTGTAGGCCACCTGCTTGGCGCGCCGCCGGTTGGTCTCGTCGATGGCGGCCGCCATGGAGCGCGTGATCTTGTCCGCGTACATGTGGACCTCACCGGCGACGTTGCGGGCCGCGCGTCCGATGGTCTGGATGAGGGACCGCTCCGAGCGCAGGAAACCCTCCTTGTCCGCATCCAGGATGGCCACGAGTGACACTTCTGGCAGGTCGAGGCCCTCGCGGAGCAGGTTGATGCCCACGAGGACGTCGTACTCTCCGAGACGCAGCTCGCGGAGCAACTCAATGCGACGCAGGGTGTCGATGTCGGAGTGGAGGTACCGTGTCTTGATCCCGTTGTCCATGAGGTAGTCCGTGAGGTCCTCGGACATCTTCTTCGTCAGGGTGGTGACCAGTACCCGCTCGTTGCGCTCCACGCGCAGCTTGATCTCGCCCATGAGGTCGTCGATCTGGCCCTTGGTGGGCTTCAGGATCACCTCCGGGTCCACGAGTCCGGTGGGACGGATGATCTGCTCCACGTAGCCGTCGGAGCGGTCCAGTTCGTACGGACCCGGCGTGGCCGACAGGTAGATGGTCTGGCCGACGCGGTCCACGAACTCGTCGAACTTCAGGGGCCGGTTGTCCATGGCGCTGGGGAGGCGGAACCCGTGCTCCACGAGGGTGCGCTTGCGGGAGGCGTCGCCCTCGAACATGCCCCCGATCTGGGGGATGGTGACATGGGACTCGTCCACCACCAGGAGGAAGTCCTCCGGGAAGTAGTCCAGCAGGCACGACGGCGCAGTGCCGGGTGCGCGGCCATCCACGTGCGACGAGTAGTTCTCGATGCCCGAGCACGTGCCGATCTGGCGCATCATCTCGATGTCGTAGCTGGTGCGCATCCTCAGCCGTTGTGCCTCCAGGAGTTTGCCCTGGGACTCGAGCTCCTGGAGCCGCACGACGAGTTCGGCCTCAATGCTCGTGATGGCCCGTTCCATCCGCTCGGAACCCGCCGAGTAGTGCGTGGCAGGGAAGACGTAGATTTCCTGCTCGTCGTGCAGGACCGTGCCGGTCAGGGCCTGCATGGTGGAGATCCGCTCGATCTCGTCGCCGAAGAACTCGACGCGGACGGCGTTCTCCTCGTACATGGGGAAGATCTCCAGCGTGTCGCCCCGCACCCGGAAGGTGCCTCGCGTGCCGGCGAGGTCGTTGCGGGCGTACTGGATGTTCACGAGGTGGCGCAGCAGGGAGTTCCGGTCGAACTGCTCCCCTACCCGCAGGGTGACGCGCTGCTTGAGGTATTCCTCCGGTGTTCCGAGGCCGTAGATGGCGGAGACGGAGGCCACCACGATGCAGTCTCGACGGGTGAGCAGCGAACTGGTGGCCGAGTGGCGGAGGCGCTCCACCTCCTCGTTGAGGGATGAGTCCTTCTCGATGTAGGTGTCCGTCTGCGGGACGTACGCTTCCGGCTGGTAGTAGTCGTAGTACGACACAAAGTACTCGACGGCGTTGTCAGGGAAGAAGGACCGCAACTCGTTGGCGAACTGCGCCGCCAGCGTCTTGTTGGGCTGCATCACCAGCATGGGGCGTTGCACACGCTCCGCCAGCCACGCCACAGTGGCCGTCTTGCCTGTTCCCGTGGCGCCGAGCAGCACCACGTGCTTTTCGCCCGAGTTGATGCGACGCTCCAGTTCATCGATGGCCTTGGGCTGGTCACCGGAGGGCTCGAACTCGGCCTGCACCTTCAGGGGTGCCACCTGTCGGCGCAGTTCATCGATGGGTCTCATGTCACCAGCCTAATCTTGTGTTCCGACAGTTCCGCTGACAGCCGAAGCGCCCCACCACGTCACGTGGTGGG